>WJLL01000042.1 GCA_014728535.1 Candidatus Portnoyibacteriota bacterium
ATATTATGAAATAAATAGATTTAATTTAAATAAAGTTCTGTCAATAGTAAAAACAGGCGCTGATGCGCCTGCTTTGTTTTTTATACTCTTACCTTCTTTTTCTTTCTTCTTATTCTTTCTACTGCCCTTGCTGTTATCTTTCCATTCTTTTCATCTACTTTGACATTAGATCCTTCTTTCACTTCTCCGTCAACCATCATCTTTGCTAATGGATCCAATACCATGTGTTGGATTGTTCTTTTCAATGGCCTTGCTCCAAAATCAGGATCAAATCCTTTTTTGGCTAATAATCTTTTTGCAGCAACAGATACGCTAATCTTTATTTTCTTGTCTTGTAGTCTTTTTTCTACTTCATTGATTTGAAGATCAACTATCTTTCTTACATTTTCAGGAGTTAGGCTATCAAAGATTATTATATCATCTAATCTGTTAAGAAATTCTGGTCTAAACTGCTTCTTTAATGCATTCATTATCTTTTCTCTTGTTTCTTCTTTCTTTTTCTTTCTTTGGTCTTTTTTATGAGTAAAGCCAAATTCTGCCATTTTTTGCAGATGCTCACTCCCTATATTTGAAGTCAATATTATTATTGCATTTTTAAAATCAACCAATCTTCCTTTAGCGTCTGTTAATCTTCCTCTGTCTAAGATTTGTAGCAAGATATTAAATACTTCTGGATGAGCTTTTTCAATTTCATCAAATAAGATTACACTATATGGTCTTCTTCTTACTAGTTCTGTTAGTTGGCCTCCTTCTTCATGGCCTACATAGCCAGGAGGAGATCCTATCATCTTTGACACTGTATGCCTTTCCATATATTCAGACATATCTAGTCTGATAATGGCATTTTCATCATTAAACATAAATTGAGCTAAAGCTAGAGCTAATTCTGTTTTACCAACTCCTGTTGGTCCCATAAACATAAAAGAACCAATGGGTTTGTTTTCTTCTGCTATTCCTGCCCTGCTTCTCCTTATTGCATTAGATATGGTTGATATTGCTTCTTCTTGGCCAATAATCTTCTTTGATATTTCATTTTCCATCCTTGATAGTTTTGATGTTTCTGCTTCAAGCATTTTATATACTGGTATTCCTGTCCATCTTGATACTACCCTCGCTACATCTTCTGCTGTTACTTCTTCTTTTAGTATTTGTCTGTTTTTTTGTGTTTGAGCTAGTTTCTTTTGATGATCCTTTATTTCTTTCTTTAGGGTTGGTATTTGACCATACCTAATTTCTGCTGCTTTTTGCAGATCACCTTTTCTTTCAGAAATATCTGCTTGTCCTTTTAATTTTTCTATTTCTTTTTGTGATTCTCTTATCTTGGATATTATATTTTTTTCTGCCCTCCACTGTATTTCTAATTCTTTTGTTTTTTCTTTTAATTCAGCTATTTCTCTTTTTATAGCTCTTCTTCTTTCTTTTGAATCAGGATCTTTTTCTTTTTTTAATGCCCTGACTTCTATTTCTAGCTTCATTTGTTTTCTTTTCATTTGGTCTAGTTCTATAGGCATGCTATCTATTTCCATTCTTAAAGCTGAAGCAGCTTCGTCCATTAAATCCACTGCTTTGTCTGGGAGAAATCTATCTGTAATATATCTGCTTGATAAATTTACTGCAGCTACTATTGCTGGGTCTGTTATTCTTACTCCATGATGGACTTCGTATTTATCTTTTATTCCTCTAAGCATAGCAATAGCATTTTCTGTTGTTGGTTCTTTTACAAATATTGGCTGGAATCTTCTTTCTAGAGCTGCGTCTTTTTCAATGTATTTTTGATATTCTTTTAGGGTTGTAGCTCCTATTGCATGCAATTCTCCTCTTGCTAATGCTGGTTTAAGCATGTTAGAGGCGTCTATAGCGCCTTCTGCAGCGCCTGCGCCTACTAGCGTGTGCAATTCATCAATAAATAGGATAAACTTGCCATTAGAGCGGCTTATTTCTCTTAAAACAGCCTTGAATCTGTTTTCAAATTCTCCTCTGAATTTTGTTCCTGCTACCAAAGATCCTAGATCTAATGCTATTAGTTCTTTGTCTTTTAGCCCTTCTGGCACATCTCCGTCTACTATTCTTTGAGCTAGGCCTTCAGCAATAGCCGTTTTTCCTGTTCCTGCCTCTCCTATTAGCACTGGGTTATTTTTTGTTCTTCTGCTTAACACTTGCATTAGTCTTCTGATTTCATTGTCTCTTCCTATTACAGGGTCTAGTTTTTCTTTTTTTGCTTGTTCTGTTAGATTTCTAGCGTATTTCTTTAATACTTGATATTTTGCTTCTGGTTCTGTGTCTGTTATTTGTTCTCCTCCTCTTACTTCAGATAGTATTCTTAATGCACTTTCGTAGTTTACATTATTTGATTCTAATATATTTTTTGCCCTATTTGGCACAGTTAGCATAGACAAGAGAAAGTGTTCTGTTGATATAAACTCATCTTTCATTTTCTCTGCTTCCTTGAATGATTGTTCTATCATTCTTCCCATGTCTTGGCTTAGATATGCTTGCATTACATTAGCTCCTGCTATATTCATTTTTGGTATTTTTGTCATTTCTTCACTTATTTCTTTCATTATCTTGTTTTTATTTACACTTAGGTTTTCTAAAATTCCCCATACCAAAGATTCTGGCTGATTTATTAAAGCCATTAATAGATGCAAAGAATCAATTTGCTGCTGGCCTTTTTCATTGGCAATGCCATGAGCGGCCTGCAGTGCTTCTTGAGCTTTTGTTGTGAATTTATCTAGTCTCATTGTTATATATGTCTTAATTTATTTTAGCACTCTTTTGTTTAGACTGCTAATTTCATTATATCGTGCTGATATTTGCTGTCAAGTGGTGGAATTAAAAAAATGCCCCTAGAGGCATTTTGGTTTTTATTTTTCCTTTATTTCATTTTTTTTCGTATAAAAGCTGGCACATCCCATTCATCGTTCTCTTCTTCGTTTGCTAATGGGCTTTTATATTGTGTTGCTCCATTTGTTTCTTCTTTTTCTGATTGTTTTGGCTTTGTTCTTTCTATGTCTTTGGGTGTTTTTTTGTTTTCTTCTATTGATAATTGACCCATTTGTTTTTTTAGACTTTCTCCAAATCCTGTTGCTATTACGGTAATTTTAATTTCTCCTTTCTTGGCTTTTTCATCTAGAACAGCGCCGAATATTACTTTTGCATCTGGATCAGCTGATTCTGTTATTGCTTGGGCTGCTTCGCTTATTTCCATCATTCCCATATCTGATCCTCCGCTTACATTAAATAATATTCCTTTTGCTCCTTCTATTGAGAATTCTAACAGAGGCGAACTGACAGCAGCTTTTGCTGCTTCTATTGCTCTATTCTCCCCCGTTGCTCTTCCTATGCCCATAATGGCTGGGCCTGCATTTTCCATAATTGTTTTAATATCAGCAAAGTCAAGATTAATTATTCCTGGATAAACAATTAGATCTGAAATACCTTGGACTGCTTGCCTTAATACATCATCTACTATCTCAAATGCATTTAAAAGACTGATCTTTTTATCTATTATATTCAATAATCTGTCATTTGGAATTACGATTAAAGTATCTACATTTTTTCTTAATTCCATTAATCCTTCTTCTGCTATTCTTGTTCTTTGTGGGCCTTCAAAAGCAAAAGGCTTTGTTACTACTGCAACTGTTAATGCTCCTGATTCTTGAGCTATTTCAGCTATTAATGGAGCAGATCCTGTTCCTGTTCCTCCTCCCATTCCGCAGGTTATAAAGACCATGTCGGCTCCTTTTATTGATTCTTGTATTTCTTCTCTGTTTTCTTCTGCTGCCTGCCTTCCTACTTCCGGGTTCATTCCTGCTCCTAGTCCTCTGGTTGATACCTTTCCTATATGTATTTTTTCTTTGGCTTTACTGTTATGCAATGCCTGGACATCTGTGTTTACTGCAGCAAATTTCACTCCCTTTATTCCACAGGAGATCATTCTTCCAATAGCATTACCGCCGCCGCCGCCAACGCCGATTACCTTTATGTGTGCAAATGTTTCAATGTCTGGTTTTATTTGAGGCATATATTATTGTTTAGTTTGTGAGCTTTTATGCTATCCTATTTTTTTATTATAGTCAAGGAATCATGCTCCTAAACCAATCCTTTATCTTGTTTACAGTTCCATTCCTTGAAGACATCTTTCCAGGAAATAGTTTTCCTTCTTCTTTTCCGTCTTCGAGGTCCATTGCCCAGAATATTAATCCTACTGCTGTTGCATATGCTGGATCATCTACTTTGTCTGATAATCCTTCTAGTTCTTGAGGGTATCCTATTTGAGCAGGGAGATTTAGTTTTTCCTTTGCCATATCAATTATTCCTGGTATCTTTGATCCTCCTCCTACTAATATTACCCCTGAAGGAAGAAGCTTCTGTCTGTCTATTTTCTTTAGCTCATCATTGATCATGCTAAATATTTCTTCCATTCTTGCTTCTATTATTTGAGCTATCTCTTTTCTGCTCACTACCCCTTCTTCTTTTTCATCTATCTCTGAAAGATCAATGGTGTCTTTCTTTTTCATTTCATCTGGCAGGCATGAGCCATATTCTAGTTTTACTTTTTCTGCTACATCTATGCTGCTTTTTAGGCCTATGGCAATATCATTTGTGATATGTGAAGATCCTACTGGAAGGATATGTATGTGAAGGAGTTTTCTTTCTTCATATACTACCATTCCTGCTGTTCCTCCTCCTAGATCTAAGACTAATACCCCCAATTCTTTTTGTCTTCTTGTTATTACTGATTGAGATGCAGCTAATACATCCAAGACCAGGCTTTCTATCTCAATCCCTGCATTTGATAAGCATTTTCTTAGATTTTTAATATGTGGACTTAATCCTTCTACTAGGATGGTGTCTACTTCCAGCTTTACTCCATTCATTCCTCTTGGATCTTGTATTCCTTGCTGATCATCAATTGTAAATTCTCTGTACATTACATTCATTACTTCTCTGTTTCTGTCTAAAGAAATAGCAGAGGCATTGTCTATTGCTCTTTTAATGTCATCTTCAGACACTTCTTCGTCTGCTCTTGATACAGCTACTGTTCCTTTACTTTTTCTAGCCCTGATGTGGCTTCCGCCTATGCTTACATATGCTTTTTCTATTGATACTCCACTTGATCTTTCTGCTTGCTCTACTGCTCTTTTTATGCTTTTTGTCATTTCATCTATGTCTACCACTGTTCCTTTTCTCATTCCCATAGAGTCACTTTCACCAACTCCGATGATTCTTGGTTTTATGTCTTCTTTCCTTTTTATAGAGGCCACTACTACTCTTACTTTACTTGTGCCTACATCTAGGCCTACGATGATGTTTTGTTTCCCCACTTTATTTTATATTATTTTTTTTATTATCTCTTTTTGTTTTTTATGCATTTGATTGTATTCTTTTTCTGTTTCATCTTCATATCCTGCTATATGAAGCATTCCGTGTATTATTAGTATTGCCAGTTCTTTTTTTAATGAATGCTTGTTTTCTTTTGCTTGTTTTTCTGCTTGATCTATGCAAATGATTATTTCTCCATAATCAAATGCAAGTACGTCTGTAGGATGGTTTCTATTTCTATGTTTTTTATTTAATTCTGTTATTTTTTCCTTTCCTACAAATGCAATGCTTATTTCTTCTTTTTTTAAATTTACTTCTTCTATTGTTTTTTTTGCTATTCCCCTTATATATTCCTCATCTATTTTTGTTTTTGTAAGGTTGTTTATTTCAATCATTAATTTCCTTTTAATAAATCTTGAACTGTTTTGCTTACTAGATTTCCATCAGCTTTTCCTTTTAATTTTGGCATTAAGGCTCCCATCACTTTTCCTGTGTCTTGGGGGCCTACTGCATTTACTTCTTCTATTGTTTTTTTTGCTTCTTCCTTTATTTGTTCTTCGCTTAATTGTTCTGGCAGATACTCTTTTAATATTTCTAATTCTTTTTCTTCTTTTTCTACTAGGTCTGGCCTATTTCCTTTTTTAAATTCTTGTATTGAGTCTTTTCTTTTTTTTGCTTCGCTCATTAATACTTCTAATGCTTCTTCTTCGTTTAATTCTTCTTTTTTATCTATTTCTTTGTTTTTAATAGAAGAAAGAACCCCTCTAAGTGTTGTTAGGGTTAATTCATCTTTCTTCTTCATTGCTTCTTTGACATCACTGCTTATTTTTTCTTTTAAATTCATGTTTTTGTTTTGTTAAGAATTAAGCTCTTCCTTGTTTTTTTAGTCTCGTTTTTTCTTTTCTTCTTCTGTTTCTTTCCAATGCTTTCTTTCTTCTTTCTGTTCTGCTTTGTTCTTTTTCTCTTGTTTGAGACTTTTTTACATCTAAAAGAATGCCGCTTCTTTTAACTTTTTTAGTAAAGCGTCTTAACATGGAAGATGTATTTTCTCTTTGTTTTCTTTCTACTTTCATTTTTTATGTTGTTTACTTTTTATTCCCATCCACCCATCAAATGTAGATGAATGTGATCCACTAATTGTCCTCCTTTTCGACCAGTATTAAAAGCTAACTTGTATCCTTCTTCTATTCCTTGTTCTTTTGCTATTTTTTTTGCTAAAAGAATTAATTCTCCCATCATTTCTTTGTGTTCTTCTGTTAAATAATTTATTGATGGTATGTGTTCTTTTGGAACAAGGAGTAGATGGACTGGGGCAGATGGTTTTATGTCTTTAAATACAATGAATTTATTGTCTTCATAGACAACATCTGCTGGCGATTCTTTATTTATTATGTCACAAAATATGCAATCGCTCATATTTATTTTAATCTTTTTTTAACTTCTTTCATAATTTTATTCATGGGGATAACTTCTTGGTTGCCTGATGTCATGTCTCTTAATATTACATTTTCTTCTATTGCTTCTTTTTGACCAATGATTAAAGCTATTTTTGCTTTTCTTTTATCAGCTGCTTTTAATTGCGATTTCATGCTGTCTTTACTGAATGCCTCTCCTACCCTTATTCCTTTTTTTCTAAATTCTTCAAATAATTTTAAGCTTCTTCTTTTTCCCATTTCTCCTAGCTGGACCATAAATATTTCTGGTTTCTTTTTTTCTCTTACTTTTATATCTTGCTTTTTGATTATTGATATTATTCTTTCAAATCCTGCAGCTGCTCCTACAGCTGGGGTTGGTTTTCCTCCAAACATTTCTACTAGATTATCATATCTTCCTCCTCCTACTAGAGCTCCTATTTCAGACTTCTGATCTCCTTCCCATATTTCAAATACTGTTTTTGTATAATAGTCTAATCCCCTTACCATTAGAGGGTCTAGGATATATGATATTTCTAATTCATCTAAGAGTTCTAGTGTTTCTTTGAAGTGTTCTTTGCATTCATCACATAAAAAGTCTACTACTTGCGGTGCTTCTGGTATTATGTTTTTGCATTTTGTTTTTTTGCAGTCTAATAGTCTTAGTGGATTTTCTTTTAATCTTTTTTTGCAATCAACGCAAATATCATTTCTATGCTTCCTATAATATTGGACTAATGCTTTTTTGTATTCAGGAGCGCATATTGGGCAGCCAATGCTGTTTATGTATAAAGTAAAGTTCTTTATCTTCAATCTTTTTAATATATGTATAAATGCTTGTATGATTTGGACATCACTCAAGCTGCTCTGGTCTCCAATTGATTCAAAATTAAATTGATAGAATTGCCTATATCTTCCTGCCTGTGGCTTATCGTGCCTAAATACTGGGCCTAGAGTGTATAATTTTACAGGTTGTGGCCTCTTTTTCATTCCATGTTCAATATATGATCTTACTATTCCTGGAGTAAATTCTGGCCTTAAAGCATATGCATCTCCTCCTTTTGTTTTAAAGGTATATATTTCTTTTTGTATTATGTCTGTGCTTTGGCCTGTTCCTTTGATATACAGGTTTACATCTTCAAAGATAGGAGTATCTATTCTTTTAAATCCATATTCTTCTGCTACATTGTTTATTGTTTTTCTCATTTTTATCCAGTATTTCTGATTTTCAGGCAAAATATCGTGCGTGCCCTTTGGAGACTGCACGCTTATCTTCTTTATTTTTGGTTTTTTTGGTTTGCTAGGCCTACCTCTTTTTGATTTTTTTGGTCTGCCTCTTGTTTTTTTGGGCTTAGTTCTTTTTGTTTGTTTCTTGGGCCTACCTCTTTTTGTTTGTTTTTTTCTAGGCATGTTTTTATTCTATTATTTCTAATCTATTAATCGGCCAAGCTCTTATCCAGGCCTTGCCAATTATATATGACTCTTCTAATTCTCCCCACTTTCTTGAGTCTGAGCTTGCTCTTCTATTGTCTCCTAATACAAAATATTCATCTTCCTCTAGTCTTATTTCTATATTTCCTGGGGTTTTTGTATTTGATAAATACTCAGATTCATCCAATATTATTTCCTCTTCTAGTTCTTCGCTATTTATGTGGACTCTGCCATTTTCTATTCTTACTGTTTCTCCAGGAAGGCCGATTATCCTTTTTATAAAGAATTGAGATGTGTCTAGAGGATATTTGAAAATAATGACATCTCCTCTTTCAGGCTCAGTAAATCTATAGCTTATTTCATCTATAATTAAATAGTCTCCATCAAGAAATGTTGGATCCATTGATGCTCCTTTTACAAAAAATGGTTGAATAAGAAAATATCTTATTGGAATAACAATGGCCAGGGAGATAATTACTATTTTCAAAATCTCCCAAGTAAAATTAAGCCAATGTTTTAGTATTGGACTTTTGTCTTTTTCTTGGTTCATAAATTCATTATACAGGCTTTCGTGTGATTAAGCAAATTTTTTTGTGATATAATGGGAGTATGGGATTAAAAAAAAAAGA
>WJLL01000043.1 GCA_014728535.1 Candidatus Portnoyibacteriota bacterium
GTAGGGTAGCGTAAGAAATAGTTCAAAAGTGTGTTAAATAGATTATCCAAGGTTCGAGGCATGTCTAATTCAGCCCCGCTTTATAATAAAAACTACAGCATTTTTACTGTAGTTTTTTAATTTCTTGATTTGAAAAGCTTATCTGGTTTTTATATTTTATATTTTAATTTTTTTATTTCTTTTTCTAGTATAAATATATTTTTATTTCCTGGTTTTTTTAAATATTTTTTCCACTGAGGAAAGATTTTTTTCTCTATCTTTTTTAAGTGTTGATGACCAACCTTAAGCTTTCCTTCTTTAAAATATCTACCTTCTTTATTTAATCTAATTCGCAATTCATTATCAGTTGCCAACTCAATAATTGCATGCATTAAATTTTTATTTTTACAATTTTTATCAACAAGAATATGCAAAATTTCGTGAGCAAGATATACGGTAGAATAATTTTCCCAATCTTCTTTATGTCCCCATAAAATATATTTTTTATCAGGATTCATTCTGCCCTTGCAAAACTCTGGAGGGAAAACAAAGACTGTAATTGTATAATTAGGAATCTTTAAACCAAGTTCATTTTTAAAAAAACTTAAAACTAATTCTTTATTGTCGTTCCATTGACCTTCTACTAGTTTTTTATATCTTTCTGTTTCAGATAAAATTTTTTTAAATTTATTTGATTTCGATGCTTCTTTCAATATCTTTTCTAAATTTTCAGCTAGCTTTAAAAATCTTTCTTTAAAGCCTTCTTTTTCTGATTGTATAAAAATTTCTTCTAATGACCAATCCAAGTGTTTTGGATTTAAAAAGTAAAAGGCTGGTTCATTGCAAAAATCTTTCCAAAGCAGCCTGTTTACCTTTTCTAGCTCACCAGACTTAATGGCTGATTGAATCAATGAAAATTTATTAATTTTAAATTCAATATTCATATATTATTATTCTATATTTTTTCACTATCTTTGTAAAGTTAATTTAAATTTAAATATACTTATTCATACATGTCGTAGCAATAACAGTATTCTGAAAAAGTCACTAAAAACGTACTTATATTGCTTTAAATTATTGACAATCTCATATAAATTTATTATCTTAATATTAGTACTTTCAAAACTATTTTAGGGGAGAAATTGAAATGAAGAACAATAATATATTTTCTTTAAATGAAGACTGTTTTTTAGTTAAGGGCGCAAAAAGAGGGGCTATTTATAAGCTGAAAACAGGCGATGTTTATTCTATTGACGAGGAGAGTGTTGAATTAATTGAAAGATGTGAATCTAGAGAACCCTTAGAACATATTTTTGCATTAAAAAATCATGATTTTCAACATAAAGCAAAATCCTATATTGAGAATTTAGTCAAAGAGGGCATAGGTCGTTTTCTTAAAAAAGATGAATCTGTTAGCAAGATTAAAATTGAAGAACCTTCACCCTTAGAGTTTATTTGGCTAGAAATTACTGCAAGATGTAATCAAAGATGTGTTCATTGTTATTTAGGAAACAATCCTGTTGTTTTTGAAAAAAACAGAATGAAGCAAAAAGATTGGACTAATGTAATAAAACAAGCATATGAATTGGGTTGCAGAAGATTGCAGTTTATTGGCGGTGAGCCATTTTTAGATTACAAAAATCTTTTTAAGCTGATTCTTATATCTAAGAAGATTGGCCATGAGTTTATAGAAGTTTTTACTAATGCCACACTACTTAATGATGATAAAATTAACTTTCTTGCATCGAATCAAATAAATATAGCCGTCTCTGTTTATGGGATGAACCCTAAAATACACGATCAAGTAACTAGAACAAGCAATAGCTTTTTAAAAACCATTGAGAATATAAAGAAAATGACAGCTAAGAACATTAAAACCAGAGTTGCAATTGTTGGTCTTTCTCTTAATGACAATTGTATCAGTAAAACAATATCTCTTTTAAGCAGCATTGGGATAAAAAATATTAAGGTTGATCCGATTCGTCCAATAGGGCATGGTTGTAGTAAAGACTTGATATCGGTTGAGCTTTTTAAAAAGCAAAGACGACTTAAGCCTGAATTTCCTAAATGTACATTAGAAAAGTTTCAGAGAGCAATTTACGGTCACAATTGTTTTTCAAAAAATTTATGTATTAAAAGTGATGGAGGTGTGATTCCTTGTGTTATGGAAAGGGAGGTTGTTCTAGGTAATGTTTTTAATTCTTCAATACAAGAAATTCTCTCAAGCAAAAGAAATGAAGAAATTCGTAATCTTAACAAAGACTCTGTTGAGACCTGTAAAGATTGTGAGTATCGTTATTGTTGTTTTGATTGTCGTCCAAAAGCAAGAAAAGAATCTGATGGAAATATTTATGCCAAGCCATCTAATTGTTTTTATGATCCCTATTTGGGTGTTTGGAAGAATTCTTAATTATGGAGGTGGAGCATGGAACTTCAAAAAGTCACTCCACAAGAGGACCGCAAGGACTCTGGTCCCTGCAATCCCGAATATGGGAATTGTGGTCCCACTACAGGTGGTAGCTGTGATCCTTGTAGTCCTTAAAGGCTATTTTGCCTGGCCCGTCTCAGAAAACCGAGGCGGGCTTTTTTATTTTATATTTTATTTTATTTATTCAAAATTATTTTTAAGCAGAAAAGTGTCTTAAAAAGACACTAAACAAC
>WJLL01000044.1 GCA_014728535.1 Candidatus Portnoyibacteriota bacterium
ATTGATATCATTGCCCTCTATGTGCTATTCTAAGAAGAGATATAAGATAATTAATAAAATACCATATGAAATACAAAATATCTGTGTCAGGAGCAGCTGAAACAGGCCACTGCAAATCAGATGCCCTAGACAAAGCAAAAGAAGTAGGAAAAGAAATAGTAAGACAAAATGGCGTCTTGGTAACAGGGGCAACATCAGGCATCCCTTACTGGTCTGCTATAGGAGCAAAAGAGGAAGGAGGAATAGTAATAGGTCTTTCTCCTGCAGCCTCTCTGGCATCACATAAAAGAGCATACAGACTGCCAACAGACTATCATGATATTGTAATATATACAGGATTTGAATATGCAGGAAGAAACCTTTTGCTTACCCGTTCTTCAGATGGAGTAATTGTTATTTGCGGAAGGATGGGAACATTGAATGAATTTACAATTGCCTTTGAAGACAAAAAGCCAATAGGCATCCTGCTAGAAACAGGAGGCACTGCAGACATGGTCAAAGAAATTGTAAAAGAAGCACACAGGGGAAGCGGCAAGATTGTATATGACACAGACCCCAAAAAACTGGTTGAGAAGGTTGTAAAAAAAATAGATCAAGAAAAAAATAGATCTTAAAAATTAATATATATTTCTTATGCCAAAGAAAGAAACAAAAGAAGAATTAATAGGAGAAATTACTCACTACTTTGCCAAGATAAAAGTAGCTGTTGTTAAGATAAAAAAGAAAACTCTAGAAGTAGGAGACAAGATACATATAAAGGGAGCAACTACTGACTTTGAACAGCCAGTTAAATCAATGCAAGTTGATCACAAGGATGTAGAAAAAGCAAAGAAAGGAGATGATGTAGGAATGAAGGTAAAAAAGAGAGTCAGAGAAGGAGACGAGGTTTACAAAATTTAATATTTAAATAAAAAGGCCCAAAGCAAAAGCAGCAAGAACCTGTTTGCTATTTGGGCTATATATTTATTTAAAAAAATATGAAGAAATTTATATTTGCTACTGCTGTATTGGTTAGCACAATAGTAGGAGTAGGAATGTTCAGCCTTCCCTATGCAGGGTCTAAAACAGGATTTTATCTTGCTGCAATATTTCTAATTTTTCTTGCTATTGTAATGGCTATTGTTCATCTTTTTTATGGAGAAATAGTCAGCAGAACAAAAGAAAAACATAGACTAGTAGGATATGCAGAGAAGTACTTGGGGAAGTGGGGTAAAAGAATAGTAAGCTTTTCTGTTATCATTGGCTTCTATGGATCGCTTTTAGTCTACATGATAGTAGGAGGAACATTTTTAAAAACAATTTTTTCTTTTACAAATTTTTCTCTTGATTTTTTTAGTCTAATGTTCTTTATCATAGGAGCAATTGTTATATACTGCGGTATAAAACTAATAGCAGAATTAGACTTTGTAATGAGTCTTTTTTTAATATTTATAGTTCTGCTTTTTCTTTTCATAGGCATTCCTCATATAGATATTTCCAATCTAAACCATACGAACATTAAAAACTTTTTTATTCCTTATGGAGCGATATTATACTCTCTGGCGGGGATAGCGGCGATACCTGAAATAAAAGATTTTTTTTCTGGAAAAAACAGAAAGAAATACAAAAAAGCGATACTTTTAGGAACATTAATTCCGGCCGTACTTTACATAATTTTTATGTGGTCAGTCATTGGAATGACAGGAACAGAAACCTCTCCAGAATCGATTATAGGGCTGTCTGGAATATTAGGAGATAAGGTAATTTTTATTGGTGCTATTTTTGGTTTTTTGGCAACAATAACATCTTTTTTTGTCTTAGGAATTTCTTTAAAATCAACGTTTAGATATGACTTTAAAATAAAGAAGGACATGGCCTGGTTTTTAGTATGCCTAGTGCCTCTTTTACTTTTTATATTAGGCTTTAGAAACTTTGTTCCTGCTATTGTTTTATTAGGATCTTTAATGGGCGCAATAGAAGGAAGCGCTATAGTTTTAATATTTAGAAAAGCAAAGAAAGAGGGCAATCAAAGGCCTATTTATAGCATAAAAATATGGCCAATAATTGGGTGGATTATAATAGGCATGTTTGTCTTGGGATTCATATCTACGGTAGTTTCATCTTTATAAAATTAAACAACATAAAAAGAATATATTAAACATGGATATTGTTTCATAGAAAAGCAATCTCTTTTTGTTATATATAGCATTAAAAGCTTCTTAGAAAAGAGATAGTATATAAAGCGTAGATATTACTATAAAAAGAACCAAAATCTGTTACAGGGCTAAATAAGAGGCAATTAAAAAACAGAGAAATTAATATTTTTATAAGTAAAAAAAACAGTAAATATATAAACATTAATAAATATTATTAAACATTAATAAAATGAAGTTAAAATATATAAAAATAAAATGTAATTTTTGTGTATAAATTGGTGAAAACTTACTAAAAATGGGGATAAATGGAAAATAAAATAGGCCTCATGAGCTCAAAACTAATTATGATCATTTGTCTTGGACTTGATTGATGTAATTGCCATAAAAAAAAACATAAAAAAATCTACTAAATTCTATATTTTTTAATACTATTTTACCTACCTAAAACCCCCTTCTCTCCCTTCAAGAGAAGAGGGTTTTTAAAAATATTAAAACAGAATATTTCTATAAAAAAAAGAAGAAAAAATTAAAGAAAAATAATCCAAAAATTATCCACAAGAAAAAATATTGACAGCATTTTTTTGTGCTATAATAGATATAGTAATAAATAATACTAAACATCGAAATATTACTCTATAATACGCATGTAATATGACATATTTCAAGCAAAGCAAGTAATATGGCGCGAAAAAGAAGAAAAACTGAAAATCAAATAAATTTTATTTCTCTGCAGGAGGCAGCAGAGATTTATGGTTGTACTGCAAGACACTTAAGCCTAATGGCAAGACAAGGAAAATTAAAAGCAGTTAAGATTGGAAGAAATTGGATGACAACAAAAGAATGGCTGGAGGAATATAGTCCAAGCAAAAAAGAGGAAAAACTAATTCCACTGTCAGAGGCAGCAGTAATCTCCGGATATACAACAAGACACCTAAGCTTAATGGCAAGACAAGGAAAATTAAAGGCGGAAAAGAAAGAAGACGGTTGGCTAACTACAAAAAAATGGCTGGATAATTATGTAAAAAAATTTAAAACAGCTCCTAAAAAAATAACGGACAAAAAAGAAGAAGAAAGACGCATACCTCTTTCTAGCGCTGCAAAGGCGTATGGTTGCACAACAAGACATCTAAGCCTTATGGCAAGGCAAGGAAAATTAAAGGCGGAAAAAAGAGAGGGTAAATGGTTTACTACTTTTTCATGGCTAGAAGAATATGCAAGATCTGTAGAAAAAGAAGAAAAAACAAGAGTTCCATTTTCTAGATTATTTAAACAAAGGTTTGCTCCTAAAATAAAAAAGGCATTAATAACTGCAACAATAGCTTTGCTAATATTTTCTTTTATTAGCGCTGTTTATGTTTATGCAAAAGAAGGATCAATTTCTATCAATAAACCAGTAAAAGAAAATGGCCAGGAAATAAACAACAAAATTAAAAAAATAAAAGACGCATATCTTAAAATAATAAAAGCCAAAGACCCAGAAGGATCTTTGGCTTTTGATGTTATAGAGAAACAATCCGCTTCTGTTGATCAAAGAGCAGTCAAAATCAAAGCATCAACACCTGCTAAAAATATTAATAAAACACTTCTTTTTGTCATTCGAGAGCCAGGACTAACAACAACACAAACTGCGCAAATAGCAGATGCATTACTAACTAACTGGGGACACTTTGCTATAAACACAATAAATATTTCTGGCAAATTTATTGGCAATACATGCTCAGCAATAGGGGATACAAAAATAGTCAAAGGAATAGGCAACTTCTTTTCTTCAATAGGAAAAACTATTGCAGATATTCCTAAAGGAATTAAGAATATGTTTGCAGGCGAAGAAGACACAGAGCAAATGGACATGCTAAGAGGAATTAGTCAGCAAATAAACACATTGAGAGATGAAGTTAAATCAATAGAAACACCAAAACAAGATGTGGTTGTTCATGAAACAAAAAACATAAATCAATACATAACAATAAATGAAGCGCCAGGACAAGTACCCACAGAAATAACGGGAGTAGATGATTTAAAAAACGAAATCCTGATGGTAGTAAACAGAAGATTAGATGAAATGGATGAAAGATTAGAAAACATTAGAGTAGTAGAAAACAACTACTACTACGAAGAAGCTGCACAAGTAGCAGGATTTGATACAGTAAACAATGAAGTTGATTTCAATGAAAATGTAGACATGAAAAAGAATCTAACAGTATTAGGATCAATAATAGGAGGATCAATATCAGACGGAACAGCAACACTAGAAGGAGGAAATTTAATGAATCTAAGAAGTATTTCCGTAGAACATGCATCAGTGTCAGATGATTTAACAGTATCGGGGCCAACAAAGCTATTCAGCGACCTATATGTGGACGAAGATACTCTATATATAGACTCAACAAATGATTATGTAGGAATAGGAACAATAAGTCCAACAACAGAATTAGACATTCAAGGAACAGCAAATATATCTCAAGATGTGATTATAAATAGAACAATACAAGTAGGAACAACAACAAGCACTTCTTATTCAAGATTTGGTACAGCAACAACATCCCACGGCCTAATAGATGCAAGTGATTTATTAATATCAGGAGATTTAGAAGTAGATGGAAGGACATGGTTGGACAATTCAGCATCTATATCAGGAAACTTAGACATAGGGGGAGATTTGAATGTAAGCGGCAACATAACAGGAGGATCAATTACATACAACACAGCATCAGTATCAGAAGACTTTGAAGTGGGAGATGGAATATTTTATGTAAACACAGGATCAGAATCATATCAATTTGGAGGAACAGGAACAGCATCATTTATAGGGCCAGTTAACATATCACAAGATTTAAATGTATCAGAAGGAGATCTGTTTGTAGATGATTCTTCAGGAAACATAGGAATAGGAACAACAAATCCAGGCTATAAACTATCTGTAGATGGCACTGCTTCAGTATCAGGAGTATTAACATTAAATAATTACTTAGACTTCGGCCAAATATCTACACCATCAACAAATACAGGAAGATTATTCAGTAGTGACCAAGATGATTCACTATGGTACTACAATGGTTCAGGATGGGTAGATCTAACAACAGCAGGAACAGGAGCATTAACAGGAACAGGAACAAACAACTATATTACCAAATGGTCAGGAAGCAGTACATTAGATAATTCAGTAATGTATGAAGATTCATCTAACATAGGAATAGGAACAACAACACCAGACTCTAAACTAGAAGTATCAGGAAACATACATGCAACAACATTCAATGGATTAACC
>WJLL01000045.1 GCA_014728535.1 Candidatus Portnoyibacteriota bacterium
AAAACAGAATGGCATGATTTTCTAAAAAGCAAATTCAACTGGATTGACTTTGAATATTATTTATACAAAAAAGAGGCAATAATCCCTTTTGCTAAAATAGGGAATCAAAGAATATCTCTTCCTTTTTGCGAATACGGAGGCCCACTAATATTAAAAGAAAAAATATCATTTAAAGAATTCAATAAAGATATAAAGGAATTTAAAGATATTGAAATTAAAATTCACCCAAAAATAAATATATCCATAGACCAGCCACCTCAAAAAACAAAACCAGAAATGATAACATATATGCTGGATCTAAAAGGAAAAAACAAAGAAGAGCTTCTTTCTTCTTTTAGAAAAACACTAAAACACTCAATAAGAGATGCAAAAAAGAAAGATATAGAAATAAAGAAGTGTGAAAGCCAAAAAGAATTAAAGAAATTCTACGATCTGTATGTAAAAAATCTAAAACACAGGAAAACAATACCTTATCCATTTTTCATATTTTCCCATCTCTACAAACAACCAGAAACAGAAATATGGATAGCAAAATACAAAAACAAGATAATATCAGGAGATCTATTCCTCAACTACAATAATATAATTCACTATCTTTTTGGAGCAATAGATCATAAATACAGAAATATAGGATCTAATTATCTTCTTCTTTGGAATAAATTAAAAAATGAAGCAGGAAAAGAAAAAGTATTTGACTTTGGCGCTGCTCCAAGAAAATCAAGCCTAGCAACATTTAAAAGGGGATGGAGAGGGAAAGAGTATCCTATTATTAAAATAAAAAGAGCCCATCAAAAGATGGACAAAAAGAAATTCCTCAGATCAGCAAACTTGATAAGAACATTGTGGAAATTAATACCAACTCCAATAATAAAGAGAATTAGCAAGAAGCTGATAAAATACAGAATATAATTATCTCATTCCTTTTAAAGCACTATCTATTTTCTTAACCATATCATCTATATCGCTCTCCTTATACCAATCCTGTAAAGGAAAATTAAGAATATTTTTAGACAAGTAGAAGCTAATAGGATATTCATCTTCATCAACAATAATAGGTCTATGCCACATCCTAAAACAACATATTCCTTCTTTTCTTAAATTATCAAACAATATGTCTCTATCAATCCTATCAGGAACCAAAGCAGACAAAAATGTAAACATATTATCTTTGCCCTCCTGAACAGAAAAACCAAGCTCTTTTAATTTTTTTTGAAAAACTCCAGCTAATAAAATTCTTCTTTCATACCTTTCTCTAAAACCATCTAAGCAAGAATTGAAAACCCGCAAAGAAGTCTTAGAAATATCACGAGGAATAGAGTAAGAAGGAAAAGGCAATTCTTTTTTCCTAGATCTAAACATTTCAGAAAAAGAAGCAATAGAAGGAAACAACCGAAAGAATTTTACAATATTCCATCCATCAAAACTATACTTCTTTAAATCAATATCAACTTCTTTTTTAGAAACAAGCATACCCCCATTCCAAATAGGACAAATCTTAGAAAAAGAAAAGAAAGAACAATCTCCAATCTTGCCAGCATCAGAGAACAAAGGAAATATATGAGCGCAATCTTCAATGATCTTTAAACTATATCTCTTGCCAATATCCTTAATTTCTTTTAAATTTCCAGGCAAGCCGTAATTATGAGAAACAACAATAGCTTTTGTTTCCGGGGTAATATTCTTTTCAATTTCCTCAATATCCATATTAAAGCTTTTCATATCAGCATCCATATATTTCACCTTTATTCCATATTTTTTTAAAACAGGAGATAATACATTGCATATATATGCAGGGAGGAGTATTTCAGAATTTTCTAAACCCAGACTCCTCAATCCAACTTTAAAAGCAGATCTACCAGAATCAGTAAAAACTATACTTCTATTAGGAAAATATCTTTCTAATTTATTTAAAACCTCCTTTTTATTAATTTTTCCAAAAAAAGGCTTTAAAGTAAATTTATTTAATTGTTTATGACTAAAATACATATATGAAAATATTAATGCCAATATTACATTATCCGCCAGTAATAGGGGGCTTTGAGGTTTTTTCTCAAAGCACTGCAGAAAGGATAGGAAAATCCGAAGATGTTTTTGTTGTCACAAGCAGAGTAAAAGGAACACCAAATAAAGAAAAGAAAAACAAACTTAGAATAATCAGAACATCCCTTTTTAAATTAAAAGACCTGTCATACAGCAAGCCCTGGTATATTGCCTCAGCAATGATTTGGATACTAATCAAGTCCAAATCCCTTATCAAGAAAGAAAAGATCGATATAATCCACGCTCAGGGCTTTCTGAGCGGAATATTAGGCTATTTACTGCATAAAATGACTAAAGTGCCGTATATAATAACGATTCAGTCTGCTGACTTTAGTTTATACCATCCAAAACTTAATATCAATATTATTAAAAAAATATATAACAAAATAGAAAAGAAAATATTTGAAAACGCAGAAATAGGACACGCAGTCAGCTATCATTTAGAAAAACACCTAAAACAACACAAAACAAAAGAAACAACAGTAATCCCAAATGGAGTAAGTAGGGAAAAATTTAAACCAGACCCAAATAAAAAACAAACCAGAAAAGAATTAGGATTTGATACAGAAAACCTAATCTGCTGCGTATCAAGGCTAGAACACAAAAACGGAACACACGACCTAGTAAAATCAGCCAAACATCTAAAAGAAGAACATAATATAAGTGATTTTAAAATAATAATATGTGGCAGTGGGTCAGACAAAGAAAAGCTAAAGAAAATGATAAAGAATTTAAGTCTAGAAAACCAAGTAATTCTCTTAGGAGACATTCTTCACGAAAAACTCCCCAAATATGTAGCCAGCTCCGACATCTTTGTAAGGCCCTCTCTAGCAGAAGGATTTGGAATAGTATTTTTAGAAGCTATGGCAGCAGAATCTGTTGTAGTAGGAACACCAGTAGGAGGAATAGTAGATTTCTTAAAAGACAAAGAAAATGGCCTTTACTGTGAGCCAGGAAATCCAAAAGATATAGCAGAGAAAATAAGTATATTAATCAAAAACAAAGAGCTAAAAAACAAACTAATAGACAATGCAAAACAAATGATAGAAGAAGTATATAATTGGGATAAAATCAGCCAAAGGATGATTAATTTATACAAAAAAGCATTAAAATGAAAATCACAATAGCATCAGGAATATATCCACCAGACATAGGAGGCCCAGCAACATACTCTAGATTAATTGCTAGAGAATTTACCAAAAAAGGAATAGATGTAAATGTTGTTTGCTATGGAGATAAAAAACAAAAAACAAAAGACAAAGAACAAAGTTTTCCAATAAAAAAAATATCAAGAAAAAACAAAAAACCAACAAGATATTTTAAATATCTCCTGGCTTTATTAAAAACAGGACACAAAAGCGATGTAATTTATGCCCAAGGGCCTTTATCAGCTGGCTTACCAGCTATGTGGGCAAGCAAAATATTAAATAAAAAATTTGTAATAAAGATTGTAGGCGACTATGCCTGGGAGCAAGCAGTGAATCAATATAATGTAAAAGATTCAATAATAGAATTCCAAAACAAAAAATACAGCAAAAAAGTAGAAAGAATAAGAAAAATACAAAACAAAACAACAAA
>WJLL01000007.1 GCA_014728535.1 Candidatus Portnoyibacteriota bacterium
CTGTAAACCTCGCAAACCACGCAGACCACGCAGACCTCGCAGACCCTGCAGACCTCGCAATGTCGTCAAATTTTCCAAATAAATCCTTAAACCAAACTACATTTTTAGGTCGTGGAAGATTAAATAAGTCATAAGTTTTTAAAATCAATTCTTCTGATTTTTTTTTATCCAATATGAAATCTTCCCGCTCTACATTACGACATTGCCTGTTTATTAAATTTTGTGTTTCTTGACTATAATTCATACCTAATCTCTAACATTGTTCATTTCTTCTGTGAATGGGTCAAATTCTTTTTCAACATCAACCCTGTAATAACCAGTTTCTATTTCAATGGTCTTGTGTTCTTGGTGTGTTAGTGGGGCAGGCTTGGTTAATGAGAAATATTTATTTCCATTAGTATCTTCAAATAATTGAAGCGCTTGTTTATCGGCAACTATTGTGTGGTGATGTCCTGTTGCCTCTCCCAAAGCCAATGTCCCACCGCTAATTGCTTTTAGTTTTTTTGGCAACTCCTTTATTTGTTTGATTAAAAGGTCGCCGTGTCTATATAGGTTTTTCATATTTTTATATTTGGGTTAGTTAATTTTATCTAATGCCTTTAGATGATTATCCATCCATTTAGATATTTTATTTATTACAGCAGACCGAGAAGCAAACCAAGTAGCAGACTCAGCAGCAAACCGATTTTTTGCATTATTATTTTTTAATACTTTTTTAGCTGCTTCTATTGCCTGTCTTGGGCTTTTATCTTTTGGATATTCTTTTTCAAAATTCTCTAAAACCAATTCAGCAGCATATATTGCCAAAGCAACACTATCCTTTTTTTGCCATTTCCAAGTATTAACTATTCTCATTTCAGACCAAGTTTCTTTATCATCCTCTTTAATTGATTTTCCCCTAACTTCTACTTCTGCTAAAATTTCTCCCTGCACCCAAGAAAATGCTTGGTATATTTTTTTAGAACAATGAAATCCAGTTTTGTATATTTTTAAATCGCCATTATATTTATACCAATGGTTTTTCTTCCATTTTTTAATTCCATAATGAGATTTTAATCCTGTTCTTAAAAACTTATATCTTTTATGCGTCTTCATATTTTTATTTATTATTCCCAAGCTATTGCCCTAACAGCTGTCTTAGCGGCAGCTCTGAAAGCAGACTTTGTGGCGTGAAGCCTTGTTTTTTACAAGGAACTTCCTTGAAGATGTGCCTCAGACCCCATAACAGAGCAGGGTTTCTGGTTTGGCAATGCTTATAAGCGACCTCCCAAACCCTTTTTGGTCAGCTTGCTTGGGTTTGATTTAAAAGTTTTGGGTTTTCGTAGATATTCCCGATTACTTCAATGTCTTTTGGGTTTGTTGTAGTTAAGAGATATTTATTTAATGGATAGTCATTTTGCATACGAATAAACGCACCATCGTCATAAATGATTTTTTCATTAAATACATTCATGCTTTTAACTATATCCCCCTCATAAATCTCTTTTCCGTTTTTATCTTTTAATCCTGTAAATTGCATAACATTACATTCATCTGTAAATTCTATTTTTTTATTTTGTAAATCTTCTAAGGTAAATGGTTTAGACATATAATCTGTATTATCCCATACCCTAAATTTTATTTCTCTTTCCATAATTTTTATTAGTTAATTTTAAAATAGGTGGGGCGAACCTATCTTTTTTTTGCGATAGTCCTGTTTTTAGGTAAATCGCCCCAATGTTTTTTAGTTAGCTTTCTGCTCCTTATTTATTTCTTTGGCTAATTCTAAAAGTTGGTCGTATTTTTCGTCCATAAGCATTTCTTGTGTTTGTTCCCACGCATCACGTGTCCAGTTTTTGTTTTCATCCTTAAAATTGGATTTATATAGTTCTTTTTCGTTTTTATTGAAGTCACGAATAACCTTTGCTGTTAATTTGTTCATTTTTTTAGCATCTGGCTCGTTATAATCTTTCTGAATTGAAAGAGTATAACTTTGCTCATTGGCTTGATTAGTTTTATTAAGAAACTCATCTGCTGTAATTATTGGGATGTGCGGGTGGTTTTCTTGATGCCATTCTTTCTCAAAATAACCTATTCGGTTTTCTGGGTCGCCAACCCCAACATCTATACAAGAATTTTCTTCATAGACATCCCATAGTTCTTCACATATTTCTCTATCACCATCCCCCCACGCATACCCAGCGTCAAGCAGAGATTTCATCACATCTATCCAGTCTTGTTTGGTTTTTGTATGTATGATTAAGTTTTTCATAATATTTATTTATTTAATTATCCGACCTTTTTTCATACTTAGTTCTCTTTAGTGGGGGTTAAAATAATATTTCTTGTCCTAATCTTTTTCTTGCGATTTCGCAGTAGTCTTTTGATATTTCTATTCCTATGTAGTTGCGTTTTAATAACTTTGCCATTTTACAAGTTGTTCCACTTCCGCACATTGGGTCTAAAATTAAATCTCCTTCATTGCTCCAGCTTTTAATATGTCTCTCAGCAAGTTTATCTGGAAATATAGCTGGATGTTCATGTGCTATTTTGTCTTTTGTAGAAATGCCACCACCTTGACTAATTTTCCATATATTCCCATCTATTTTCATTTTTGTCTTTGGAACTTTTAATAACCCAAATTCTCCCTTTTTATTCCTATGTGATTTTTTTACTTTTCTTGTCTCTGTAAATAATTTTTTAACCATTATTGGATTAAATGTCTTTGGTTTCCCCTTAGAAATAATAAACATATATTCAAACATTGGTTCATATCTATGTCCTGACTGAGGAATTGTTGCCCTTTCCCATATCATTGTATCATGTAAATTAAATCCTATTTCCTTAAAATAAAGTGCCTGTTTAAAAGATGTTCCTGTTTCGCTTCCATTGATAGTAGCATCTCCTACAACCCAAACAATTACTCCTCCTTGTTTTATTATTCTATAAAGTTCATTGGCTATTCCTTCAAAATCAAAACTATATCCTTTGTAGTCTCGCAAATTATCATAAGGCGGGCTTGTAATAACTAAATCTATTGAATTATCTGGTATCTCTTTCATAACATCCAAGCAGTCTCCTTGTATTATTTTATTGATAAAGTCATCTGGGTATTTCATACTTAGTTCTCTTTAGTGGGTTAAAATAGTGTCTCTAATTTTTCTTCCACCAAGCAAATAGTGTCATTATGGTCTCCGCTATGACATACAAGGCATATTGCGATTTTCTTAAACCCTCTACTTTTTGACATTCCCACACTATCATATCCAAAATGAATTATTCTGCCTTGTGGATTTAGTATTTTAGAAAGCTCGTTTTTAATCTTGGTTAAGCTTCCAATATATCTTCCTCCATACTTTTCTCTTGATTTTCTTAAATTATATGGTGGGTCAAAAACTATTGTGTCAAACTTCATTTTTGTATTCTTAACAAATTCATAGGCATCTCCATAATGGTCAGCGGGCATCTCTTTATCAATATCAACCCTGTATTCATCAATATTTAATTTAACCTTGCCCGCAAAAAGATTTAATACTTTTCCCTTACACCATTTCTCTGTCCATTGTTTTAACTTCTGTTGTTCAAAAGTATATCTCTTGGGTGGTTGACTTAAATAGGTAAAATTCATTTCTTTAGTCATGTTTAGTTCTCTTTAATTATTAGTTCTCTTTAGTGGGTTAAGTATTAGCTTTTATTTTTTGCTACTTCCCGACAACACTCATCGCATAATTCTTTGCCCTTATAGAAACAACCGCTCCCTTCAAAAACTATTTCAACATTGGGATTGTCGCTTATCCTGTAAATCTGATTATATTCTTTGCCACATTTATCACAAATTGTTTTTTGTTCCATCTTCCTCATGTTTTTATATTAGGTTAATTATTAGTTCTCTTTAATCTTTTTATTTATCTCGCACAGCACGACCAGAGATGACAATAGCCGTTGTCAAGAGCCCATTTTAGTAATCTTAATTGGTCGTGGTCTGAATTAATGTCGCCTTCCATTCCTGCTTTTTTTGATAACCATTTAAATGTTCTTTTCTGTATTTGGGTAAGTCCGTATGCCTGATAGATATAATCCAAATCTCCTACTGCGTCTGGGTTCCATTTTGATTCACAATTCACTAAAAAAAACATTTCCTCTGTGATGGGCACCGCAGAATGCTCGTATTGGTATCTAAATGCCTCTGTATTGTTAGTTTGGGGGTCGTTGTGTATAAAACCCTTCGTGGGAAGCAAAAGTCCCATACAGAGCAACAAAACTAGAACTATTAAAATTTTAATTTTTGTTATAACCTCCATATTCCCGTAGGCATTGGCTGTCTTACTCATACAGCCGTCAGCCTAAGAGCAAGGTGTATCCCAGCAATCTACCGAGCAAGCAGTAGAACCAGAACATCCTCCTGTTATTAAAATCGCTCAGCTGTTATGCCTACGAGAAAATAGAAACTATAAAAAAAGATCTTCTTCAATACTTGGAAAGGGCACATAGACACCAGTCTTTTCTCCCAAAAATCTATTAAGGGGCTCATAAACCTTATTTATATCGTCAGTCTTTAGCTTGGTTGTTGATTTTTTTCCTAAAATGCTTTTTTGAATTGGTCGCCATAAATAATTCTTTACATTATCAGCTGTCCATTCAATGTCAACCGACTCCTTTAAGACTTGCCTCATATCTTGTCCGGACTCGTTTAACTCTCTGGCCAGTAGTTCAAAATATAAGTGCAATGCATTATTCTGTCTTTTTGTTCTTTGCTTTTTATGCTTCTGGATTTCAAGAGTGATCTCTTTGTCCTCAAGTTCTGAAAGAGTAATTGCAAATGTATTCTTGTCATAAATTTCTATCTTGCCATTTTTAACTTCTCCTAAAAACTTTTTTGTCATATTTTTTTAATCAATTTCTCTTAGTGTTTTGCTCAAACAATCATATCCTTCTTTTAATTCTTCAATTTTCCAATCCCACCATTCTTTTTCTTCTTTGCTATCAGCATTTTTTTTAAACCTTAAATAACTTAACCTAAACAACAAGTTTAACTCCATTGCTTGTAGTAAAGCACCTTCGGCATATTCTTTTAATTCACTTTTAGTCAGAAAAAAGTTCTTCATATCCTTGTGAAACCTCGCTAAATTTATTATCGTGGTAGTTTAATTTTACTTGCCCGACCTTTCCTGTCCTTCTATGAGCCAGAACAGAAACCAGAGACTGGGTTGTTAGTTGTTTTTCTTCATCTTTTAATCTTGAAACCATCATTACAATATCACTTTCCTGTGCCACGAATGAGCTGTCTCTTAAATCATCTATGTCTGGCACGTCGTTAATCTTGGTCTTTTTTATATGAGCTACTAAGAATATAGCTAATCCCCACTTCAAAGCTATTCTTTTTAATTCTCGCATAGTAGCCCCTATTTGTATTGAAACATTAGAGTGCAAAGAATTCAAATCTACAACATAGTGAAGGTGGTCTATAAAAACAGCTTTTATGTCATACTTGGCTATTGCCTCCACTATTCTTTTTTCTATCCAAGTAGTCGTATTCCCTTTTAATGTTCTTGGCAGGTAGAATAATGGCACTTCATTAAACTTTTCCATAAACTCTGCTACTGGGACTTCAAATGTGAACCATAAGCTCTTTTCTTCAAAGTTTTCTGTAAGTGTCTGACAAAAACTGGTGTTATGAACAACCACAAAATTAGCAAGTAGAAACAATTTATTTCCGTCTATCTCAAAGCCATAATAGTCGTCTGTTCCTATTTTTTCAATCTTGATTGAAGAATTTAAAATGTCCTTCTCTTTAACGCTAGTCTTGTCTGGCATTTTTCTTTTTATCTTTAATGGGATTTCCTTTAGATTGCCACCAATATTAACGATATAATAATCAATACCATTTATATTTTTTGTCCAACTGCCAACACTAAACCCTAAGGATTTTGCCAAAAATATAAAATCATCTATCAACCTTTTATTTTTATTACAAAAACAAATATTATATTTTCCATTTATATATCCATCAGAATCAATAAGCCCAGCCAATAATTCTAATCTTGCTTTTTTAGAATTTGTTTTAAAATTAAGAGGAATATGTTTATTGTTTATTAGATTGTTTTTTCTTAGGAGACTTATCAGGCTTGTTATGTTTCCATATCCCCCTTTATGTCTCTTGTCGGTCGGCTTAAACCTCTTTTCTCTTACCAGAGAACACACCGAAGATTTATTGTTTTTTTGAATAGCTACTCTAACTTTTAAACCCAATCTCTTTGCATAATTATGTAAGTATTTAACAATTTCATTATCAGCAGTAGTTACATCTGGCTTACTTGCAGTCCCATCCCCCAGCCATAATCCTAGGAAATATGGCTCAATATCAATCTTCTTTTTTTTAAATTTTACTAATCCAGAGTAATATCCTTTGTGTATATGCTTAAATGTTTTTGATTTTTTTAAATAATCTCCTACCTCAATATTTACAACCTCGCCTTTTCTATTTTTCCTTTTGCGTTTTATTTTTCTTGGATTGTCCCTTCTCCACTTATTTGTTCCAGTTCTTTTAAGTGAAAGAATATGTGATTCATTTACAATATAATAATCTCCATTTTTTTGAGTTATTTTATACATCGTCTCTCTCCCCCTGCCTAAACTAAGAACCCTTCTAGGTGTAGAATCGTTGCCCATCAATAAGTCGCCTACCTCAACATCTTCAACATTCTTAGTCTTGCCACTATACATTAAAACCTTAGTTCCCTTTCCAAAACATTTGCCCTGCTTTGTAGCTCCTGACACAACAACTAGGTTTCCTTCCCTGAACCCTTCAATGATATTATCCAGTCTTGGTATCTCTGTCATTAGTTTAAGCTCGGTAGCTCTTTTCTGTTTTTCTATTATTTTTAAATACTCCTCTGAAGAGATAACCTCATCATCTCCTTTATATTTTTTCCAAAGGTCTTTAATCCTCTGTCGTTGTTCATTTCTCTTTTTTGTATCTTGAATAGAGGCAAGCTCTCTTTCAAGTTCTTCTATTGTTTTCTTTATTTCCTCCATTAAAAGTTTTTGGCTAATAATTTATCTTCTTCTTCACTATTATCTTTTTTGTAATTACTTTCTGCTATTCTCTTGTCTAAAAACTTTTCAAATCCCCTTTGCAGAAAGTCCTCTAAAATCCACTTGTGTTTAAAATAATACTTGTCATCTTTTAAAATGTTGGCATAATTATCAATCGCCTGCCTTATTTCGTCAGTGGTATATCCCTCATTAAATCTGCCACTAATAGCTCGCTTTCTTTTGTCCGTCATTCTCTTATGGACGATGATATCTTTTGAATTCCAGTAGTTAAAAACGAGTATATACTTATTTGTATTATTAAGTGTATTATTATGTGGAAGATTTTTTCCTACCCCCCTAGAAG
>WJLL01000046.1 GCA_014728535.1 Candidatus Portnoyibacteriota bacterium
AAATGGAGTATGTAAACTAAATTTTTGTTCCATCCACAGGTTCCCCTACGGATGCCTTGTTATGACTTCGCCCTAGTCACCGAATTCACCTTAGGCCCTGTAAAAACAGGGACTTCGGGTGCTCCCGGCTTCTCTGGCGTGACAGGCGGTGAGTACAAAGCTTGAGAACGTATTCACCGCGGCGTGGCTGATCCGCGATTACTAGCGATTCCGACTTCATGGGGTCGAATTGCAGACCCCAATCCGAACTGAGACCTATTTTATGGGATTAGCTCCACCTTACGGCTTAGCAACCCATTGTATAGGCCATTGTAGCGCCTGTGTCGCCCAGGGTATCAAAGGGCCATGCTGACTTGGCGTCATCCTCACCTTCCTCCCCCCATTCTGATCACCAATTTAATTGATGAGCAAAATGGGGGGCAGTCCTCTGTGACACTTGTAACACAGAGTAAGGGTTGCGCTTGTTACCCGACTTAACGGAGCAACTCACGCCACAAGCTGACGACAGCCATGCAGCACCTGTCCTGATGTCCTTGTAGAACTCCTGCGTTTCTGCAGGATTTCATCAGGATTTCAAACCCTGGTAAGGTTCTTCGCTTATCGTCGAATTAAACCAGACGCTCCACCGCTTGTGCAAGCTCCCGTCTATTCCTTTGAGTTTTAGCCTTGCGACCGTACTTCCCAGGCGGGGTACTTAACGCGTTAGCTGCGCCACTTGAAGGGTCGATACTTCAAACAGCTAGTACCCATCGTTTAGGGCGTGGACTACCGGGGTATCTAATCCCGTTCGCTACCCACGCTTTCGTCTCTCAGGGTCAGGAATGCGCCAGTTGAATGCCTTCGCCTTTGGTGTTCCTCAGAGTATCAACGGATTTCACCCCTCCTCTCTGAGTTCCATCAACCTCTCACATCCTCTAGTTTAATCGTTTCTTCTGCAGCCTTACTGTTGAGCAGTAAGATTTAACAGAAGACGCATTAAACCCCCTACAGACGCTTTACGCCCAGTAATTCCGGACAACGCTTGGGGCATTCGTATTACCGCTGCTGCTGGCACGAATTTAGCAACCCCTTATTCCTAAAGTACGCTCAGTGTCTTAAAAAGACTATTGTTCCTTTAGAAAAGCACTTTACACCCCGAAGGGCTTCTTCATGCACGCGACGTCGCTCCATCAGGCTTGCGCCCATTGTGGAAGATTCTCGACTGCTGCCTCCCGTAGGAGTAAGGCCCGTGTCTCAGTGCCCTTGTTGGGGATCACGCTCTCACGCCCCCTACCCGTCATAGCCTTGGTAAGCAATTACCTCACCAACAAGCTGATAGGCCGCAGGCCAATCCTTATCCGGAAAAATCCTTTACCCCGAAGGGACCATCGGGAATTAGCTCCGCTTTCGCGAAGTTATGCCCGTGATAAGGGAATGTACCTACGTGTTACTAACCCGTTTGCCACTATCCCTAAAAGGGATCGTTCGACTTGCATGCCTTATCCACGTCGCCAGCGTTCGTCCTGAGCCAGGATCAAACTCTCCATAAATTAATAACAAATTTATACAGACTCAGATGCAGAAATAAATCCGCATCAGCGTCTATACTTATTTGTTTTGTTGTAATATTAGAACAACTAATAAGAAGCTCGAACTTGCTGATTAATTTTAAAAGACCGTGTATTATTTATTATATTCTTTTTAAATTGCTTGTCAACCTTATTTATATTTTTCTCTCCATTCTTTAATTTTTTTATGGTTTCCAGATAATAAAATATCAGGGACTTTTCTTTTTTTATTATTAATATTAATAGTTTCTGGCCTAGTATATTGAGGATATTCATAATAAAAATCTTTACTAAAACTCTCTTCTTTCAAAGATTCTTTTGTTATTACTCCTGGAACTAATCTCGAAACAGCATCAACAACAATCATTGCAGGTAATTCTCCTCCGGTTAGAATATAGTCTCCTACAGAAACTTCTTCATCTACAACATATCTGGCCACCCTTTCATCAACCCCTTCATAACGACCACAAACCATGATTAATCTATCTAATTTAGAAAATTCTTTTGCCATTTTTTGATTAAATCTTTTCCCTTTTGATGAAAATAATATTGTTTTTATTTTTTTCTTCTTTCTTCCCTTTATTCTTTTAACTGCTCTATAAATGGGCTCTGCCTTCATAATCATCCCAGGCCCTCCTCCATAAGGTTTGTCATCTACGGTTCTATGTTTATCTTTTGTATAGTCTCTTAAATTGTGAATATTAATATTCACAAGTTTTTTTTCTTTAGCTCTCTTTATAATAGACTCGTTAAAATATGAATTAAAAGAGTCTGGAAAAATTGTAATTATTTCGAAATTAATCATTTTTTTATTTAAAACAAAAACCGCACTACAGTAGCAGCACAGCTTTTGCGATGTACAAGGAAATGTCTTATAGTTTTAGATCATCAACAACATCATCAACGTTTTTCTTCTTTTCCTTTCCTTCTTCTTTCTCTCCTGCTCTTTTTCCCCCTTCTGGTTCTTCTATTTTAAGGTTAACTCTAGCATTGTTTTTTAGACCAATGATTCTAGTAAGAGTTCTTATTGCTCTAGCAGTAGAACCATTACGACCAATCAATACTCCCATGTCTTCTGGATTAACCTTAAGAGTTAAAAGAACGCCCATTTCGTCTACCTTTCTATCAACATTTACATCATTAGGATTGTTGACTATGTTTTTGACAATGAATTCAACAAAGTCTTTGTCTTGATGTTTTTCAGCCATAATAATCGGTTATTTTTTAATTACAGATTTTCTAGTAGCCGACCTTTCCTGCTTTTCCAAGTACGGAAAACTGCTACTATTTTTCTATTATATTGTCTTTAATTTCTTTTGTCAAGGACTTGTACAAGATGACCACACAGATAACATCTTTAATACTTCCAGAAACATCTTTTGATATCAATAATCAACAGTTTCTTTTATATCTACGCTTGCTTTTTCAGATATATTTAATGGTTCTGAACTCGCATAATATATCGAAACATAGCCTAAGACAGAACCAACAGAAGAATCTGTGAAAAATAGTTCCTTCCAATCATCATCATCCGGCAAGCTATTGTCCTGATCATTGTTAGTGTCTCCACCAAATGAATCATCTTTTAGAGAAGTAAAAACTATTCTTTTTCCCTCTGTGCCTTTTGCAATTAATGCGCCATTTATCAGTAAGGTGATATATGATCCACTTCCAGACTTAACCACCACTCCCGGTTCTAACGTCAAAGTTGATCCACTAGCTACTGTTGGATATTCTCCTTTGTTGCTTAATAAAACATACGGAAGATCTTCTTTCCATTTACTGTCTTTGCTTAAAATTGTATCTGAGCTAATTGCTATTCCATTAATGTAATTATTAGAAGCAATATTGTTATTAAACTCAGGATAAGAGCTTTCAATCATTATCGGATATCCATTTTCTTTAAATTCATTTCCTTCTACAATAGGGCTTGCTCCCTTTGATATCTCTACTCCATACATTGCATTGTTTTCAAAATAAGAATCTTTAATTTTGCTCACACTTAGTTCTCCTTCAATTAAAACCCCCGTTCTAGAGTTTCTAAATGTTGAATTAATAATTTCAGAATTAGAATTTACTAAATGCAAAGAGGCATTCTTGCTTTCTTCCATGACTGTGTTTTGGATACTTACAAAAGATTCATCTACAAAAATTACAGCATTATGGTTCTTTGCTCTCTCACCACCATACTTAAAGACAACATTTTTTATTGAAGAATCTTCGCTAGAAGGAGTAAATATTATGCCTGTCCAGTCTCCTTTTTTAGGATTATTGTCATTAAAATCATTAAGGGAAGTAAATGTTATTTTTTCTTCTTCTTCGGCCTCAGCTATTAAAGTTCCTCTTATTTCTAAATTAGTATAATTATCAGACAAAGGAATTATGGTAACGCCAGATTCAATTGTTAAAACAGCTCCTTCTTCAACAATTGGCCATTGATTTGCATTTGCATGAATGTAGTAAGGACTTCCCCCTATTGTCCAAGTCGTATCTTTGGATATTACAGTATCATCTGGTATGTCTGTCCCTGGAATTTTTTGTTCATTCTTAGAATTTGTGGGATTAGGAATTCTGTTTATTTGAAAATCAACACTATTATTGTCGGTATCTGAAAAGCCAATTCTTTGAATACTTCTAGTTTCTGATATTTTCTCCTGAAAAGACTTTTTCTCAAAAACATTTTCTACATCGCCCCAAGAAACTAGGTCTACAACCCCACTCTTAACTTCAGACACAGTCTTACCAAAAGGATCCCAGGGAAATAAGGCTATAGAGCCAGCGCTATTACTTAATTGTCTTGATTCATATATTTGCCAATCTGCATCAGGATTACCCTCTTCTTCTGGATATCCTTTCATCCCTATAAGATAATATCCTTTCGCAGAAATAGAAGCATTTTCAGGAAATTGTTTGTTTCTATAAGGATCGTTCCAATCTCTAGCGCTTGAATAATAGCAAAAATAATAATTTGCTAAATTTATATTTTGATTTGTTGGATTATATAATTCTATAAACTCATTTTCTTTTACTTGAATTTCATTAATTACTAGATGCGAAGCTGGATTTAAAAAAACAACTTCCTCCTCTTCTTCCTTTTCTTCATTTTCTTCTTCGTTTCCCCCATCCTCTTCCTCAGGCTCATCAGGAGAAAAATTATTGTCTTCTTCCTGGGCTTCATTATTTTGAATAATTTCTTGACCTCCTACAGGAGTATTTATTTCCTTCCAAGAGATGCCGCCAGTGGGACCCGTCTTTGGACCCTTTACTATTCTACTATTATTTTCTTCTTCTTTGTTTTCTTCTTCTTTCTTGTTTTTTACTTCACTTTTATCTAGTTCTTGTATTTTTTCAATATTTTCTTTCTTGCTTGAATTTTCTTTATTCTTTTTACCAGGCAGATCTTTTTCTTCTTTATTGTTTTCATTTATTAATTTATTTTTTTCGCTTAGATTGTCTTCTGTTATTTTCTCAGTTTTAGGAAATCCTTTTGATTCTGGAATAGGAAATTTTTTTAAAACAAAATTCTCTTCACTTTCTTTAGCTTCTTTTTTAATCCCAAAAGTTCTTTTCAAAAAAGCTTGAGCCTTTTGGAAAAATGTTTCCTTTGGAATTAAATTTTTAGCTGTTTCTTTTTTTATTTCAGCCTCTTCTTTAAATAGTCTTATAACGCCAGCTCCATAAATTACTGCTCTTGGAGCAAGTCTTTGCCAATAATCACGATTAAGCTTGTGGTCATATCTATATATTTTATAAACTTTTTCTTCATCAAAAAACGGTGAAATTTTTCTCCATCTTGATTCTGGAAAGTTTAATACTGCCAATCTAAACAATTCACCATTTTCGTCTTTTCCCAGGGCATATGTTTTTTGAGAAATATATCCATGATCTTCTTTTCTTTCTTTAATAATCTTAGGCCAACCATAGTCATTTTCAAGAATTGTATCTTTGCTAAAGAAGTATTCATTACTATAAAAAGCTAATTCATCAAAAGCTTGCTCCAAATCATATAATCTTGCAGGTCTATATCCCTGTTTATGCAATTTTTCTGCTAATAAAAAATCTTCATGATTAGCACTGTCCTCAACCCATTGTTCGAATGGATCACCTCTAACATGATGATCATTTCTAGTATGAGCAGGCACTGTCATGTCTTCGATGAGATGAAGAATGTGCCCAAGTCCATAATTAGCTTCTTTAAGATTATTGTTAATAAAGTAGTCAATAGAAGCATTCCAAGAATAATCACCATGATGAAGAAAGGTTCCTTTAAAAATTTTCTCTATGGCTGCTAATTTTAAAACGCCAGGTTTTTGTAATCCCAAAACTAAACCCCACTCCTTAGCAGTATGAACGCCAAAAGGTGCTCTATTATATACTGGATCGTAAAGATGAAAAGCTGGACGAGGCAAGGTATCTTCATCCATGCTGCCTTTGATAATTAAATTTGCCTCTTCTTCGGTAATATCAGGATCATAATTTAAATTATAGAATTTAATTATTTCTCTAGTTAACTCTGGATGACCAGAACTAGAAGAATAAAAAAAGGCTTTATTTGGATACAAAATAAAGCCTCCGATAAATAATATTATCAATGTTATTTTAATTGTTTTCATTTTTACAAGTCTTCTATTAGCCAATCCCCCTCCTTGTTTTTTATAAAAGATATGACGTGAAAATAATTTTTACCTTCTTTGCTAGTAATATATTCATATTCAGTCAAAGAACCACTTATAGGAACGTCCTCTATCTTTTCGGGAAGATCTTCTATCATTTCCTGTAAATAGCCTTGTTCTTTTATTTCATATAAAGCATCTTTCCATTCTTTTCTATATTCTTCAATAAAACATTCTGCTGCTTTTTCAAAATTTTCATCAATTAATGCCTGACGAAATTTAGCGTAAGTTTCTTCCGGTCTAACTCTCGTAGGAACATCTTCATAAAGAGACTCTGGATACTTTCCTTGCTCAGCCAATTCTTCTGCAGTATATAATCTATAAGGAAAGTGGTCTTCTGCTAAGCCCCTTTCTACATATTTTTTTCTAAGCTCCCACCAGTCATTTGCTTGAACTCCTATCCAATAAAAAAGAATACCAAATATAATTATGAAAATTATTATAGTAACAATCTTTTTATTTTTATTATTTTTATTTTTCATATTTTTTAGAATATTTCTTAAAAAAATAGTGCTTGCATTAAAGCAAGTCACCCTCTTTATTTAAATTATATATATTTTTAATTCTTTGTCAAGTCTTTAGCATAATTCAAGCCTACTTTCCTTGTTGAAGCATACTATTTTTCGTCTTTCTTTTCTTCGCTTTTAACTTCTTCTTTTTCGTTTTCTAGTTTAGAATTTTCTTCAATTTTTTCTTTATCGCCACCTTTTTCTTCTTCCTTTTTCTTATCGCCTTCTTTTACTTCTTCTTCTTCTTCTTTCTTGCCACTCTCTTCCGAAACTGACTCTTCTTTCTTTTCTTCTTTTTTCTCTTCTTTTGCTTCAGAGTTTTCATCTTCTTTACTCTTTTCTTCTTTCTCTAAGCTAACTCCTTCCTTAACTTCTTCTTTTGGTTTTTCTCCTTTTTCTTCTTCCTTTTTCTTAGCTTTCCAAGCCTTGGTTTTTTTACCCCCTATAATCTTAGCATCAACTAGTAGATTATAAACTGTAGGAGAAGCCTGGGCTCCACTGGATAGCCAGTGTTTTATTCTTTCTTCTTTTAATCTTTTTTCTTTTAACCTTGGATTATAAAAACCGAGAATTTCAATAAACTTCCCTTGTATCGGGGAAGTGTGTTCTGCTAAAACCAGCCTATAACTTGGTGCATTCTTTTTTCCTGTTTTTTGAAGTCTAATTTTTAACATAAAACTAATTTATCAAAATATTTAAAATAAATCAAGACCAACCCTTCTTTTCTAAAGCTTTTCTTGCCGCCTTTCCTTGGGCAACCTGTTTTGAGGGGCCTTTTCCTTTTGCAATTAATTTGTCATTTAAATAAACTCCTACAATAAATTCTTTGCAATGATCAGGACCATCTTCTTCAATTAATTCATAGCTTGGGGTAATTCCTTCTTTGCTTTGAGCTTCTTCTTGAAATTGACTTTTAGGATCAAGGTATAACTTTTCTTCTAATATTTGAGGAAGCCTGCTCAATACGCTCTTATTAATAAAATCCGCTACTCTTTCTATGCCCTGATCAACATATAGGGCGCCTACAAAAGCTTCAAAAGTATTTGCCAAAATAAAGCTGCGAGCCCGTCCCGTATCCTGCTCTTCTCCCTTAGACAACAATAAATAATCATTAAACCCTAATTCATTTGCAATCTCGGATAGCATTTTTGTATTTACCAAAGCAGCCCTCCAGACGGTTAGCTCTCCTTCTGGGTTTGGATATTTATTGAAAAGATGTTCTGTTACTACAAGCTCTAAAACAGCATCTCCTAAAAACTCCAATCTTTCATTATGATCTATTTTTAATCCTGGATGCTCATTAATATATGATCTGTGAGTAAAAGCCTTTTTAAGTAACTCTTTATTTTTAAAATTAACCTTTATTTTTTTCTCTAAAGAAGAATAGTTTTTTTCCATAATTATTTTTTCTCTTTATCTTTATCCATTTCTCTATAAATAGTACCAAGAACTCCATTAATAAAACGACCAGATGAATCTCCTCCGTAGTTTTTCGCTAATTCAATTGCTTCATTTATAGCAACCTTTGAAGGAACCTCTTCTTTATCGCTAAATAAAAGTTCATAAATTCCTATTCTCAAAACATTTCTATCAACAATAGTAATTTGGTTTAATGGCCATTCCGGAGCAGATTTTTCAATAATTTTATCAATCTTATCTTTATGCTTTAAAACACCATCCACTAATCTATTCATAAAATCTTTTTCGTCTATTCCAGATCCGAATTCTTTAATATTTTTTTCAAGAATATTATGCAAATCAGGATTTTTGCTACTTTTAAAATCCCACTCATAAAGGGATTGAAGAACTATTGATCTAGCTATGTGTCTAGATGACATATGAATAAATTTTATTTATTTTCTAGAAAGTTTTTCAGGATCTAATGTCTCAGGCTGTTTTTCCTTTCTTGCTTCTTCCTGTGCCTCCAGCTCTTTTTCTTTTTGCTTTCTTTCCTTTTTCTCAAGCTTAGCCAAGACATCAACAACCTCTCTGTTATTATACTGACCACAATTAACACAAGCTCTGTGTGGCAAAATAACCTCTCCGCACTTTGGGCAAGAGGAAAGGTTTTTCTTTTTTAATCGCAAATGAGATCTTCTTCTATTTCTTCTGGACTTTGTATGTCTTTGCTTTGGAACAGCCATAATTTTTTACCTTATTATTTAATGTTCTCATATTATCAGAAATTAAATTTTAATGCAAGAAATATTAATTTGCTAGCAGTTTTTGAAAATGATAAAATTAATTCTATGCCTAAAAAAGAAGAAAAAAAATTTACACATCTGCATGTTCACAGCCACTACTCTTTACTTGATGGATTAGCAAAAATAGATGGATTAATAGAAAAAGCCAAAGAGCTAAACATGGACTCTTTGGCTTTAACTGATCACGGAGTAATGTATGGAGCAATAGAATTTTACAAGAAAGCTACAGCAGCAGGAATTAAGCCAATAATAGGAACTGAGTTCTATTTTGTTCGCGGCAGTAGACACGAAAAAGGTGCAGGAAGGACAGAAAAAAGATATCATCTTTTAGCTTTAGCAAAAAACAAAACAGGGTATCATAATCTAATAAAAATGGTAACAAAAAGTCATATAGAAGGATTCTATTATAAGCCAAGAATAGACAAGGAATTGCTTGAGGAACATAAAGAGGGATTAATATTTATGACTGCCTGCCTGCAAGGAGAAATTCCAGATGCCATATTGTCAGGAGATATGGCAAAAGCAAAAAAAATAGCCCTAGAATATAAAAAAATGTTTGGCAAGGACAACATATACCTAGAGCTACAAGATCACCCAGGCAGCGTAGATCAAATGAGAGCAAATAAAGGATTAATAAAGTTATCAAAAGAAACAGAAATACCACTAGTAGCGACAAATGATGTACATTACTTAAACAAAGAAGATGCAGAGGTTCATGATATACTACTGTGCATACAAACAAATCACACTGTTGATGAAGAAAATAGAATGAACATGAAAGAAGATGACCTTTCCTTAAAGTCTCCTGAAAAAATGCAAAGAGCTTTTAAGGACGTCCCAGAAGCAATAACAAACACTCAAAAAATAGCAGATCTATGCAATTTAAAAATAGAGCTCGGGAAAATAGAATTACCACACTTTGAACTTCCAAATAATCAATCTGCTAATAATTATTTAGAAAAACTTTGCGAACAGGGACTATCACAAAGATATCCTAAGGATCTTTTTGAAAACAAAAAAGAACATGAGGAAAAATTAAGGGAAGCAAATAAAAGGCTAGAATATGAATTGGGAATAATCAAAAAAACAGGATTTGCTTCTTATTTTCTTATCGTCCAAGATGTTGTAAATTGGGCCAAAGATAATGGCATTGTTGTAGGTCCAGGAAGAGGATCTGCTGCGGGAAGCATAGTTTCCTATTTACTAAATATAACAAACATAGATCCCCTAAAATATGAATTGCTTTTTGAAAGATTTTTAAACCCAGAAAGAATAAGCATGCCTGATATTGATCTTGATTTTGCTGATATTAGAAGAGATGAGGTTATTGAATATGTATCAAAAAAATATGGACATGAGCATGTAGCTCAGATAATAACTTTTGGAACAATGGCGGCAAGAGCCGCAATAAGAGATGCTGGAAGAGCGCTGGGTTATAGCTATAATTTCTGCGATAAGATTGCAAAATTAATACCTTTTGGCTTTTCTTTAAAACAAAGCCTTGAAAAAGTTCCAGAGTTGTCTTCTGCTTATGATACAGACCCCCAAGTAAAAACATTGATAGACATAGCAAAAAAACTTGAAGGCGTAGCAAGACACGCTTCTACACATGCATGCGGAGTAGTAATAACAAAAACTCCTCTTGATTTTCATACACCCCGCCAACTAGCCTCTCAACAAGACAAGGAAGTAATAGTAACTCAGTATGACATGAAAACAATTGAAGGTCTTGGTTTGTTAAAAATGGACTTTTTAGGCTTAAAAAATTTAACAATAATAGAAAATACAATAAATCTTGTAGAAACACTGTATAATAAGAAAATTAATATAGACAACACTCCACTTAACAATAAAAAAACATTTGAACTTTTTAGAAAAGCGGACACAACGGGAGTTTTTCAACTAGAATCCTCTGGAATGAAAAGATATTTAAAAAAACTAAAACCAAATAGACTAGAAGATATTATAGTAATGGTTGCTCTTTATCGACCAGGCCCAATGAGCCTTATCCCAGAATTTATTGCTAGAAAACAAGGAAAAAAAGAAATAAAATATATTCATCCAAAATTACAATCAAGTCTAAAGAAAACATATGGAATAGCCGTATATCAAGAACAGTTGTTGCAAATAGTAAAAGACATGGCAGGATTTTCCTATTCAGAAGCAGATGTATTAAGAAAAGCAGTAGGGAAAAAAATTAGAAAATTATTAGACCAACAAAAGGCAAAAATGATTGAAGGAATGTTAAAAAACGGAATTAAAAAAGAGGTCGCTCAAAAGATATGGGATTTTATAGAACCATTTGCTCAATATGGATTCAACAGAAGTCACGCTGCTTGCTATGCCTTAATCGCATATCAAACTGCATATCTTAAAGCAAACTTTCCAGCAGAATTTATTACTGCCCTAATGCAAGCCGACCAAAAAGATCTGGATAGAATTAATGTATTAGTAGAAGAAGCAAGAGATCATGACATTGAAGTACTTCCCCCAGACATAAATGAAAGCTTTGACAATTTTACGCTTGTTTCTAAAGAAAAAGAAAAGGACAGAGCCGCTATACGATTTGGCCTTGCAGCAATTAAAAATGTAGGGCATAATGTAGTTAGAGCTATTGTAAGAGAAAGAAAGAAAAATGGACCATATAAATCAATGACAGAATTTTTATCTAGAATGTCTCCAAAGCCAGGAGAAACAGCTGTGCTAAACAAAAAATCTCTAGAAAGCCTAATTAAAGCAGGAGCATTTGATAACCTAGGAAAAAGAAAAAATTTCTTAGAAGATTTTGAAAATCTCCTTTCTTTTTCCAAAGAAGTACAAAAAACAAAACAAAGCGGTCAAACTTCTTTATTTGGATCAAATTCAAATGAAAATCAAGAACAACTAAATTCTTTTGAGAAAAAGCAAGGAAAAGAAGAATCTTTAGGAGATGAAGAAATAAGATGGGAAAAAGAACTTTTAGGAATGTATATTTCTGATCACCCCCTAACAAACCACAAAGAGGCGCTAAAAGGAGTAAAGCAAATAAAGGACTTAGAAAAAAAAGATAGAATTGTAAAAATAGCAGGTATTATAAACAAAATAACAAAAATAATAACTAAAACAGGACAGCCAATGCTTTTTGTAGAAATAGAAGATCTTTCAGATAAGACAGAAATTTTAGTTTTTGCCAATATATTGGAAACAACAAAAAGCATTTGGGAGGAAGGAAATATAGTGATAGTAAAAGGAAGAATAAGCAATAGAGATGAAAATATAAAAATTATTTGTAATGAAGCAGAACAACTTACAAGTAAATAAAATAAGGCATTCTTTAAGCCATATAATGGCTCATTCTATTAAAAACCTCTTTAAAGAGGTTAAGTTTGGTATTGGCCCAACAATAGAAAACGGCTTTTATTACGATTTTGACCTTCCTCAGTCAATAACCCCAGAAGATTTACCAAAGATAGAAAAAAATATGAAAGACTTAATAAAGAAAAATATTGAATTCAAGAAAAAACAAATAACCAAAACAGAGGCAAAGAAAATATTTAAAAATCAACCATATAAACTAGAATTAATAAATGAAATTAAAGAAAATAAAGTATCTGTATATAAATCAGGAGACTTTATAGACCTCTGCTCTGGGCCACATATAAAATCAACAAAAGAAATAAATCCAAAAGCATTCAAACTCACAAGAGTTGCAGGGGCATACTGGAAGGGTGATGAAAAAAATACAATGCTTCAAAGAATTTATGGAATAGCCTTTGAAACAGAGAAGGAATTAAAAGATTATTTAAAAAAACAAGAAGAAGCAGAAAAGAGAGATCATAGAATGTTAGGCCAAAAACTAAAACTGTTTATATTCAATGAAAAAGTAGGTTGCGGTCTTCCTCTTTGGCTACCAAAGGGCTCTACTTTAAGACATACAATAGAAGAATATTTATATAAAGAACTAAATGAAAATGGATATCAATGGGTAACAACTCCTCATATTGCAAATCTGGAATTATGGAAGGCTTCTGGGCATTGGCAATTATACAGAGAAAGCATGTATTCTCCTATTCAAGTAGAAAAAGAGCAATATTTATTAAAACCAATGAACTGTCCATTTCATGTTCATATATATAATTCTGAAATAAGAAGCTATAAAGATCTGCCAATACGCTTTGCTGAACTAGGAACCGTATATAGATATGAAAGATCAGGCACACTTCACGGACTAACAAGAGTAAGGGGATTTACTCAAGACGATGCTCATATAATATGTGCGCCAAGCCAATTAGCAAAAGAATTAAAAAGGACGCTCAAGCATGGATTTAAAATGTTAAAGGATTTTGGATTTAAAGACTATGATATATATCTATCAACAAGACCAGAAAAATTTGCTGGCACACCAAAAAACTGGGAAAAAGCAACAAAGGCATTAAAACAAGTATTAGCAGAATTAAAATTAAAATATAAGGTTGATCCAGGAGGAGGAGTATTTTATGGGCCAAAGATTGACATAAAAATAAAAGACTCATTAAACAGAGAGTGGCAATGCACAACGGTGCAATTTGATTTTAATCTTCCAGAAAAGTTTGATATGAATTATGTAGATGAAAATGGAAAAAAAGAAAAACCATACATGATACACAGAGCATTACTAGGATCAATAGAAAGATTTATTGGCGTGCTATTGGAGCACTATGCAGGAGCTCTTCCTTTATGGCTTTCCCCTATCCAAGCATATGTAATACCGATAGGAACAAAGCATAAAAAATATGCAAAAGAATTAGCAAAAAATTTAGAAAAAGAGAATATAAGAATAAAGCTAAAAGACGAAAATGAAACTGTAGGAAAAAAGATTCGACAAGCAGAAATTCAAAAAATACCTTATTCTTTAATAATTGGAGACAAAGAAGTAAAAGCAAAAACAGCAAGTATTAGAAATAGAAAGAAGGGAGATTTAGGATCAATGAAAATAGAAAAAATTATTGAAAAAATTAAAAAAGAAATAAGAAATAAAAATTAATAATTAATAACTAAATAAAATTATGAAAAAAACAATAACATTTTTTTCTGTACTTGCAATGATTGGGCTTTTAATCGCCCCAACAATTCAAGCACAGGAAATAGTTTCTCCTGAAGACCTGGGCACTTCAGAACCACAGTTATTGCCAAGTAGCCCCTTTTATTTTCTTAAAGATGCATGGAGGGCAATAAAAAGCACATTCACTTTTAATTCCGTAAATAAAGCAAAGCTAAAGCTTCAATTTGCTAGTGAAAGATTATTGGAAATAGAAGAGATGATTGAAGAACAAAAAAATAATAAAGACATAGAAGGTGCCCTAGACTCATATAATGAAGAATTAGAAAGATTAAGAAGTAGAATAGAAGAATTAAAAGGAACAGCTCAAGATAATGGAAAAATAGATCAGCTTTTAGACAGATTAACAGACAGAGCAATGAAGCATCATAGAATAATGCAACAATTGCAAGAAAAACTATCAGACAATCCAAAGGCCTTAAATAAAATGTTGCAAAACAAGGAAAAACTAATGGAACACCTAGGAACAGCTCTTAACAGGCTAGAGGAAAACAAGGAAAGAATAAGAGAAAGAATAGAAAATCAATTAGAAAATATGCCCGAAGAACAATATAAAAACTTTAAAAACCTAGAGGTGCTTCTAGAGCTAGAAAATAAAGTTCCAGAACAAGCAAAATCAGCAATACAACAAGCACAACAAAATGCTTTAAAAAGACTTCAAGGAGATATAAACAAAATGTCTTCAGAAGATCAAGAAAAATTCAAAGATTTTCTAGAAAAAACTAGCGCAGATCAGCAAACAAGACTAAGAGCATTAGAAAGGATAAGGACAGAGACTGTGTCTGGAAGTGCAAGTGGTGTATTAAATCAAGTGCGCGAAAGAATAGAGGAAAGAATAAGAACAATGCCACCAAAACCAGAAGAAGACGAAGAGGAAGAATCTACTGCTTGTATGACTTTATGGGATCCAGTGTGTGGAAAGGATGGAAAAACATATAGCAATTCTTGCTTTCTTGAAAATGCTGGAGTAGAAATGGAATACAAAGGAGAATGTAATCAAGGAAATCAAAATCAAAATCAATCAGGAAGATAAAAATAAAGAAAATAAAAAAATCGCTCTTGATTTTAAAGGGCGATTTTTGTTATCTTTAATAATATGAAGTATTTTATTAAAACATTCGGTTGCCAACAAAACGAATCAGATTCGCAAAGAATATCTTCGATTTTAGAAAAAAACAAATTGAAAGAAACAAATAACATATATCAAGCTGATATTGTAATAATAAATGCCTGTTCTGTAAGACAATCGGCTATAGATAGAGTGCTTGGCCTAAAACCCAAAATACTTAAAATTAAAAAAGAAAAACCAGTAAAAGCAATATTGACTGGCTGTATCTTAGAGCAAGACAAAAATAAGTTTAAAGAATACTTCGACCTCATTATAAGCATAAAAGACATTTCCCATCTTCCGCAAATAATAAAAGGGAAAGAATATAAAAAAACAAACGAATCATATTTTTCTATACCCCTAAAAACAAAAGGAAAGATAGTTGCATTAATCCCAATTATGACTGGATGCAATAACTATTGTACGTATTGCGTTGTGCCCTACACGAGAGGAAAAGAGGTGTCAAGAAAACCAAAAGAGATAATAAAAGAAATAAAAAAAGAAATCAAGAAAGGAGCAAAGGAAATATGGCTTCTTGGACAAAATGTAAATTCATATAAATATAACTTTCCGAAATTATTAAACCAAACAAGTAAAATTCCGGGCAATTTCTGGATAAGATTTACCAGCCCTCACCCAAAAGATTTTACAGAAGAATTAATAAAAGCAATGGCAGAATCAAAAAAAATAACAAAATATTTAAATCTACCGCTTCAATCTGGCGATGATAAGATTCTTAAAAAAATGAACAGGCCTTATACAATCAAAAAGTATAAGGATTTAGTAAAAAAAATAAGAAAAAAAATTCCAGACATAGCAATATCAACAGATATAATTGTCGGATTTCCCGGAGAAACAAAAGAGCAATTTAATAAAACAGCAAGAGCATTAAAAGAAATAAAGTATGATATGGCATATATATCTCAATATTCTTCAAGAAAAGGAACAGCAGCAAGCAAAATGCTTGATACTGTTTCAAAAAAAGAAAAAAAGAAAAGAGATAAAGCACTAACAGAGATAATCAAGAAAACAGCACTAGAAAAAAATAAAAAATATATAGGAACAATCCAAAAG
>WJLL01000047.1 GCA_014728535.1 Candidatus Portnoyibacteriota bacterium
GCTCCGTCCGCATAATGTCCGCACTTACCAGCACCTGTTATACTTGTCGCTACGCGACATCGCATAACAGCTACTTATGCAAAATGTCTGCCCAAAAACTTCATTTTTGTTCAGTCATTTCGCATCAAGCGCGGACATTATATTCAATCGTCGTGTAAATTTATTAAAAGGGGTTGTCGTCGCCATCCCCTTCGAGATAGATAGTCAAAAACTTCGTTTTTGAAATTAATATAAATAATATTTTTTCCCTCCCTAACTTCAATTCAAACCAAAGATAACAACACTTTTATATACTAAATAATATAATTCATTAATATTATGGTTAGAGAATTTTTTAAACCAAATTGGAAGAAAATAGTTTTAACAATACTACTCTTGCTTATTACTGGCTTCATGGCTTTTAAGCTAATGTCTGTAGGTCTTCTGAACACATTCATTCCAGTGGTAATGGTGTTAGGATTTCCTTTGGTTTTTTCATATATGTTTGGTCTAATAGGTTTGATTGTTGGTTTAGTAGTAGAAATTCTTTGGTTATATCTTGTTTCTTGCATTTTGATAAAAATCCTCACATTCCTTAAAAATAAATTATTGTTAATCAGATGGGATACGAAGAAATTCATTGCACTAGGTTTTATATTAATTATCGGATTTTTAGTTTATGGATTCTTTAATTTTGGATGGAGTGATGTTTTAATTGCAACTGCTGATGATGGTGGTGCAACAATCCAGGGAGTTAATAATATAGCTAAAGCAAACAATCAATTTGCTATTGATCTTTATTCTGAAATAAATAAAGATTCTGATGAAAATATCTTTTTTTCTCCATGGAGTATTTCGACTGCTGTGGCAATGGCTTATGAGGGTGCTCGTGGAGATACAGCCAATGAAATGCAAAATGTTTTCCATTTTCCAACAGATGACAATTCAAGAAGATCTTCTTATGCTAAAATGTTAAATACATTGAATAAAGCAAGTGGTAAATATAAACTCAGTACTGCTAATGCAATATGGCTACAAGAAGATTATCCTTTTTTAGAAGATTATAAAGATACAATTAGTAGATATTATCTTGGTGAAATCAAAAATCTTGATTTTGTAAATAATCCAAGTGGTGCAAGTTCTGACATTAACAAATGGGTTTCAAAAAATACAAATAATAAGATTACAAACATTGTTTCTCCAAGTATGTTTAATGAAATGTCTCGTGCTGTTCTGACAAATGCAATATATTTCAAAGGAAAATGGGAACACCAGTTTGATAGAGATGATACAAAACCTGAAGATTTTACCCTTCCATCTGGCTCAAAAATAAAAGTTCCAATGATGAGATTGGAAGATGAAGATTTAGATTTCAAATATGCTGAATCTGATGGAGTTCAAATTCTTGAAATGCCTTATCAAGGAGAAAAAATATCTATGCTGGTTCTCCTTCCAAGAATAGAGATAACTGATCCAATGCTTCAAAGAAGATTTGAAATGGAAGGAACTGAACCCCAGACAAGTGATATAGCTCAATTAGAATTAATACTAACTGAAGAAAAACTTCAAGAATGGAGAAACAAACTCAAGACAGAAACAGTTTATATTTACATGCCTAAATACACTTTTGAAACATCTTATTCCTTATCAGATTACCTTAAAAGTATGGGAATGAATTTACCCTTTACTTGGCCAGGTGCAGACTTCTCTGGAATGGATGGAACAGAAATGCTTTATATAGATAAAGTTTTACACAAAGCATATATTGATGTTTATGAAGAAGGAACAGAAGCTGCTGCTGCAACTGCTATATCAATGAGCATCGGAGCAGCAATGCCACGCTATGTTGTATTTAGAGCAGATCATCCATTTATATTCTTAATTCAAGAAAAAGAAACAGGAAATATTCTATTTATGGGAAAAGTAAATAATCCAACTCAATAATCCCCACCCTAAAAATATTATTTATTCTCTTCTTTTTAGAAAAAAGAAGCAAAAAAGCGACGACAACCCCTAGAAAAAACTATAGACACGACGACTTTGATTTTTTCGGCTTCGCCGAACGTTGCACTAAAAATCAATCCCTATCGGGAGAATATAACAGCACTTAACCGACTACAAAGCCTTGCAGGCTTTTCCGTCTAAATTGATTTTTCGAGGTCGGAAATTGTGGGTTGCCTCAATTTCCTCCAGCTCTGAAAAATCAACTTCGGTTAAGTCCGGTGTTATGCGGACATCGCTTCGCTCGTCCGCATAATGTCCGCACTTACCAGTACCTGTTATACTTGTCGCTACGCGACATCGCATAATAGCTACTTATGCAAAATGTCTGCCCAAAAACCTCGTTTTTGTTCAGTCATTTCGCATCAAGCGCGGACATTGTGCGAAATTTTGTTTAACAAATTCCTTTTTTAGATAGCCCTTTTGAAATTTTTTTAAACCAAAGAAAAAGAGGCAACCTTGATGATTGCCCCTTGTTGCGCGAACGGATTATTTTTCTCTCTACTTGATTTCAAAGACGTGGCCAATGAAGCTTCCGCCCGCGAGTTGGAAAGTGCCGATGTAGTTCAGCGTCTCCGGTTTTTCCTCGATCGGGTGACCGGTGCCGGCAAGGCGGAAGTTCCGCTTTTCGGTGGACACGCCTTTTTCCACGAGCGCCCAGAGTTGTGGTTCATCGTGCTGTTCCTGAACTGTCAGGACTTTTGCCCCTTTGGGCAGGTCGAGAGAAAAATAATCCTCTACTGGAATGGTGTACTTATACACGCTTTGCATTGTAAAGCCTCCTTTTCTTTGGTTTATGTGCAAATTGACGCCAAATTTAGCATCAAATTAGTATAGCGGAAAATCAGCTTGCTGTCAATAAAATGTACTGGTTCATATGATATTATCCACTTAGGACTTTAATTTTTTATGAAAGGCAGGTATAGTGGTAGACATATGACAATATATACCACAACCATACCAGGAGCAGCTAGCATAGCTTCCTGGTCATACAAAGTAGAATCATTAACAATTAAAGCTAAGCATAGATTAAAGATAATAGATTGGCATAGATCTCATGGTAATAACATATCATTAACATCTCGTCATTTTGGCTTAACAAGACACACAACTAGACAATGGTTAAAAAGATTCAATCAATATGGTGTAGTTGGTCTTAATGATTTGTCTCGTAAGCCGATTAATTTAAGAAAACCAACTACATCTAGCAATATCATTCATTTAAAAGAATTCTATGAACAAGGCAATATATGTTGTTCTGCAGAATCAATGAAAAAGAAATTAGCAGAATGGCAACATACTTGGAATAATATCAGGCCTCATCAAGCTTTAAACTATTTAACCCCTAATGAATATTTAGATAAATACAATAAAGGTCGATTACCAACAAAAGATACAATAATTTTACAATCATAGGTGGTCAACATCTATATGAACCTGGACAGACAAGAAAAAAAAGAACAGTTTAATGTCATGCTCGGGACCTTATTAATTAGCATTGTTCCTGATAGAGCTTGTCCCATTCAACGTACAGCTTATTACGTTCCTTGGCTATCCTTGCTGTCTTGAGGACATCCTGTTCGCGTCCTTGTTCAAATGCTCTGACGATTTCCGCCGCACTCATTGAAAAGCAACGAGAATTATCAAGATAAAGACCTACGATTTCACTGCCTTTTGTTAACATTTCGTGAAGTTCTTTCCAGTCAGGATGAAGCTTTTTTTGCTTTTTTCACGAAATCTGCTGGATATTCCATGATCTCCTCCTTGTTAATGTTTGTTTATCAGCAAAATTACTGAGTTTTTAGCATAACAGAGCCCTCTATTGGTGTTAAAATCAATGAAAAAATAAAAAAGGATTAGTAATACTAAATTTTTTATATAATAAGAAATTTAATAAAATCATGTTAATAGTTAAGACAAAATTAAAAGAAATCCCCAATAAAGGCATAGGACTAATAGCGCAACAAAAAATAAAAAAAGGAGAAACAGTGTGGAAATATCATCCAGTTATAGATATTAAAATAATGAAAAAAAACATTAACAAAGATATGCGACCTTTTTTTGAAAAATATGCTTGCGACTTAGGAGGGGACTATTTTATGTTTAATATGGACAATGCTAGATTTATTAATCACTCAGATACACCAAACATAAAAAATTTAAGTCACTTTAAAAAAAGCATCGCACTCAAAGACATTAAAAAAGGAGAAGAGATAACAATAGATTACAATACTATAGACGTTAATGGAGTTAATTTTTGAAAAGATAAAAAAATATTACTTGATTTAAAAAAAACTTTTCTGATCAAGAGAACTTGAAAACATTTAATAAATACATAGATGGAAAATCAATAAAAAACTACAAAAGCAAAAAGCTAATTTAATTAACTAATAACTAATTTTTTGTTTGATTTATTTGACAAATAAATTATTATATTATATAATATAGGCAGTACAATAAAAAGGAGGAATTAAAATGGAAAGCAAAGAATTAGATTTAGTTAGCAGGGTCAGAAAAGTAAATTATACCCTTGCCGATGTTCTGAAAAAGGGCTTGACAAGAGCCTCTATTTCCTGGGAGTCGTTTCAGGTGAAGCTCATGCACGAATGTTTTTATGGAAGTAAGGACTATGTGCTTAATGTCCAAGACTTCGAATGCAGTGAGTCTTTGTGGAATGATTCTGTTAATTTTCGTATTAATGGAAACATTCCATTGCATACTACGGCTGACGGAAAACTTGAGTTGGGCTTTGCTTGTGGATGCGACAAAAGCCATGGAGGCATGTATCCTCAGCAAGCTCCTCCTGATAATCCTAATTGGGATGATTATAAGGAGGAGGAAGTGGATGATTGCTCTGCCGCACACCTCGTTGCCTGGCTTGATCCGGGCGATTCATGCGAAAATATAGACATCATTCAGTTAAAAGAAATTTTAGAAGACGAAAAAGCTTCTAGGATCCTTGTATGCATAATAAAAGATATGTTTACGAGGAATTTCTTGAAAGAAAAAGTTTGAAACCAAGGGGCAGGCAATTAGCTTGCCCCTCTTTATTTTTATGTTTAAAATAAAAAAGAGGGTATTTTAATAAGAAAGTACTTTAAATAAGGAGAACTTAAATGGCAAAGAAAGATAAGCATGGTATTCTTTTAAAACCTGGCCAAATAGTTAAATTTAAAAATCCTAAGAAGCGGAGAAAAATAGATGGAAAAGAAGCCTTTCTTCCTGGTGGAGGATATTTATTTGGAAAGATATTTGTTGTTGGAGATGAAAAGTCAATTATAGAGTCTAGGGGCCATTCAGTAATGGAGGTTTTAAATGAAAATATCGAGATTCAGGTTGATTAATTTTTAAAAGAGGTATTTATATAAACAATTACCTCTTTTTCTTTTGACTCTTCCCCTTTTTTCTGTTAGGGTGTGAATATAAAGTCAGAAAGGAGAATTTTTATTGGAAGAACCCATCTTTTTAATTTCCTCTGAGGGAAATATTAGCCAATTAGAGATTAGTTATTCTGGAAAGATTGATGCTAATAGTCTTTTAGTATTTTTCCGTCCAAATAAGTATCTTAAAAAGCTTTATGGCGAAGCAACGCTAAAGAAAGGTGATTGCAGGATTGATCTTTCTATGAAAGAAATTGAAGAGCTAGTTAATGATTGCAAGGAGGGATCTTATTTAAAAATTGAATCAATTAACTTGACTCTTGATCAATGCAGGGGGCTTATTAGGGTTTTAAAAAGTTTTTTATGTATGGAAGAAATGGGGGAAATAATTTAATTTTTTTATAACCGGTGTTAAAAAGCACCGGTTTTCTTTTTGACAACTAGGGTTAATTTGTATAAAATTTAATATATGACTCCTATTGAAGAAATTAAAAATAGATTAGATATTGTTGATGTTATTCAGGGGTATGTTAAGCTTAAAAAAGCAGGCAAGGACTATAAAGCCCATTGCCCTTTTCATAAAGAAAAAAATCCTTCTTTTTATGTTTCTCCGTCTAAACAAATTTGGCATTGCTTTAGTTGTAATGAGGGTGGAGATATTTTTAGTTTTGTTCAAAAAATTGAAGGAGTTGAGTTTTCTGATGCATTACGGACTTTAGCTAAAAAAGCAGGAGTTGAATTGAAAAGAGAAGATCCTGCTGTTAGAAGTGAAAGGAAGATTATTTATGATATTTGTGAGGAGGCTGTTGTTTTTTTTGGCAAAGAGCTAAGAAAGTCTGAAAAAGTTAAAGATTATTTAAAAAATCGTGGATTAAAGGGTGAGACTGTTAGAGATTTTAGGGTTGGATATGCTCCTGATGGCTGGAGGGGGCTTTATGATTATTTGGTAGAGCTTGGATTTAAGGCTGGAGATATGGAAAAAGCCGGCTTGGTTGTTCCTAATGAGAAAAGCAAGTCTGGACATTATGATAGGTTTAGGAATAGGATAATGTTTCCTGTTTTTGATTTGAGTGGTCAGGTGGTTGGCTTTTCTGGTCGCTTGTTTGACGGAGAGGGAGCTAAATACATTAATACTCCTGATACATTGGCGTATAATAAAAGTCATGTTATATATGCCCTTGATAGAGCCAAGGTGGCTATTAGGAAAAAGGATGAATGTGTTTTGGTTGAAGGTCAGTTTGATGTTGTTATGAGTCATCAGGCCGGGGTGAAGAATGCTGTTGCTGTTTCTGGCAGTGCTGTTACTTCTGGTCATTTAAACATTTTAAAGAGATATACAGACAATTTAGTTTTTGCTTTTGATGCTGATAGTGGTGGAGAGGGGGCTGTTAAAAAAGCAGTTGGCTTGGCTCAGGAGTTGGATTTTAATATTAAAGTAGCTTTACTGCCCGAAGGCAAAGATCCAGCAGATATGGTTAAAGATGGTGTTGGTAAGTGGAAAAAAGTTTTAAAGGAAAGCAAGCCTGTAATGGATTTCTATTTTGAATCAGTTTTTTCTAAATATTCTAATGATTTGTCTGCCAAAGACAAGCGAGATATAGCTAAAGAATTATTGCCTGCTATTAAGAGCATAGCTAATTCTATTGAGCAGTCTCATTGGTTACAATTATTGGGTTCTAGGCTCAAGGTTTCTGAGAAAGATTTACGTGATGTTTTAGGGAAAATAAAGGATAGAGAAAAGAACGTAGAAGAAAAGACTGTTGATGTTGGAGGGAAAAGGAGTAGAGAAGAAGGATTAATAGAAGTCTTAATTAGCTTGGCTTTGAGATTTCCTAAGGACTGTTCTTTAGATGGGATTGATGATAGTTTCTTTAAATCTTCTGATTTAAAGGGTATTTTTTTAAAATTAAAAAATTCTCTTGGTAATGGATTTGATTTAAAAGAATTTAAAAAAAATCTTTCTTCTGGAGAGAAGGATGTTGTAGATCGCTTGATTTTTAAGATGGAGTATTCTGGTTTAGACGAAAAAGACGCTCTTGAAGAGATTGATAATTGTACTAGAGAATTAAAAATTCTTAAGATTAAGAAAAAAATGAATGACATTGGTTTAGACTTAAAAGAGGCTGAGAGAAAGGGCAATAAGAAAAAATGCTCTGAATTGAGTTCTAAATTTAATAAATTAACTAATGAATTAAATAAAATTTTAAATAATTAATACATGCCTAGAAAAAAAACAACAAAAAAAACTTCTAGTTCTAAAAAGAGCAGAAAAACTGCTTCTTCTAAAAAAACTAGAAAAAAATCAAAACCTAGAAGAAAATATGGTCCTAGAAAAGTTGTAACAGAAGAAAGGATTAATAATTTAATATCTAAATGTAAGGATAGGGGTTTTATTACTGAGCAGGAAATAATTAATGAGTGTCCTAGGATTGAAAATGACATTGATGGATTAGAAAGGCTTTACGATGCTTTAGATGGTGCTCACATACGTGTTTTAGAGAAAAAAGACTATATTGAGTTGCCTGAAGACGAAGAGGACGCTAAAAAGAAAAAAAGCTTAAAGGGATATTTAAGCAATTTACAAGATGTTGATTCTGTTCAGATGTATTTAAAAGAAATTGGGAAAACAGATTTGCTTAATTCTGATGAAGAAGTTGAGTTGGCTAAAAGAATTGAAAGAGGGGATGAGGCTGCCAGAGAAAGATTAACTAAAGCTAACTTAAGATTGGTTGTTAGTATTGCTAAAAGATATGTTGGCAGGAGCCCTAATTTGACTCTTTTAGACTTAATTCAAGAAGGCAATATTGGTTTGTTTAGGGCTGTAGAGAAGTTTGATTACAGAAAAGGGTATAAATTTTCTACTTATGCTACTTGGTGGATTAGGCAGGCTATTACCAGGGCTTTGGCAGATCAATCCAGGACTATTAGGATTCCTGTGCATATGGTTGAGACTATTAGTAAATTTACTCAGGTTAAAAGGAGGTTGTTGCAGGATCTAGGCAGAGAGCCGATGCCTGAAGAAATTGCTGCTGAAATGGGAATTGATACTAAAAAAGCCAGATATATTATGAAAATATCTCAAGACACTGTTTCTTTAGAGTCTCCTGTTGGAGAAGAAGAGGAAGACAGCACTCTTGGTGAATTTATTGAAGATGAGAAAAGCATTGCTCCCAGCCAAAATGCTGCTCGCAGATTGTTAAAAGATTGGTTGGTGGAGATATTAGAGGATTTGACTCACAGAGAGAGAAGGATATTAGATATGAGATTTGGCTTGAGTGATGGGATTACTCATACTCTTGAAGAGGTCGGTAAAGAGTTTGGTGTTACTAGAGAGAGGATAAGGCAGATTGAGGCCAAGGCTTTAGACAGAATAAGAGAGCATCATAATTTAAAAAAGCTTGAAGAGTATTGATTTTTTTGACAAAAAAATATTTTTAAGTTAGCTTATATTTAAATAAAAGATCTTTTTAAAGGAGGTTTTTAATGACAAATAAGTCATATCCAGAAGAACAGCTTCAATACATCAA
>WJLL01000048.1 GCA_014728535.1 Candidatus Portnoyibacteriota bacterium
AAAGGAATATTAAAGGCAATAAGAAATGAAATAATTAATAAAGCGCCAAAAACAACCAAACTAGCTGAGAAACCTACTAATTTTAAAAACGGCCAACTAATTAAATATCCTAGCCAGCCGCCACTTTCAGGCCCATTTTCAGATAAAATATTAACCAAAGCTAAAATGCTTAAAATAAACAAGGCTATTCCTAATAGAGTAGAAAGATAAACATTTTTATGAATATCGCGAAGAATAATAATGCCTGCAGAAATAAAGCCTAAGGGAATCAACCACAAACAAACACCAAAAACAACTCGAGAATATTTAGAAATAAAATCGCCCAAAAAACCACCTGATCCCTGAAAGCTCAAAATAAAGAGGACCGCTATTGTAAAAAATAAAATAGTAACCACTCCCCTTTTTGTTTCAGGGTGTATGTTTAAATAAACTTTTTTCTCTTTTTTATCTTTTTCCTTTTTTTTCTTTTTCTTGGGACGCCCCCTTTTTTTCTTAGCCATAGAGTAAATTATAGCATATTTTAAAAAACAAATAAAAAAAAGAGGCTTTCTAAAAAGCCTCTTTACAAAAACCGTTTTTTAATCTTTTTTGCTCTTAAATCCTGTACCAGCAGGAATCAATTTACCAATAATAACATTCTCTTTTAAGCCATGCAAAGGATCTATTCTTGATCTGGTAGCAGCTCTAATTAAAACCCTTACAGTCTCTTGAAAGGAAGCTGCAGATAAGAAGCTCTTAGTAGTCAAAGCGACCTTGCTAATGCCCAATAATAAAGGCTGAGCTATAGCTTCTTTTTTACCAGCCTTAGCAACCTTTTCATTTTCTTCTAATAAAACACCCTTTTCTACAACAGACCCTTCTAATAAATCAGTGTCTCCTGCTTTTTTAACTCGATAACGAGAAAACATTTGACGAATAATAACCTCAATATGCTTGTCATTCAAACCACCACCTTGAGTGCTGTATATTTTCTGAATTTCTTTAACAATATATCTTTGAACAATTTCTGGAGTAGAAAATTTAAATAATTCTTTTAAGTCAAGAGGGCCCTCGCAAAGTTGCTGACCTATAGTAACTAATTCTCCCTTTTGAACCCACAAGCTCCTCTTAGAAGGAATAATATATTCTTTAATAATTTTCTTTTTCTTTTTGGGTAAATTGCCTTCAATTTTTATTATTTTCTGATTTTTAGTTTCATTAATTTCAATAACCTTTCCCTTTAATTCAGAAACAAAAGCTTTTCCCTTTGGCTTCCTTGCCTCAAAAACCTCTTCTACTCTTGGAAGGCCCTGAGTAATGTCTTTATCTCCAGCAATACCACCAGCATGAAATGTTCTTAGGGTAAGCTGCGTGCCAGGCTCACCAATAGCTTGAGCAGTAACAATACCAACTGCCTCACCAATATCTATTAATTCATTTTTACCTAAATCATAACCATAACATTGACGACATAAGCCAAATTTTGTCTTACATGATATTGGAGATCTAACCACAATTTTTTCTAATTCAATTTCATCAATTTTATCAGCTTGCTCTTTATTTATCAAATCTCCTTTTTTAATAAAAGCCTTTTTAGTCTTTGGATCGCTAATGTTTTCTAAAGAAACACGACCAAGCACACGAGAACCCAAAGAAATGCTTAGATCATTTAAATCACCAGAATAAAACACAACCCCCTCTTTATCACCACAATCTTCTTCTCTAACTATTATGTCCTGAGAAACGTCAACTAATCTTCTAGTCAAATAACCGGCACTAGCTGTCTTCAAAGCAGTATCAGCCAAACCCTTTCTACCACCATGAGTGGATATAAAGTACTCTAGAACATTAAATCCTTCTTTAAAACTACTAATTACAGGCAATTCAATAACCTCAGAAGCAGGATTAATAACCAATCCCTTCATGCCTACTAACTGAGTGGCCTGCCCCCAAGAACCACGAGCTCCAGAAGAAAATATCATACTAACAGGACCCAGAGGGTCTAATGAATCAGGAACTAAATCAGCTAATTCATTTCTTGCTTTTGTCCAAATCTCAATAGATTTAACCTTCTTTTCTAGTCTAGTCAATAATCCTTCCTGCCATTGCTTTCTTACCTTATCAACCTTTTTCTTAGCTTCATCAACAATTTTTTGTTTTTCTTTTGGCTCATTTAAGTCATCCATGCCCCAACTAATACCAGACCTGGTTGCATATTCAAATCCTAGCTTTTTTAAATTGTCTAAAAATTCTTGCGCTTTTTCTTTCCCAACTATTTCTATAGCCTCTTCTGTTATTAAACGCAAGTCTCTGTTCTTAATAACATCATTAACAAAGTTCATCTTCTCAGGCAAAACAGAATTAAATATAATACGACCAATTGAAGTATCAATTAATTCTCCATCCATAAGGACTTTAATTTTAGCTTGTAATTCTATTATTTCAGATTGATAAGCTATCAATGCTTCATCAGGGCTTGAAAATATCTTGCCTTCTCCCTTTAAGTCGTCTTCTAGTCTGGTCATAAAATAGCAACCTAAGACTATATCCTGAGTAGGAACAGTAATAGCCTCTCCAGTAGCAGGCTTATAAAGATTAGTTGAAGAAAGCATAATTTCTCTGCTTTCTTCTTGAGCTTTTACAGAAAGAGGCAAGTGAACAGCCATCTGATCACCATCAAAATCAGCATTAAAGGCCTTACAAACCATAGGATGAACTTGAATAGCTAGGCCCTCAACAAGAACTGGCTTAAAGGCTTGAACCCCTAAACGATGCAATGTAGGAGCCCTATTTAAAAGAACATGATAATTTTTTGTTATTTCTTCTAGAATCTCCCAAACCTCATCAACCTCTTCTTCAATTAATCTTCTAGCTCCCCTAATGTTATATGCCAATTCTTTTTCAATTAATTTATTAATAACAAATGGCTTAAACAATTCCAAGGCCATAATTTTTGGCAAACCACACTCATAAAGCTTTAATTCAGGACCAACAACAATAACAGAACGACCAGAATAATCAACTCTTTTACCTAAAAGATTTTGTCTAAATCTACCTTGCTTTCCTCTAAGCATGTCTGCTAAAGATTTTAATTGTCTGCGCTGACCAGTAGTAGCCATAACTGCCTTCTGCCCTCTTCTAGCAGTATTGTCTATTAAGGCATCTACGGCTTCCTGAAGCATTCTTTTTTCATTTCTACAAATAACCTCAGGAGCATTTAATTCTAATAATCTTTTTAATCTATTATTTCTATTAATTACACGTCTATATAAGTCATTAACATCAGACGTAGCATATCTACCACCATCTAATTGAACCATTGGTCTTAATTCAGGAGGCATAACAGGCAAAACAGTCAAAAACATCCACTCTGGTCTTAAACCACCCGAGTCTAATCCCTTAACTAAGCGCAAAGTTCTTAATATTTTTCTTTTTTGAGCGGTAGGCGCTTTTTCTAATTCTTTTTTTAATTCTTCTATTTTTTTCTTTAAATCTATTTCTTTAAAAATATTTACAATAGACTCTGCTCCCATACCTGCTTCAAAAACTTCGCTATATTTCTGGGACAAGTCTCTATAGCTAGATTCTGATATTATTTCAAATTTTTTAATTTTATTTAATTCGTCTTTGGCCTTATTATATGCATTCTTCAAAAGTTTTTTCTCTTTTTTAGTTTTTAGATTTTTAAGCTTTGCCTTATATTCTTTCTCCATTTCTTTAAAAGCAGACTGCTTTGCATTTCCATCAACGCTAGTAATAATGTACGCGCCAAAATAAACTACTTTTTCTAATTTTTGAACAGAAACGTCTAATAATAGGCCGATTCTTGAAGGAACTCCTCTTAAAAACCAAATATGAGAAACGGGAACAGCTAATTTAATATGACCCATTCTTTCTCTTCTTACTATTGAACGAGTAACTTCAACGCCACAACGATCACAAACGATGCCTTTATACCTAATTCTTCTATATTTACCACAATAACACTCCCAATCTTTTTCAGGGCCAAAAATTCTTTCACAAAAAAGGCCGTCCTTTTCAGCTCTTTGTGTCCTATAATTTATTGTTTCAGGTTTTGTTACCTCTCCATAAGACCAGTCCAAAATTTCTTCTGGGCTAGCTATTTTTAATTGAAGGGCATCAAAATCCTCAAGTTTTCTAATTTCTTCAGGCATAAATATATATTAATTTATTTTTTTGCTTTTTTAATTTTTTCTTTTTCTTTAGAGCTCTTTTTTTGTTTTCTTTTCTCTGCTTTTTCACTTTCTTTTTTAACTTTCTTTGAACCTTTTGATGTTTTCTTAACCTTCTTTTCTGCTTTCTTTACTTTTTTCTCTTTTTTTTCTTTTTTAATAACATTAACAGAAAAAGCTAAAGACTTTAATTCGCTCATTAAAACATTGAATGAAGAAGGTATATGGGGATTATGAATTGGCTTGCTTTTAATAATTGCATCATAAGCGCTGGTTCTGCCTATAACATCATCTGATTTAATGGTCAGCATTTCTTGCAAAGTATAAGCAGCTCCATAGCCCTCTAAAGCCCAAACCTCCATTTCTCCAAATCTCTGACCACCAAATTGAGCCTTACCGCCTAATGGTTGTTGAGTAATTAGAGAATAAGGACCAATAGAACGCATGTGAATTTTATCTTCAACCAAATGATTAAGTTTAAGCATATAAATATATCCCACAGTAACTGGCTGTATAAAATGCTCTCCAGTACGTCCATCCCTTAACTTTACTTTTCCGTTTTCAGGAAGTCCTGCTTTTTTAAGTTCTTCTTTTATTTCTTCTTCTTTTACTCCAGAAAAAGGAGGAGTATAAGCTCTATAACCAAGCTTGCTAGCAGCCCATCCCAAATGTGTCTCTAGTATTTGACCAATATTCATTCTAGAAGCAACTCCAAGAGGATTTAATATAATATCTACTGGCCTACCATCATCTAAATAAGGCATATCTTCTTCAGGCAATATTTTAGATATTACCCCCTTATTTCCATGACGACCAGCCAACTTATCACCAACAGATATTCTCCTGTGCTGGGCAACTTCTACTTGAATTCTTTTAATTACTCCTGTATTCAATTTATCTCCTTTGTCTCTAGAGAATATCTTAATACCAACAACTCTTCCTCTTTTACCATGAGATAAGCGCAAAGAAGTATCTTTAATGTCTCTGGCCTTATCACCAAAAATAGCTCTCAATAATCTTTCTTCTGCAGTAAGATCTGTTTCCCCTTTTGGAGATATTTTGCCAACTAAAATATCATCAGGCCCCACTTCAGCACCAACCCTAATTATTCCTTCTTCATCTAAATCCTTCAATCTATCCTCTCCAACATTAGGAATATCAGAAGTGGTAGTTTCGGGCCCAAGCTTTGTTTCTCTAACTTCACAATTAAACTCTTCTATGTGCACAGAAGAAAATCTATCTTCTTTAACAACTCTTTCTGATATAATAATAGCGTCTTCAAAATTAGCACCCTTCCAGGGCATAAAAGCAACTAATAAATTTTGACCCAACGCCAATTCTCCATTATCAGTAGAAGAACTGTCAGCAAGAACATCTCCTTTTTTAATCTTCTGTCCTAAAGAAACCATTGGTCTCTGAGTAATAGATGTATAATCATTTGAACGCAAAAAATTATGTAAAGAATATTCTTTCTTTTTACTGCCAGAACCAACAATAATTTTAGAGGAATCAACCTCTTTAACAATTCCACTATTTTCTGCTACCACAACTTGCCCAGAGTCTTTAGCGGCTTTGCCTTCAATTCCAGTACCCACTAAAGGAGCTTGTGGCTGTATTAAAGGAACAGCCTGTCTTTGCATATTAGACCCCATTAATGCTCTGTTAGAATCATCATGCTCAACAAATGGTATTAGCGCTGTAGCAATACTAATCGTCTGATAGGGAGACACATCAATAAAATCAATTTTTTTCTTATTAATAACTCCAGGATCTCCCTTTATCCTAGCCTCTACCATTGTTCCTAATATTTTTTTATTATTATCTATTTTAGTACCAGCCTGAGCAATGTTATATCTTTCTTCTTCAAAGGCATCTAAATAAACAAGTTCGTTCGTAATCTTTCCATTTTTAACCCTCCAATAAGGAGTCTCTATAAAACCATAATTATTGATTTTTGCATAACTAGCTAAATGACCAACTAATCCAATGTTTGGGCCTTCTGGCGTTTCTATAGGACATATACGGCCATAGTGACTTGGATGAAGATCTCTAACTTCAAAGCCAGCCCTTTCTTTTGTCAATCCTCCAGGACCCATGGCAGATAATCTTCTTTTGTGCTCTAGTTCAGATAATGGGTTAATCTGATTCATAAATTGAGAAAGTTGAGAAGATGTAAAAAACTCTCTAACCGCAGCAATCAGGGGTCTAGAGTTAATTAATTGAGAAGGATTAATATCATAAGCATCCATGGTGCTCATTCTATCTCTAACAATTCTTTCCATCCTGCTTAATCCAACTCTCATTTTATTTTCTAAAAGCTCTCCTAGAGCCCTTACTCTTCTGTTTCCTAGGTGGTCAATATCGTCTCCAGGGGCCTCTGGATCGTTATTTAAATTAATAATTTCCTTAAGAATCAAAACAATGTCTTCCTTCCTTAATATTCTGTGCTTTACATCTAAAGGAGTTTTTATTCTCAATCTTTGATTCATTTTATGTCTTCCTACTTCTGACAAATCGTATCTATCAAAATTCTTAAACATATTTTCTATTAATTGACGAGCATTATCAACAGCAGCCAAATCTCCAGGTCTTAGCCTTTTATATATCTCAATCCAAGCTTCGTCCTGATTTGTCGCAGAATCTTGTTCCAGTGTTTTTTCAATATAGTTTATGTCAGATTTTTTTTCTATTTCTTTAAATTCTTTTCTGATTTTATCACTAGTATCAAGACCGAAAATTCTAAGAAGAGTAGTTGCTGCAATTTTTCTTTTTCTGTCTATTCTAACTACTATACTTCCGTTGCTTTCAGTGTCAAATTCTAACCACGCACCTCTATTAGGAATTATTTTTGCTCCATGCGCCTTTTTGCCTTTAACTTGATCTGTTGTAAAAAAAACCCCAGATGATCTTATCAACTGGGAAATAACAACTCTCTCAACGCCATTAACAACAAATGTTCCTCTTGGAGTTATAACAGGAAGGTCTGTTAAAAAAATTTCTTGCTCTTTTGTTTCTTTTGTTTTTTTGTTGACGAGTTTAATTTTGACTTTTAGAGGCGCCTCATAAGAAAGGCCATCTTTTTTGGCTTTTAATTCATCACACTTTGGTTCATCTAAATAATAGTCTCCAAAGTAAAGAGAAAGGTCTTTACCGCTATAATCAGAAACAGGGGAAATTTCATCAAATAATTCTCTCAAGCCTCTTTCTAAAAAAAGATTATAGCTATTAAGCTGAATCTCTACTAGGCTTGGAAGTGATTTTAAATTTTTTGGGTAACTTGGGAAGCGTTTTGCTTTCAACATAAATTATTAATTTAATGTTAAATGTATATAAAGATATAAACCCTAAAACAGCCTTTTAGGGCTTTTTCTAAGCTTAAACTATTTAAATTTTTTAGTCAAGTCTTTGTAGATTTAATTCTGAAAATTTAACGCTTTTTCTATCGCCTTTACAATTCTATAAGAAGTTAATCCTATCTCTTTATCAGTCTCTACGTTAATGTCTTTAAATAACTCTATCTTTATTTTATTCTTTTTTAAAAACTTGTCAAGCTCTTCAATTAATTCATCAGCTTTATTGATTTTCTTTTCTACTTTAAGTTCGTCTTTCTTAATCTTTAAAATTAATTTTCTAGAATTTTTTTTAAGACTTAATTTTATTAAATTCATGTTTATGTTCTTCTTACTATTATGCTTTGAATTATACCAATAATAGCAAAATTAACAATTAAATTACTCCCCCCATAGCTTATAAAAGGAAGTGAAATGCCCGCGATAGGCATAATTCCTAAGTTCATACCCACGTTTACCAGCGTTTGAAAAAGAAAAATTATCAAGGCACCAACACAGAAAAGTCTAGCAAAATTATTATTAGAAATCATGCTAATTTTGATTATTCTTAAAAAAATAATCGCATACAAAATAAATATTAAAAATACTATCAAAAAACCAAATTCTTCTGCTATGCTAGAAAATATAAAATCTGTATGTTGTTCTGGCAAGAAGCTTAATTGACTTTGAGAGCCATGCCCAACGCCCCTACCCCATAGTCCTCCTGCCCCAATAGCTATTACCGATTGTATTCTATGATACCCCGACCCAAGAGGATCAATATAGGGATTTAAAAAACTAACAACTCTTTCTTTTTGATAGGGCTTTAAAATAAAAAACCAAGCTATAGACAATATGATGATCCCTATTAAAAATAAAATTAAAAGTTGACGAATCTTTATGCCGGCCACAATCATTATGCCTATCCATAAAAAAACTAAAATAGAGGCGGATCCAAAATCAGGCTGAAGAAAAACTAGCATTATGGGTATAAAAGTATAAAGTCCTGAAATAATAATATGCCTAATTCTATAGAGTTCAATATGACGAATAGAAAAATATTGCGCCATAATAAGTAGCATTATTATTTTTATAACTTCTACTGGCTCAAAAGAAAAAATTCCTAACCTAAACCAGCTAGCAGCACCTCTAACTTCTTTTCCAAAAATTAAAACAAACAACAAAAGCAGAGCTCCTATAAAATAAAATATTATTAATAAACTAGGATGATTTCTAAAAAATCGATAATCAATAGTTGTTAAAATTATCATAATCAAGAATCCTAAACCAATAAAAAGTATTTGCTTGTAAAAAAATACTTCTTTTTTTTCAAAAGAAGTGCTATATATCGAAAAAAGCCCAATAAGACAAAGTAAAAAAATACTTACTATCAAAACCCAATCCACCTTTTTAAAAATATAAAAAAACATATTTAAGGATTAAGGATATCTTTTTCACGAATAAAATTATTATCAAGAAATGTGTTGGTATAGGCCTCTAAGGTAAAGAAATTAACCTCTTCATTTCTGTTGGGCCACTTTATTTCAAAATAACGATCTTCTCCAGACAAAACTGTATCTACTTGGGTCTTTCCTCCTCCCGCAATCTCTTCATCCTCATTAAATAAAACCACAATCACATCAATTCTTTGTATATTATAATTGCTATTATTTTTCAAAGTGCCAGAAACTAAATTTAAATTTGAAGCATTTACCTGATAATTTTTGTTTACAATTTCTAGGTCTATATTTTTAATGTTATTAAATATTTCCCAGTTTTTAGATATTATCTCAAATTCTATTTTCTCTGGGATTATTTCTGTCTGAACTTTTTGATAAAAGATGTATTTTTTTTCTTGTGGCAAGATGTAATCTTCGCCTTCTACAGTTTTTAATAAATTATTTTTTCCATCCAAGAGATTAAAGGTATATCTAAAATGTTTTAATCCCCAATTTTTATTTGGATTTTTAATTTCTGCTAATAAATCAACTCCTTTTTCTAAGGAACCAAATTTATTGACAGATAAAACTTGTATATTCTTTATTTCGTCTCTTATGCAAGACTTGCAAGGACCG
>WJLL01000008.1 GCA_014728535.1 Candidatus Portnoyibacteriota bacterium
TGTAATAAAGATTGTAGGCGACTATGCCTGGGAGCAAGCAGTGAATCAATATAATGTAAAAGATTCAATAATAGAATTCCAAAACAAAAAATACAGCAAAAAAGTAGAAAGAATAAGAAAAATACAAAACAAAACAACAAAAGCAGCTGATAAAATAATAGTACCTAGTAGATTTTTAAAAAGAATAGTTGCAAATTGGGGAGTAGATAAAGATAAAATAGAGGTGATATATAATGCGGCTCCAGAATTAAAAGATATAAAAGAAAAAAAACTGCCAGGATATACTATTATATCAGCAGGCAGGCTAGAACCATGGAAAGGAATGGAGGCATTAGTAGAAATAATGCCAGATCTATTAAAAAAAGATCCAGAATTTAATTTAATAATAATAGGTAGAGGATCATTAAGAGAAAAAATAGAAAACAAAACAAATCAATTAAAAATACAAGACAAGGTAACTATAATAGACAGACTACCCAACAAAGAATTAATGGCATACTTTAAAGCATCAGATATATTTATATTAAATTCTGAATATGAAGGCCTGCCACACATAGTATTAGAAGCAATGGTTTATGATCTCCCAGTAATCGTTTCAAATGTATGCGGCAATCCAGAACTAGTAAGAGATGGATACAATGGATTCTTAGTAGAGCAAAATAACAAAGAACAAATAAGGGAAAAAATCTTAAAACTATACAAAGATAAAGAACTGCAAGACAAATTCATAAAAAACGGAAATGATACAATAAAGGAATTTGATAAAGAAGAAATGATAAATAAAACAATAAATACATTAAAATGAAACTTTTAATGATAACAGGAGACACAGCTCTGGCTCAAGGCAAAAAAGGACCATTCTACTATATGCTCCAGGAATTTTCTAAATACTGGGATAGAATAGATATAATATGTCCAAAAACAAAACAGGAAGTATCAAAAGTACATAACAATACATATATTCATGTATCAACAAAAAACAAAATTTTCCATCCAAAATATATTTTAAAAAAAGGAAAGGAAATAATAGAAAAACAAAACACAGACTTTTTCACAATTCACTCTTATCCTCCCTTCTATAATGATATTGGAGGAAAAAAGCTTCACAAAAAAACAAAAACGCCTTATGCATTAGAAATAATGCATATAACAGGATATCCAAAAGCAGCAAATATAAAAGAAAAAATATACAGAACACTAACAAGAATATTTATAAGAAAATTTTCAAAGAATGCAAAGATAGTAAGAGTAATTAATAAAAAGCAAGTGCCAGAATTTCTAAAAAGAGCAGGAGTAAAAGAAAATAAAATAAAATATATTCCTGCATTTTATATAGACTTAAACACATTCCAGCCGCAACAAACAGAAAAGAAATATGACATTGTCTTTTCAGGCAGGCTAACAAAAAACAAAGGAATATTTCTCCTCCTAAAAGCAGTAAAAGAAATAGAAGCAAGCTTAATAATAACAGGCACAGGGCCATTAAAAGGAAAAATAGAAAAATACATAAAAGACAATAAGCTAGAAAAGAAAATAAAACTGGCAGGCTGGCTGCCAACAACAAAGGATATTGCAAATATATACAACCAATCAAGAATGATGGTCATGCCTTCATTTAATGAAGGAGGCCCAAGAGTAACACTAGAAGCAATGGCCTGTAAAACACCAGTAATAACAACAAGAGTGGGAATAATGCTGGATATAATAAAAGACAAGGAGAATGGTTTATTCATAGACTGGGACAAGGAAGATATAAAAAACAAAATAAGCATTCTTTTAAAAGACAAAGAATTAATAAAAAAAATTGCTGAAAATGGATATAAGACAATTCAGCAATTTGAAAGAAAAGAATCAATAAAAAATTATGCCCAAACCTACAAAAATTTGCTACATAATTCCTGAATATAACAAAGACGTCCAAGGACACTTTTACCACCACTACGAGCTTTTAAAAGAATTATCAAAAAAGCTCGACATTTTCTTAATAGCAGAAACAGGAAATAAAAAGGAAAAGGCAGAAATAAAAAACATACATATCCAGAAATTTAAATTTCTTCCTTTAAGAATAATAGAAAGCTTAATTTTAATATTAAAAGCAAGAAAAAGAGGGTATAATATATTTTACACCCACTACTCATACATAGGAGCAATAAATGCTGCTATTGTATCAAAGCTATTTAAAGGAACATCATATTATTGGAATTGCGCAATGAACTGGCTTTTCAGACAAAAAACAGGAAAAAGGATAGGCTATATATTAAGCTTAAAATGGTCAGACTATCTAGTAACAGGAAGCAAGAAAATGAAAGAAGAATATGCCAGCCACTATAAATTAAAAAAAGAAAAAATAAAAATACTGCCTAATTGGATAAACCTAGAAAGATTTGAACCATCTTCAAAAAAAGAAATAACAAATAAGATATTATTCATCCACTGGCTATCTAAGAGAAAAGGAGCAGACATGATAATTCCAATAATAATAAAACTAAAGGACCTAATAGATGATTTTCAAATAACAGTAATAGGAGAAGGGCCATATAAAAACAGCCTAGAACAAGAAATAAAAGAGAAAAATCTAGAAAAATATATTAAAATAATAGGAGGAGTGCCAAATAAAGAAATATCAGAATACTACGACCAAAACGATATACTAATAATGCCATCAATGGAAGAAGGATTCCCAAGAGTGCTTCTGGAAGCAATGGCAAAACAAATACCATATGTTGCATTCAATGTTGGAGCAGTAAATGAAATATCTCCAGGACCAGCAAGGAAATTATTGGTAAAACCAGGAGATATTGATAAATTTGCATATAATATAGAAACAATATTAACAAACAAAGAATTGTACAAAGAATTCAAGAAATCAGAAAAAGAGCAAGTAAAAAAATATGATATCAAAAAGGTAGCAGAAAAATTTATTAGAAAAATTAAATGAAAATAATATTATCTACATCACCAAGAGCAGACAGCGACCTAGAAAGGGGAGGACTTCCATTTCTAGGAATAGGATATATTGCTTCATATTTAAAGAAGCATAATTATGATGTAGAAATAAAAGATCCTCACAATCTGAATTGGAAAAAAGAAAAAACAGTAAATGAAATATTAAAATCAAATCCAGGCATAGTAGGAA
>WJLL01000049.1 GCA_014728535.1 Candidatus Portnoyibacteriota bacterium
CATCAACAAAGTAGTGGAAAAATTTATTAAAAAAATTAAATGAAAATAATATTATCTACATCACCAAGGGCAGACAGTGATTTGGAAAGAGGAGGCCTCCCATTTCTAGGAATTGGATATATTGCCTCATATTTAAAGAAGCATAATTATGATGCAGAGATTAAGGACCCCCACAATCTAAATTGGAAAAAAGAAAAAACAGTAAATGAAATATTAAAATCAAATCCGGACATAGTAGGAATAACAACAACAACTGACAATAGATTAAAAGCAATAGAAATAATAAGGGAATTAAAAAAGAAAAAGCCAAGCCTGATAATTGTCACAGGCGGGCCACACTTTGCTTTAACAGCCAGAAATGCATTAAAAAAAGTGAAAGAAATAGATTATGTAGTAAAAGCAGAAGCAGAAATAACAATGAAAGAATTAGCAGATGCAATTAAGAACAAAAAAGATCCTACAAAAATAAAGGGAATATTTTACAGAGACAATAAAGGAGGAATACTGGAAACACAAGACAGGGAAATGGAAATAGACATAGATAAATTTCCTTTATGCTGGGACCTTTTTGACATGGACAAATACCACAGAAACATTGATGGAACAAACATAAGAGCCATAGGAGTAGTAAGCTCAAGAGGATGCCCGAACAGATGCGCTTATTGCGTAAATGCTGCTTTCAGAAAAGGACTTTTAAGGCTAAGAGATCCAATAAAATTTGTAGATGAAGTTGAATTTTTAAAAAACAAATATGGATTTAAAGGATTTGATTTTTGGGACGACACTCTTACTATTTCAAGAAAGCATATAAAAACAATATGTGAAGAAATATTAAAAAGAGAATTAAATATTAAGTGGTATGCTAGAGCAAGAGTAAATACAGTAGACAAAGAACTATTACAACTAATGAGAAAAGCAGGATGTATAAGAATAAGCTATGGAGTAGAATCAGGCAGTCCAAAAATATTAAAAATAATAAGAAAGAACATAACTCCAGAGCAAGCACTAAAAGCAGCAGAACTTTCCTCTGAAGCAGGAATAACAACATATCTTAATTTTATGGTAAACTTGCCATATGAAACATGGGATGATTTAAGAATGACGGTAGATTTAATGAAAAGATTAAGAAAAATAAAGAATGTCTATCCAGCCTACGGATTTACCATCATCTACCCAGGAACAGAAATGGAAGAAATAGCGAAAAGAGAAGGATGGCTTCCAAAAAACTTTTCTTGGAATGAGCCATATAGGAGTGAAAAATATAAAATAGCAGGAATAGACCCTTCATTGCCATACATGGAATGGCCAGGAGCAGAACTAGAAAGAGTAAAGGCTTTTATGGCTAGAAATCTAAAAAGCAAAAACATAATCAGCAAAGGAATAAAAAAAATATCAAAAGTAAGATCTTTAAAGGAATTAAAAGATTTAATAAAAACAGGAATAAGATATTTTAAAAAATGAAACTAATATATATTGCTAATACAAGAATGCCTACGGAAATGGCTCATGGACTGCAAATAATGAAAACATGCGAAGCATTTGCAAAAAAGGGAATAGACATAGAATTAATTGTTCCAATGAGGTTTTCTATTTCAAAAATAGGAAAAGATGATCCATTCAAGTATTATCAAATAAAAAATAAATTTAAAATTAAAAAAATATTTTGTTTAGACTTGACTCCTTTAAATAAATTCTTGGGTCCAGTATCTTTTTTAACCCAAGCTCTGACTTTTTCTTTTTTCTCCTTTATATATCTTTTATTTAAAAAAACAAAATACATTTACGGCAGAGACAGAATTAGTCTTCTATTCATAAAATACATAAAGCCAACAATATTTGAAATACATAAAATACACAAATTTTTAACTAAAAGAACTGCAAAAAAGGCAAGAAAAATAATTGCTATTACTCAAGGATTAAAAAATGATCTTTTAAAGAAAAATATCGAAGAAAATAAAATATTAGTAGCGCCAGACGGAATAGACATAGAAGATTTTCAAATAAAAAAAACAAAAGAAGAAGCAAGAGAAAAATTAAATCTTCCACAAGACAAAAATCTTATCATGTATACAGGTCATTTATACAAATGGAAAGGAGTAGAATCACTAGCTTTAGCCTCTAAATACTTAAAGAAAGAAGATTTAATTATCTTTGTGGGAGGAATAAAATGGTATTTAAAAAACTTTAAAAACTTTGTAAAAACAAACAATCTAAAAAACATCTTAATCCTAGGCCACCAAGATTATTCCAAAATACCATACTATCTAAGAGCAGCAGACTGCTTAATACTAACAGGAACAAGAAAATCAAAAGTATCAAAAAAATACACATCTCCAATAAAATTATTTGAATATATGACAGCAAAAAAACCAATAATTGCCAGCAATCTTCCTTCATTTAAAGAAATTCTCAATCAAGAAAATGCAACATTTACAGAACCAGACAATCCAATGGATATAGCTAAGAAAATAAAGCAAATATTAAATAACAAGGAATTATCTCAAAAATTATCAGAAAAAGCATATAATGATGCAAAACAACATACCTGGGATAATAGAGCAGATAAAATACTAAAATTTATATAATGTGTGGAATAAACGGCTTTAATTTTAAAAATCCAGAATTAATAAGAAGAATGAATAATAAGATCCGGCACAGAGGACCGGATGATGAAGGAATATATGTAGATGACAATAC
>WJLL01000050.1 GCA_014728535.1 Candidatus Portnoyibacteriota bacterium
TTAATACATTATGACAAACCCAAAAATACAAGAATATATAGAGCAATGCAAAAAACAAGGATTAGAAAACCAAAAAATAAAAGAATCCCTAATCAGTGCAGGCTGGCCAGAAAAAGACGTAGATGAAGCTTTTGATTCACAAACAACCAATGAGCCAAAAAATCCTAATCCAGAAAAAACTAACTCGCAACAGCAAAGCAATATAACAGAAGAGCCAAAAAAAACTCTAGAGACTAATACTAAAAAAACAAAAAACAAAACTAAAAAGATTTTAATAATAGCCCTTATAATATTAATAATAGCTGGAGGCGCATTTGCAGGATATACATTCTATTTTAAAAAGCTACTAGCCAAAAAAGCGATTCAGGAAGCCTTAAATAATATTGATAAAGTTGAAACCTACCATTATTTTCTTAATGCAGAAATAATTTTAGATCTTTCTGACTTTAATGAAGTAATTGGCAGCAAAAACGAAATTCCCTTGCTAGCCAGCATAATGCCAATAGCCCAAAAAGAAGAACAAAAAGAGGGAGGGCAAAAAATAAACATTAGAATGGAAGGAGATGTAAGCTTGAGCGAAGCTAGGCACTCCTCTCTTATATTCGCCAATACAAACGATTCAGAATCAATTGAAATAGAGATGAGAGGCATAGATAAAACATTCTACTTTAAAGTCAAGGAACTGCCAACAATTGAAGGCTTCGACTTTAGCACTTTATTCAGCGATGAATGGATAGAAATAAACCCAGAAGACTATAAGGGCTTAGCAAAAGGAAGGGTTGATGAAGAACTAATTGAAGGAGATTTGACTGAAAAAGAGAAAGAAGAATTAAAATCTATAGTAAAAAATTCTTTTAAAATTATTAAAGTATCAAACGAGGAAGTTAATGACATAGAATGTTATTATTCAAAAATTAAGATTGATATGGAGGAATTAATGAAAGCAACTCAACATTATGGTGATTCCTTTTTTGATGAAGAAGACAAAGCAAAAATGAAAGAAGAATGGGAGGGCAGTGAGGATCCAGAAATAGAATTGTGGGTTGGAAAAACAAACAAGATTATTAGACAAGCAAAAATCAACTTTAGCATGACCGGCGAAGATGTGACAATTAAGATAGACGGAGAAATCTCTAAGGTGAATGTTCCTGTAAAAATAGAAAAACCAGAAAATCCCCAAAACATAGAAGAATTTCTGAACTTTTTTATGAACAGAGCCCATCAGGTCCAATCTGGCACACAAGAAAGCCAAACACCTTATTTAGAATCAATAGAGCAAAAACAAAGAGATGTACGTAGAATTAGTGATTTAAGGCAAGTTGCTTTGGCATTAGAAATGTATTACGATAACAATACTAGCACAGGTTATCCAGGAACTGATGATACAGAAAGCTGGTCTGCGCTAGAAAGAGCCCTTGAGGCCGGAGGTTATATGAAACAAGTTCCTTCTGATCCAGGAACTGGCTCTTATTTCTATTATCCTGGCAACAACAACACTACTTATATTTTAGGAGCTACTTTGGAAAATAATGACAATACAGTTCTGAGAACAGATGTGGATTATGCTAATATAAAAGGAGTGGCTGTTCCTTCTGGAGCCTGTAATGATACTTCAGGAAATCCACAATATTGCATACAGCCATAATAAAAATTAATTTAATACATTATGACAAACCCAAAAATACAAGAATATATAGAGCAATGTAAAAAGCAAGGACTAGAAGACCAAAAGATAAGAGAAGCATTAATTAACGCAGGCTGGCCAGAAAAAGATGTAGATGAGGCGCTTAATCCCCAAGCATCAAAACAACCAGAAGTGCCCAGTCCAGAAGCAATTAACCCACAGCAACAAATGGAGCACAAATCTCTTGCTAAATTACCTAGTGCTGGAGAATTACTAAAAGAAGCATTTAAAATATATAAAAGAAGATTTTTAACTTTATTTGCTATATCTTTCTTAGCTCTTATCATCCCCATAATCCTAACTTTTATAGGTACTATTCACATTGAAGGAACGGTTGGAGCTATTGCCTTTCTATTGCTTGCATTGATAGTTTCTTTGTTTATTCTTTGGAGCATTCTTGGTTTGATTTATGCGATTAAGGAAGAAAGTTTAAACATTGGAAAGGCATATAAGAATACTCTTTCAAAAATACACTCTGCCTTATGGGTGTCTATTCTTTCTTTTCTAATTACTTTTTTTGGCTATATTCTCTTTCTTATCCCAGGGCTAATTTTTTCAATTTGGTTTAGTTTTGGCCTATTTATCTTAATAAGTGAAAACACCAAAGGACTAAAAGCCCTTTTAAAAAGCAAGAAATATATAAAGGGCTATTGGTGGGCTGTATTTGGAAGACAAATCTTTATATCCTTAATATTAATGATTGTTGCTATTCCGATAATGTTTATTCTTCAAATAGCAGGATCTTCTCAGTCTTTAACTGGAGTAGTTGAAGGTGTGCTGGTGTTATTTTACTTTCCACTACTCTTTACATATAATTTCTTAGTGTATAAAAAAATAAAGGAAATAAAAGGACAACTTCCAGAAATTAAAAAAGGAAAGCCCCTCTTTATAATATTTGCCATATTAGGACTTATAGCCCTAATGTCAATACCAATTATTCTAACTTCATTTATTCTATCATTGCTTAAAAAAGCATCAACTGGAATGTAAAAATATAAAAACAAAGGTCGTTAATCAAAAAAAACAAATAAAAATATGTTTTACGTAAATTACGGATTAAGTTTCTTTGGCACAATCTTAGCAATTCTAGGAGTTGTTGCTTTATTAACCAACCTAGGAGTAATTAGTGCAGAAATATGGAAGTGGTGGCCAATACTATTAATTGTATTAGCAATATACATTTTTGCTTTAAAGAAAAAGAAAAAGAAAATAGTAGCAGGTCATCTATTGCACAAGATTACAAGCGATGAAAGAGTGCAAGAAAAAATAAAGAAGATAATAGAAACAGCAGACGAAGTAATAGACAAAAAATTAGATGAATGGCACGAAGAAGCAACAAAAGAAGAATCAGAATACAAAGAAGAAGATGAAAACTTTGGCGCATAATAAAAGGGCCAAGTATGACTATGAAATATTAGAGACCTATGAAGCTGGAATAGTTTTAAAAGGTCATGAAGTAAAAGCAGTAAAAACAGGAAAAGTAAGCCTAAAGGGCTCTTTTGTAGTTATCAGAAACAAAGAGCCCTATTTGATTAATGCTACTATTTCACCCTATCAACCAGCTAATACACCTCCTGAATATAATCCTGAAAGAACAAGAAAATTACTCTTAAAAAAGTCAGAAATTAACTCTTTAATAGGCAAATCAAAGCAAAAGGGTTTGACATTGATACCATTAAAGTTATATACTAAAAAGAACAAAATAAAACTGGAATTCGGAATAGGGAGAGGAAAGAGAAAAAAAGACAAAAGAGAAGCAATAAAAAAGAAAGAAGCAGACAGAGAGATGAAAAGAGCTTTAAAACACAGGGGACGCTAGGCCTCGATGGAAAGATCCTTTAAAACAAGCAAACCGAGGATGTCAGCATCTCGTAAAAATCTGGCAAAAATTAAGTGCAAACAAATACGCACCTGCTGTAGCATAAAACCTATAGCCATCCTGGCTGAAGATTCTCAATATGCAGCCTAGGGTGATATAACCATTGAGATAAGTATCTTTTTTATCCTTTGAAAAGATGCTGAAAATATAAAAGGATAAGTTGATTAAGTTTTTGCTTGCTTTATACTTATTCAACCAAACTCTAAGCAAGCTAAGTTTGTAGACTTGTTTTAAAAACCTTTCTAGACGTGGGTTCGATTCCCACCGTCTCCACTAAGAACCATTAAAAGATATTATGAGTCAAGAAAAAAATCAAAACAAAATAGACTTAGATCAAAGTTTAAATAATTCTGGGCCTGAATCTGAAAATACACAAAAGTCTTCTAATGCATACATTTCTCCCACAGCTCCATCAATTGTCCGCTTTTTAATTAAATACTCAGGAGGATTAATTAAAAGCGAAAAACAAGCAACTTATATCATTCTTATTTTAATAATAATATCAGTTCTTATTTCTATACTTTTAATTTTTAAGGGAACTAATCAAAATGCAGAAGAAGTATTTGCACCTCCTGCTGAAGCACCAATAGAAGACCTTAATTCTTCTGAATTTTAAATCATGCGCTTAAATCACAACAAGGGATTTACTCTCATCGAACTATTGGTAGTTATTGCTATTATAGGGCTCTTATCTACAATTATTTTAGTTAGTTTAAATACAGCTCGAACAAAAGCTAGGGACAGCAAAAGACTGTCAGACATGCATCAAATAATTCTTGCTCTTGAAATGTATTACTCTGACAACAATACATACCCAACTAGAACTGCTGATTCTTGTTGTGACGGCTGGGATCAAGGCCCTTGTCAATCAGAAAATACATTCATTGACTTATTAGTAAGTCAGGGATACATGACAACTGTGCCAAATGATCCTGCTGGTGGTTCAGGAACAGGATGTTATGGGTATAATTATTACAGATATGGGGCAGGGTCATATGGATGCAATTCTCCCTTTTATGTCCTGGGGATTAGAGACATGGAAACCAGCGGGAGGCCTCATTCAGACAGTCCTGGGTGGAGCTGTCCAAGCAGGAATTGGCAAAATGAATTTGATTGGGTAACGGGAGGCTTTGAATGATATTTTTAAAACAAGATTAATAAAATAAAAAACAAAAACCATTAGAAAACAATTTTTTAAAAAAAGAAGAAAGAAAGATTTTGTAAGATCAAATGAACAAATAAGAGTTCCTGAAGTAAGGGTAATAGATGAAACAGGAGGAAACCTTGGTGTTTTAAACACCAGGGAAGCCATAGCCAAAGCAAAAGAAAAAGGACTTGATTTAATAGAGGTATCAGCAAAAGCCAATCCTCCAGTATGCAGAATAACTGATTATGGGAAATATCAATACGATCAAGAGAAAAAGAAAAAGAAACAACAATCAAAACAAAAAAAATCAGAATTAAAAGGAATTAGAGTAGGCTTTAAAACATCAAGCCATGATATGGAAACAAAAGCAAAGCAAGCGGATAAATTTCTTCAAAAAGGAAATAAGGTAAGAATAGAGATGTTTTTAAAGGGCAGAGAAAAAGCTCACAGAGATTTAGCAAGAGAAAAGCTAGAAGATTTTCTAAACATGATTCCTGCTGATTTTGAAAAAGAAAAAGATATTAAAAAAAGCCCAAGGGGCATGGAAGTAATAATATGTCAGGCAAAACAAAAAAATCAATAAAGAAAAGGTTTAAGCTAACAAAAAACAAAAACCTGATGCGAAGACCGCAGCATCAGGATCATTTTAATGCAAAAGAAACAGGAGAAGAAAAAAGAAGAAAAAGAGGATTAAAGAAAGTGAAACAACAAAAAATTGCTAAAAAAATCATTAAAAGAATGAAATAAAATGGCTAGAGTAAAAAGAGGCGTTCAAAAACGCAAAAGAAAAAAGAAAATAATAAAGCAGGCAAAAGGATACAAATGGAGAAGAAAGACAAACTACAGGGCAGCAAAAGAAGCTCTAATGCATGCATGGACACATTCTTACAGAGACAGAAGAAGAAAGAAAAGAGACTTTAGAAGACTATGGCAGATAAGAATAAATGCAGGCTGTAGGGAAAGAGGAATTACTTATAGTAAATTTATTAATCTTCTAAAGAAGAATAATATTGATATTGACAGAAAGATTCTTTCTGAGCTGGCCCAAAACCATCCTGATGTATTTGATAAAATAGTAGAAGAAGTAAAAGAAAAGTAAAAACCAAGGTAAAACAACAAAGAAGGGGCCGGCAAGGCCTCTTTTAAAATTAACCAAAAAAAGGTAAAATAAAGATAATGAATACAACTAGAGACAAAATAAGGGAAATAGCAATAGAATCAGGCATAAAGAACATAGGCTATATAGATAATAGGCCTTCTTTTGGAGATTATGCAATAATAATCAAACCCTCAAAAGAAAAGATAGAAAATTTAGCAGAAAAGATAAAAAGCAATAAAAAAGCTAAGCAAATATTTGAAAAAATAGAAACAGCCCCTCCAGTATTCATAAATCTCTATTTAAAAGAAGAATATCTGCAAAACAGAATAAAGGACATACTAAAAGAAAAAGAAATAACAAAGAAACAAAAAGAAAAGAAAAAAATACAAATAGAATTTATATCAGCCAATCCCACAGGACTATTAACCCTAGGCAATGGCAGGGGAGCATTTACAGGAGATGTATTAGCCAACATACTATCAAGATCAGGCCATAAAGTACAAAGAGAATTCTATATCAATGATGCAAAAAACAGCAAGCAAATAAAAACACTAGGAGAAACAGCCCTAAACAAAGGAACAACATACCTAACCCCGTACCTAAAGGAAAAAATAAAGAAGACAAAAATAAAAACAGAAGACCCTGGAGAAGCAGGATATCTATTATCAAAAGAAATAATAAAGGATATAAAGAAAAATACGGAAAAAGAATTTAAAATTAAATTTGATAATTGGTTTTCAGAACAAGACAACATTATCCAAAAAAATAAACACAAAAAAGTATATCAAAAACTTAAAAAATACATATACAAAAAGGAAAAAGCAGAATGGTTAAAAACATCAAAATACGGAGCAGAAAAAGACTTTGTTTTAGTAAGAGACACAGGAGAGCCAACATATTTTCTTCCAGATATTGCTTATCACTATAATAAATTCAAAGAAAGAAAATTTGATAAAGTAATTGATATATGGGGAGCAGACCATCATGGATATATAAAGAGAATGAAAGCAGCAATGGAAATGCTGGGAATAAAAAAAGAAAGATTGGATATAATAATTATGCAGCTGGTCAGGCTAGTTAAAGATGGAAAGGAAATAAAAATGTCAAAAAGAAAAGGAGAATACATCTTATTAACAGACCTAATAAAAGAAGTAGGCATAGATGTAGCCAGATTTTTCTTTTTAATGCATTCAAATACCAGACACATGGATTTTGATCTAAAATTAGCTAAGGAAAAATCACAAAAAAACCCTGTTTACTATGTACAGTATGCTTATGCTAGAATAAATAGTATATTAAAGAATGCAAAAAACACAAAAAACAAAACTAAAACGCTGTCAAAGCTAACCCACAAAGCAGAATTAGATCTAATAAAAGAATTAATAAAACTGCCAGAAATAATTGAAGACACAGCAAATGATTATCAAGTACAAAGATTGCCTCAATATTCACAAAGCTTAGCAACTGCATTTCATAAATTCTATGACCAATGCAAGGTTTTAGACAAAAAAAGGGAAAAGCAAGATGCTAGACTAACACTAATTAATGCCACCCAGCTTATTTTAGAAAACACATTAGAAATAATGGGCATTAGCCAACCTAAAAAAATGTAAAATAGACAGTCCTTGTTAACTGCGGACATAAGTTATGCTAATGTCCGAACAAGGACGTATTTAAAGCAAAAAGTTATGAAAATAAATGAAATTTTAACTACAAAGGAGGCAGCTGAATTACTTGGTTTAAGCGACAGACATGTTCGTCGTTTAATTAAGGAAGGATTAATTCCAGCAAAAAAGGTTGGCCCTAATTTTGTTATTGAAGCAAGCCAACTAAATCCGATTTTCCAAAAAGCAACTAAAAAAGAAAAAAAATTTGTACGAGAGGCTACCAAGAGAGTTATTAAAGAATACGGCGAAACATTAAAAATGTTAGGAGATAAATAAAATGAACAACACATACTACATCATCCGCCACGGAGAAGCAGAATCAAACAGAGACCAATTCTGCAGCTCCTGGCCTGAAAAAGTAACAAACCCAATAACGGAAAAAGGAGAAAAGAAAATAAAGAAACAAGCAAAAAAATTAAAAAAAGAAAATATAGATATAATATTTTCTTCTCCTTTATTAAGAACAAAACAAACTGCTGAAATAATAGCAGAAGAATTAAATTTAAAAATAAGCTTGGATGAAAGAATAAGAGAGCATGATTGCGGCATATTTAATGGAAGAACAGTAGAAGAATGGAATAATTTCTTTAAAACAAAAAAAGAAAAATTTACTAAAAGGCCGCCTAATGGAGAAAACAGAAGAGACATTAAAGAAAGATTAGAAAGCTTTCTAAAAGAAACAGAAGAGAAATACAATAATAAGAATATTTTAATAGTCAGCCATGAAGGCGTTCTTTTAATATTTCAAGGAATAATAAAGAACCTTTCTGAAGAGGAGATGGCTAATAATGAAAAGCTAAAACTTAAACCAGGAGAGTGTAGAAAAATATGAATATACCAGAAATAGAAAAAAACATACTAAAATTTTGGAAAGAAAATAATATTTTCCAAAAAACCCTTAAAAAAGAATCACCAAAGGGCGATTTTGTTTTTTACGATGGTCCTCCTTTTGCAACAGGAACGCCCCATTACGGCCACATAGTAGCCAGCCTAATGAAAGATATTGTGCCAAGGCATTGGACCATGAGAGGATATCATGTAGAAAGAAAATGGGGATGGGATTGCCACGGCCTTCCAATAGAAAATATTGTTGAAGAAGAACTAGGAACCAAAACAAAAAAAGACATAGAGAGCATAGGAATAGAAAAATTTAACAAAACATGTGAAAATAAGGTTTTAATATATGCAGAAGAATGGGAAAAAGTAATAAACAGACTAGGCAGGTGGGTAGACATGAAAAATGACTATAAAACAATGGACCTAGATTTTATGGAAAGTGTCTGGTGGGTATTTAAAACTCTCTGGGATAAAGATCTGATATACAAAGGATACAAATCAATGCATATTTGTCCAAGATGTGAAACAACGCTATCTCAATCAGAAGTGACAGAAGGATACAAAGAAGTAGAAGATATATCAGTAATAACAAAATTTGAATTAAAAGATGAGCCAAACACATACATTCTGGCTTGGACAACAACACCATGGACATTGCCAGGCAATGTTGCTTTAGCAATAGGAAAAGGTATTAAATATGTAAAAATAGAATCAAACAAAGAAAAATACATTTTAGTAAAAGAAAACTTAGAAGAAATATTTGAAGACAAGGAATATAGGACAATAGAAGAAATAGAACCAAAACAACTAGAAGGCAAAAGATACAAACCACTTTTCCCATATTTCAAAAACAAAGACATAAAGAACAAGGAAAATTTATACACAATACAATCAGCAGACTTTGTAACTGTAGAAGATGGAACAGGAATTGTTCATATAGCTCCAGCTTTTGGGGAAGATGACATGGCTCTAGGGAAAGAAAAGAACCTGCCCTTTATACAGCACGTAAAGCCAGATGGAAGATTTACAGAAGACATAAAAGACTTTAATAATCTAGAAGTGAAGCCAAAAGACGACCCTCAAAAAACAGATAAACAAATAATAGAATATCTAAAAGAAAAAGATCTTCTATTCAAAGAAGAAAGATTTACTCACACATATCCATATTGCTGGAGATGCCATTCTCCTTTATTAAACTATGCTACAGACTCCTGGTTTGTAAAAGTAACAAAAATAAAGGAAGAAATGCTAAAAAACTCAAAAAATATTAATTGGGTGCCTAGTCATATAAAAGAAGGAAGATTTGGTAAATGGCTTGAAGGAGCAAAAGACTGGTCTATTTCAAGACAAAGGTTCTGGGGATCAGTTATGCCAATATGGCAATGCGAAAAATGCAAAAAAACAAAAGTATTTGGATCAATAAAGGAATTAGAAGAAGAGTCAGGTGAAAAAATAAAAGATTTGCATAAACATTTTATAGATAAAATAGAATTAAAATGTGAATGCGGAGAAAAAATGAAGAGAATACCAGATGTATTGGATTGTTGGTTTGAATCAGGATCAATGCCTTATGCTCAAATGCATTATCCTTTTGAAAATAAAGAAAAATTAGAAAATAATTTTCCTGCTGAATTTATTGCAGAAGGAGTAGATCAAACCAGGGCCTGGTTCTATTATCTTCACGTTCTTTCTACTGCTTTAAAAAACAAAGAAGCATTTAAAAATGTAATAGTAAATGGAACAGTGTTAGCAGAAGATGGAAGAAAAATGTCAAAGCATTTAAAAAACTACCCAGACCCAATGGATGTATTTAATAAATACGGAGCAGATTCAACAAGATACTATTTAGCTACTTCTCAAGTAATGAAAGCAGAAGATCTTCGCTTTTTTGAAAAAGAAGTAGATGAGGTATTAAAAAAGGTAATCTTAATTCTTTTAAATGTATTATCTTTTTACAACACATACAAAACAAAAGAAATAAAACCGGAAACAAAAAGCAAAAACAAGCTGGACCAGTGGATAATATCTAAAATAGAGTCATTAAACAAAGAAATAACAAAAGCATACAATCAATACGACCTAAACCAAGCCACTAGACCAATAGCTCCTTTCATAAACGATCTATCTACGTGGTATTTAAGAAGATCCAGGCAAAGACTAAAAGGAGAAAACAAAGAAGAAAAAGAGCAAGCCACTCAAACATTAAAATATATTCTTCTAAAGCTATCCAAGCTAATGGCTCCTGTTATGCCCTTTACAGCAGAGCATATATACAAAGAAATAGGAGAAAAAGAATCTGTTCACTTAGAAAGCTGGCCAGAAAATAAACAAAAATTAATAGACAAGGAATTAGAAGAAAAAATGCAAACAGTAAGAGATGTGTGCAGCACAGCTCTACAAGAAAGAACAGAGGCGGGGATAAAAGTAAGGCAACCGCTAAATAAATTATCAATTCCTAAATACAATTTAGAAAAAGAATTGGCAGAATTAATAAAAGAAGAGGTAAATGTAAAAGAAGTAGTCCAAGATAAAAACATAAAACAAGGAGTGCAGCTAGATACAAAAATAAGTCCAGAATTAAAAGAAGAAGGAGAAGTAAGAGAAATAATAAGGAGAATACAGGCAAAAAGAAAAAAGCAAGGATTAACGCCAAAAGATAAAATAAAGATATTTTTTGCAGAAGAAGAAATAAAAAACACAATAGAAAAAAACAAGGAAGAAATCAAAAGCAAAGTAATTGCTGAAGATATAATATTTGATCCAGAAAAACAAGGAATAGTAATAGAGAAAATATGATAAAAACAGAAGGAATAATATTAAAAAAGTCCGATCTGGGAGAAGCAGATCGGCTTTTAACAATTTATACAAAAGAATTAGGAAAAGTAAGAATCTCAGCAAAAGGAACGAGAAAAACAACAAGCAAGCTTAGATACAGCATTGAACCAATTTCACACGTAAGCCTAATTCTTGTTCAAGGAAAAAACTTTCTAATATTAAAGGATGCTGTATTAGAAAATCAATTTTTAAATATAAAGAAGGATTTAGAAAAACTAAAAATAGCAAATGAGATAATGAGCATAATAGACGAAGCAATAGCAGGAGAAGAAAAAGATGAAGATATATGGGAATTAATGTTAATTACACTAAGAGGAATAAATCAAAACAAGTTATCTTTAAAAACAATAATATCTGATTTTAAAAACAATCTCATTAAGCTCCTGGGGTATGATCCAGAAGAAATAAAGGAGATACAAGACATTTATTAATATGATATAATAAAAATATGAATGAAAATGATTTTGAAGTAAAAAATATAGGGCAACAATATCAAGCCCCAAAGAAGAAAAAGAAGCTTAAGTCTCTTTTTGAAAGAAAAAACCTGCCTAAAACAATAGCAGTATTGGTTGTTATTTGTATAATAATAGCTGCCTTGGCTGTTATTTGGGGCAGGACATCTTTTTCTAAATCAAAGCTAGATATATCAATGGAAATACCAGAAGATATTGCATCAGGAGAAGAGGCAATAATAATAGTAAAATATGAAAATAATAATAGAGTGGACCTAAAAGATGCAAGCCTAATAATGAGCTATCCTCCAGGAACATTTTCAATGGAAGGAAAAGAGCTTTATCAAGAACAAAAAGATCTAGGAACAATAAAGAAAAAATCAAAAGGAGAAGAAATAATAAGGATTAGACTTGTAGGCGCTCAAGGAGATACAAAAAATATAAGCGCATCTATTGACTATGAGCCAGAAAACATAAACTCCAGATTTGAGAACTCTATAGTAGAAGAAATAGAAATTAGCTCTGCAGCTATTGCTGTAAATATAGAAATATCAGAAAAAACAGTATCAGGAGAACAAATATCATATAAAATAAAGTATGAAAACAAAACTCAAGACGATATATACAATTTAAAACTAACAAGTAATTATCCAGAAGGCTTTACTTTTGAAGAGGCAGAACCAGAACCAGCAAATAAAGAAAGCGAATGGCTTATTGATGTATTAAGAGCAGGAGATACACAAGAAATAATAGTAACAGGAACTATAGAGGGTCAAGAACAAGAGAACAAAGTATTTAAAGCAACAATAGGAAGAATAGAAAACAATACATTTCTTCAATACGCTCAATCAGAAAGCGTAACTCAAATTTCACCTCCGCCTTTAGCTTTGACAATAAATATAAATGACGAAGACAATCAAAATTGCATTATAGATCCTGGCCAAAAACTATATTATCAAATAAGATTTCAAAACAATACAGACATAGCTTTAAGAGAATTAATATTAAAAGCAAAACTAAAAGACAGTGTTTTTAATGTGAGAAAAGTGGATTTAAACAAAAAAGGATTTTTCAGCGATCAAGACAACACTGCGACATGGAGTGGAGCAGATGTTCCATCTTTAAAACTTCTAAGGCCAGGAGAATCAGGGACTGTTTCTTTTTCAGTGCCCTTAAGAGAAGATATGCCTGTTTATTCATATAATGATAAAAACTTTATAGCAGAAATAGAAACAGAAATAGAAACGCCAACTATTCCTGCAGATTTTGCTGTTAATGAATTAAGATTTAAAAAATATCATACTTGTAAAATAAATACAGAGGTTGACTTAAACACATCTGTCTTCTATTATGAACCAGAACAACCAATATCAAATTCAGGCCCAATTCCTCCTGAAGTAAATGAAGAAACAGAATACACTGTTCACTGGAAAATAAGAAATACATCAAATGATTTAAAGAATGTGATAGTAAAATCAACACTGCCTCAAGGCATAAAATGGTCAGACTATTACATTAATCAAGCGGCAGGAAGCATCCTATACTATAATGAAAGAACAAAAGAAATAATATGGGAAATAGATAGTGTTTCTGCAGGAGCAGGATTAACTTTACCTGCATATGAAGCAATATTTCAAATAAGCTTAACTCCATCTATAACTCAAGTAGGAGATACTCCCATATTAATAAATAAATCTTATCTAGAAGGGAAAGATGATTTTACAAAAGAATTATTAAAAGATGAAATTAATTCTGTCACTACTTCTTTGCCAGACGATCCTGGCATAAGCAGAAGTGATGGAAGAGTTGTAGAATAATTATGGATTTAATGGAAAAAATTGTATCACTTTGCAAAAGACGGGGTTTTGTATATCCTGGATCTGATATTTATGGAGGATTGGCAAATACCTTTGATTTTGGTCCTTTGGGCACAGAATTAGCTAGAAACATAAAGAATAGCTGGTGGAAGAATTTTGTTCAAAGCAAAGACAATATGTATGGAATTGACGGAGGAATACTAATGAATCCAAAAACATGGGAAGCATCAGGCCATACTAAAGGATTTATTGATGTTTTAGTAGAATGTAAAAAATGCCATAAAAGATTCAGAGAAGACCACATAAAAACAAAAGAATGTCCTGAATGTAAAGGAGAATTAACAAAACCAAAAAAATTCAATCCAATGTTTAAAACATTCATTGGATCAGTAGAAGATGAATCAGCAAAAACATATTTAAGACCAGAAACAGCGCAAACAATTTTTGTAAATTTTAAAAATATATTAGACAGTTTTCATCCTAAACTTCCTTTTGGCATTGCTCAGATAGGAAAAGCATTCAGAAATGAAATTACTCTAGGAAATTTCATTTTCAGAAAACTTGAATTTGAACAAATGGAAATAGAATATTTTATAAAAGAATCTACATGGGAAAAAGAATTTAAAAACTGGAAAAATCAAATGGAAGGATGGTTTTTATCAATAGGATTGAACAAAGAAAACATTAAATGGAGAGAGCATGACAAAGATGAAATAGCCCATTATTCTAAAAAAACAGAAGACATAGAATACAAGTTTCCTTTTGGTGGATTTAAAGAATTGTGTGGACTAGCATACAGAACTGATTTTGACTTAAAACAACACAGCAAGGAAAGTGGCAAAGACCTAAAATATGCAGACCTGGAAACGGGAGAAAAATTCTTTCCTCATGTTATTGAGCCATCTTTTGGCTTGGAAAGAACAATGCTAGCAGTGCTAGCAGAAGCATACAAAGAAGAGGAAGTAAAAGGAAAGAAAAGAACTGTATTAAAGATAAATCCTAAGATTGCTCCAAGAAAAGCAGCTATTTTCCCTCTACTAGCCAACAAGCCTGAATTAATCAAAAAAGCAAGAGAAGTATACGATGATTTAAAAGAAAAGCTTGTAATATCATGGGATGATAGAGGAAACATAGGAAAAAGATATTTTGCCCAGGATGAAGCAGGAACTCCTTATTGTATTACAATCGACTTTGATACACTAGAAGACAACACAGTAACAATAAGAGACAGAGATACTATGAAGCAAGAAAGAATTAAAATAAATGAAATAGAAGGATATATAAGGAAAAAAATAAATGAATAATAATTTCAATAAACAAGCTCTGAAAAACAAACTAAGATTAGTTACTATTCCTATGAAAAATACCAGGGCAGTAACTATTTTAGTATTAGTCGGGACTGGATCAAAATATGAAACAAAAAATATAAATGGCATATCTCACTTTTTAGAGCATATGTTTTTTAAGGGAACAAAAAACAAGCCAACAACATTAGACATTGCAGAGTCCCTAGATCAAGTTGGCGGACAATTCAATGCCTTTACAGGAAAAGAATGTACAGGCTATTGGGCAAAATTAAATAAAAAGCATATAGATATAGGAATAGACTGGGTTTCTGATGTGTTGATAAACTCCCTTTTTGATCCTAAAGAAATAGAAAGAGAAAAAGGGGTAGTAATCGAAGAAATAAATATGTATTTAGACACGCCAAGATCTTACATATCAAATATTTGGGATCAGCTCTTATACAAAAATCAGCCAGCAGGCAGAAGCATACTAGGAGAAAAGGAGATTATAGGAAAAATGAAAAGAAAGGAATTTATCAATTATCTTAATAATCATTACACATCTCCAAACACAGTTGTTGTTGTGGCAGGAAACATAGATAAAAATATAAAAGAAAAAATAGAACAAAAATTTAAAGACCTAAAACAAACAAAACCAAAAGAAAAACAAAAAACAAAAGAGAAACAAACAAAACCAGAATTATTAATTAATTACAAAAAAACAGACCAAACCCACTTAAGAATAGGGGTAAGGGCGTATAATCTTTTTCACAAAGATAAATATGCGTTAGATGTTTTATCTACAATATTAGGAGGAGGAATGAGTTCGCGCCTTTTCATTGATGTAAGGGAAAGGCAAGGTCTTGGGTATTATGTTTTTTCAAGCACTCAAAAAGAAACAGATGTGGGAAACTTTTTTACTCAAGCAGGAATTGACAATAAAAGAGTAGAAAAAGCAATTAAGATAATATTGGAAAACTATAAAAAGCTAAAAGAAGAAAAAATAGAAGAAAAAGAATTAAAAAAAGCAAAAGAACATATAAAGGGAAAAGCAATTCTAAAAATGGAAGAATCAGATGAAGTAGCAGCATTTTATGGCTTTCAAGAGTTATTAACAAAAAAGACTTTGACCTTAGAGGAAAAATTTAATAAAATAGATAGTGTAACAGCAGAAGACATTCAGAGAGTAGCCAAAGACATATTTCAGCCAAACAAGCTCAATCTTTGCCTTATAGGACCCTTTAAAAATAAAGAAAAATTTAAAAAACTTTTAAAAATATAATATATGGCAAAGCCACAAAAAATAGATATTTCTACAAGCACCATTTTTAGGATTATTTTTATAATCCTAATTTTAATATTTCTTTATTTAATTCTAGATGTAATAGCAATCTTTATTTTCGCTCTAATTATTGCTTCAGCTATTGCTCCTGCAGTAAATCTTTTAGAAAAAATAAAAATACCCCGAGTAGTCGGAGCATTGGCGATATATATAATAACAATAGGAATATTAGCATTTCTTATCTCTTTAATAGTTCCTTCTGTTGCTAGTGATGTGAAAGATCTTTCTAGTAATTTGCCCAAATATGTAGAAGACTTATCAATAAAGTTTGAATCATTTAAAGATGCTTCTTCAAGGTATGGAAATATAATAAATCAAATTCAAAACTTTTTAAGCGGGATAGGAGATTTAATGAAAAGAGCTGCTTCAAATGTATTTTCTACTGCTATTAATCTTTTTGGCGGCATATTTTCCTTATTAACTGCTTTAGTTATTTCTTTCTATTTATCAGTCCAAAAAAGAGGAGTAGAGAGAGTATTAACTTCAATAGTGCCAATAAAGCACAGAGATTATGTTTTAAGCCTTTGGGGTAGATCTCAAAGAAAACTAGGCAGATGGCTTCAAGGCCAACTATTCTTAGGATTAATAGTGGGTGTCTTGGTATATATAGGACTCTATCTTTTAAATGTTAAATTTGCTCTGTTATTAGCAATAATAGCAGGAATCTTAGAAATATTTCCATATATAGGACCTGTTATAGCAGCAATACCAGCAATAATCTTGGCATTTCTTCAAGCTCCAGTGCTAGGTCTATGGGTGTTCATCCTATATGTTGCAGTTCAACAAGTAGAAAATTATGTGATAGTTCCTTTAGTAATAGGCAGGGTAGTAAAGCTAAATCCAGTAGCAGTAATTATGGCCCTATTAATAGGAGGCAAACTGGGAGGAATCCCAGGAATGATTCTAGCTGTTCCTTTAGCTGCAATAGTTGCTGAATTTTTCAGAGACATTATAAAGAGAAAAAAGAAAATCTAAATTATTAAAAACAAAGCCAGAATAATTACTATTATCTGAGTTAAAACACCCTTTAAATCAAAACGTATTTTGTTTTTATGATCAAAATGTAAATAATTTTCATGAAGGGAAAGGTATTTGTTTAAACCTTTTCCTTTTTTTAATAAAAAAACAAAACCCAAAACAATGTCAGGCAAAATAGAAAAAAATATGCCCGTAGCAATAAAAGGAAGTTGCTCTGCATTTAAATCAAAAAAACCTCCTGCGTACAAGGCAGGAAGTAAAATGATTAAACCGATTAAACCATCGATGCCAATCTTAATAAAATCAAAAATTACCTTCTTAAGATTTTTATGTTTTTGAAAATATTCAATTCCAGGGATAGGATAATCCCAATGATAAAGCTTGTCTAAAGCAAGATGACTAATTAAGGCAATAACAATAACTAAGCCAAAATTTTTTATCCTGGCTCCTATAGCTGCACCTACAATTATGTGTGGAGTAAAAACCATATATATATTAAAACATATTTTTGCCCTTAACAACAACCCCTATTTCTGCTAAGCTATATAATATATGGCTAATTTATACATAGTAGCAACACCAATAGGAAACATAGAGGACATTACATTAAGGGCCTTAAAAATATTAAAAGAGGCTGATTTAATTCTTTGCGAAGATACCAGAAAGACAAAAATACTTTTAAATCATTACAAAATACAAACACCAACAGAAAGCTATCATCAGCACAGTAAAATAAGGAAGGTGGGAAAAATAAAAGAGACGTTGAAGCAAGGGAAAGACATAGCTTTGGTTTCTGATTCAGGCACTCCAGGAATAAGCGATCCAGGAAGCAAACTAATACAGGAAGTAAAAAATATAGCAAGCATTATTCCAATACCAGGCCCATCTGCATTAACAGCAATAATAAGCATATCAGGCCTGCCAACAAATAAATTTCTTTTTCTTGGCTTTCCTCCTCACAAAAAAGGAAGAAACAAATTTTTTAAAGAAATACAAGACTCTAAATATTCTGTAATAATATATGAATCTCCTCATAGAATAGAAAAAACAATAAAAGAATTAAAAAATATAAAAAGCAAAGAAATAATAATAGGCAGAGAATTAACTAAAAAATTTGAAACAATATATAGAGGAGAAATAGATAATATAGAAATACCAAAACAAGAACAAAAAGGAGAATTTACAATAGCAATAAATAAATGAAAAAATTACTTATCACAACCCCAATATATTATGTAAATGACAAGCCACACCTAGGCCATGCCTACACTACTCTAATGGCTGATATATTAACCCGTTTTTATAAAAAACAAAACAGGGATGTTTTTTTCTTAACAGGAACAGACGAACATGGAACAAAAGTATTTGAAGCAGCAAAAAAACAAAACAAAGAGCCTCAAGAATTTTGCGATCAAAACAGTAAATTATTTAAAGATCTTTGGAAGAATTTAAACATAGAATATACATATTTTATCAGAACAACAGACAAAAGACATGAGAAAGGGGTAGAGAAATTCTTAACAAAGCTGAAAGAAAACAATGCTGTTTATGAAAAAGAATACAAAGGACTTTATTGTACAGGATGTGAAAAATTCTTAACAAAAAAGGAATTAATAAACGGCCTATGTCCAGACCATAAAAAAGAACCAAAAGAAATTTCAGAAAAAAACTATTTTTTCAAACTAACAAACTATTTGGATCAAATAAAGAAAATAATAGAAACTGACGCATTAAAAATACAGCCTCAAAGAGCAAAAAAAGAAACGCTAGGCCTTTTAAGGCAAGGATTAGAAGACTTTTCAATATCTAGACAAAAAGTAAAGTGGGGAATACCTCTTCCTTTTGATAAAAAGCAAACCATCTATGTCTGGACAGAGGCATTGCTAAACTATATTACTGCAATAGGATATGGAGATGATCCAGATCAATTTAAGAAATGGTGGACAGAATCAGAAAAAATACATCTTTTAGCAAAAGATATACTTAAATTTCATGACATATATTGGCCAGCTATGCTTTTAGCAGCAGAAGAAGTAATTCCAAACAAAGAATTTGTTCACGGCTTTTTTACTGTGAATAATGAAAAAATGAGTAAAACATTAGGAAATGTAATAGATCCTAATAATATTGTAAAAGAATTTGGAGTAGATTCTGCTCGCTATCTCTTATTATCTCAATTTCCATCAGACCAAGATGGGGACATAAAAGAAGAACAATTTAAAGAAAAATATAATACAGATCTGGCCAATGGATTGGGCAACCTTGTTTCTAGAGTAATTAATTTAGCAGATAAAAACAATATTAAGAAAGAAAAACCAGAAAAAGAAATAGAAGAAAAAACAAAAGAAGCAAAAGAAAAGTATGCAAATTTAATGGAAAATTTCAAACTATATGAATCCATTGAAGAAACATGGAAGCTAATTAAATTTTGCGATTCTTATACTGACAAAACAAAACCATGGGAAATAAAAGAAAAAGAAAAGCAAACAAAGATATTATCGAATCTACTTTATCTAATTTCAGAAATAGCTGAATTAATCCAGCCATTCATGCCTCAAACAGCAGAAGAAATTAAAAAACAATTAAAAGAAAACAAAGCCAAGCCCTTATTTCCAAGAATATAATGCTTATAGACACTCATTGTCATTTGAATTTTAAAGACTATGACAACGACCGAGAACAAATAATCGGTCGTTGTTTGGATAATAATGTATGGATAATAAACGTAGGAGTAAATAAAGAAACATCAAGGCAAGTAATAGAACTAGCAGAAAAATACAAAGAAGGAGTATATGCATCAATAGCAGTGCACCCTCATAACATAGATAAAGAAGAATTTAAATCAGAGGAATATAAAAAGCTAGCAAAAAACAAAAAGGTGGTTGCCATAGGAGAAACAGGACTAGACTATATGTTTTGTGAAAATAATAAGGAACAACAAGAATTACAAAAAGAAATATTTATTAAACACATAAAACTAGCACACCAAATAGACAAACCATTAATCATACATTCCAGAAGATTATTTCCAGAGATATTAGAAATAATAAAAGACAATAAACAACACAATCCAAGAGGAGTGCTTCATTGCTATATGGGCCGCTGGTCATATGCAAAAGAATACTTAGACTTAGGATTCTATATTAGCTTCACAGGATTAATTACATATGCCAGAGACTATGATAAAGTAATAAGAAATACTCCTTTAGATAGAATACTTATTGAAACAGACGCTCCATATTTATCTCCAGAGCCATATAGAAATAAAAGAAATAATCCTATATATGTAAAGCATGTAGCAGAACAAATAGCAAAAACAAAAGAAGTTTCATTTGAAAAAGTGGCAGAACAAACAACAAAAAATGCAAAAGAATTATTTAAAATTTAATTGAAATTAACTTCAAAATTTGATAGCATTAAAATATATGGAAAGATATAATCCAGAAAAAATAGAAGAAAAATGGCAGAAAAAATGGGAAAAAAGCAGCCTTAACAAGGCTGAAGATTTTAGTAAAAAACCAAAAAAATACATATTAGTTGAATTTCCTTACCCATCAGGAGATGGCCTTCATGTAGGCCATGTTAGAAGCTATAGCGCGCTAGATGCAGTGTCAAGAAAAAAGAGAATGGAGGGATATAATGTACTATATCCAATAGGATACGATGCTTTTGGTTTACCAACAGAAAACTATGCAATAAAAACAGGCATTCACCCAACAAAAGCAACAGAAGAAAATATACAAATATTCAAAAAGCAATTAAAAAGACTGGGCCTTTCCTTTGATTGGGATAGAGAAATAAATACCACAGACCCTAAATACTACAAATGGACTCAATGGATATTTCTCCAGCTATACAAAAAAGGATTAGCCTACCAAGATGAAATACCAATAAACTGGTGTCCTAGCTGTAAAATAGGATTAGCAAATGAAGAAGTAATTGATGGAAAATGTGAAAGATGCAAAACAGAAACAGAGCAAAAAAAGAAAAAACAATGGATGCTGAAAATAACAGAATATGCAGAAAAACTACTTCAAGATATAAAGGACCTTGATTATTCAGAAAAAATAAAAATACAACAAATAAACTGGATAGGAAAATCAGAAGGAACAATAATAGAGTTTGAAATACCAAAAAACGAATCTGCAAAAGTATTTACAACAAGAGCAGATACAATATTTGGAGTAACTGCCTTAGTCTTAGCTCCAGAGCATAAAATAATACAAGAATTAAAAGAAAAAGCAGAAAACAAAAAAGAAGTAGAGGAATATATAAAACAAGCAAAAAAGAAAACCGAATTAGAAAGAACGGATCTAGAAAAGGAAAAAACAGGAGTCCCTTTAAAAGGAATTTATGCTATAAATCCGATAAACAAAAAAGAAATACCAGTATGGATAGGGGATTATGTAGTAGCAACATATGGCGGAGGAGCAGTGATGGTTGTACCTGCCCATGACAAAAGAGATTATGAATTTGCAAAAAAATACAACATAGAAATAAAAAGAGTAATAAAACCAAAAGAAGAAAAACAGTTAGAAGGCCAAGCATATACAGATTATGGAATATTGGTAAATTCAGAAAAATTTAATAATTTGCCATCAAAAAAAGCAATAAAAGAAATAACAGAATATTTAGAAAAAAACAACAAAGGAAAAAAAGAAACAAACTATCATCTAAGAGATTGGGTTTTCTCAAGACAGCACTACTGGGGAGAGCCAATACCAATAATTCATTGTGAAAAATGTGGAATAGTGCCTGTGCCAGAAAAAGATCTGCCAGTAGAGCTGCCTTATGTAGAAAAATATAAGCCAACAGATACAGGAGAGTCTCCTTTGGCGAACATTAAAGAATGGGTAAATACAAGATGTCCAAAATGCCAAGGACCAGCAAAAAGAGAAACAGACACAATGCCTAATTGGGCAGGATCAAGCTGGTATTTTCTTAGATATTGCGATCCTCATAATAAAGAAGAATTTGCAAATTATGAAAAACTAGAATACTGGATGCCAGTAGATTGGTATAATGGAGGAATGGAGCATACCACTCTTCATTTGCTTTATTCCAGATTTTGGCATAAATTCTTATATGACCAAAAACTAGTACCAACAAAGGAGCCATATTTAAAAAGAAGATCTCATGGAATGGTATTGGCTCCAGATGGAAGAAAAATGAGCAAATCATTTGGAAATGTAATAAATCCAGATGAAGTAATAAAAGGATATGGAGCAGACAGCCTAAGACTATATGAAATGTTTATGGGACCATTTGAAGAAGCAATAAGTTGGAGTACAGAAGGACTAGAAGGATGCTATAGATTCTTAAAAAAAGCCTGGTATTCGTTAAAAGAAAACATAAAAAAAGAAAGCACAAAAGAAATAACGCAAAAGCTGCATCAAACAATAAAGAAAATAACAGAAGACATAGAA
>WJLL01000051.1 GCA_014728535.1 Candidatus Portnoyibacteriota bacterium
AACGTATTCTTTTTTCAATTTAAATCTTGTTTTATTCAAGGATCTAAATCCTAGGCTTTTATAAAATTTGAACGCATTCAGGGTTGAGTTTAAAGAAATTTTCTTAATTTTATTATTCTTAAACTTTTTCTCTACAAAATTATATAAATACCGTCCATAATTCTTTCTTTGGTATTTTGGACTAATATTTATTTGATACAATATCTTATCTTTAATGGAAAACTGAGTAAAACCAATAATTTTACTATTTATTTTTAATATATACCAAGAAGAATTTTTGAATTGTTCCCTAGTAGACTTTTCTGATATTTGATCAAGCCATTCATTAATAATATCTTTGGAATAAAATCTTGCGTTTGTTTCTAAAACGCAGCTTTTATGTATGGCTACAATTTCTGATAAATCTTTCAAACTAGCTTCCTTAATTAAGAATTCTGCTTTTTTTATCATATTTATAGTTTACAAAAACAAGCTAAAATTGTAAAATAAAATCAATAACCTCAAAATAAAAAAATATATGAAATTTAATTTAGTGATAGTTCCAAAAAATAAAAAATTGCAAAAATATGCTAACCAGTTAAAACAAGACTGGAGTCTATTAGAATCTATGATTATCGACATGTGTTCGCTTTGTGGTGTAACTAGTTTTTTAAACCGTTTACCTATTAATTTAATTTACGGGGAAAAAAACAAGGAGATTTTTGCCTGGTTTTCGTGGAGACCTCAAAACAGTGTAATCACTATAGAATTTAGTAAATCATCGGAACCCGAAAGAGAATTCTTGATAATGGTTTTAGCACATGAGATTTTTCACCTTATACTAAGAAAGAATAAAAAACTAATGCAGAAAATATCTAAATATTCTGAATCTAATAAATCAATCTTTATAAAAATAAAAGAACAGGGATTATTTCCTAAAATGATTCTCGAAGAACTAATTGTAAGTTCCTTTCTCCCGGAAGGATATTTGTCTAAAAAATATTTTAATAAACCAACTAAAAAGGTATCCAACAAAACCCTAAACAAAGACTTAATTGATTGGCGTCGATATATAGCATATAAAATGCGGCCATACGCCCAATTATATTTTAATAAAAAACAAACTATTGATGATACTTATATTGGAAAGATAATAAATTTAATTAAGAAATCACAAAAAGAAAGGTAGCAGATCAAGTCTGCTACCTTTTTGGAATGGACCTATTTCTTCCGATTGGCCCAATGACCCTTGTCCCATGGTCCTTTATCCCATTTTTTGTCCCACGGCCTGTCTTTGCCGCTGCATGAGACCGCTGCTCGTTTTGCAGCAATAAGGACTTGCGGAATCCGAGCTTTTTGATTCACGGGCTCCTCCTTTTTCTAGAATATCTATATTAACTTGTCTTATGAATATAATTCACTTGACAAGAGATTATATTGCTTCAAGGTTGAAGCAATTTTTGAATAAAAACGCTTTAAACTATCACATGAAGCGTTCGACACTACTTGGTTTGTGATTGCTTTTAATGTACGGTCCTGCAAACACCCACCCCTACAGACCTTAAACCAATTACATTTTTTACAAGAATTTCTTTGCAGCTTAACAAAATCAACAAATTTAGAAAAATTCAAACTACTGTAGTTGAAATTTTTTACATTACCGAAGTTTAAAAAATCATATTGAGCCAACGCATCGCAGGCGTAGATCGAACCATCACTATATACAGTTACATAATTGTAACATTCGCCCATATAGACACATTCTCGAAAGCTTCCGCCCAAAAGAATATCAACAACGCTTTTAATGTCTAATATTTCTAATTCGGGATCATCAATTTCAAGCCATTTTCTAAAAATGGCAAGCAGAAAATCAACATACTGATCTGATGTTATTGAGCCTTTATAAAAATTACCCTGCTGATCTTGTCCTTTTACACGTAGAAATTTTATGCTTTTTATGTCTTGTGAAATAAAAAAATCTAAAACCTCTTCAGGAAAAGAATGATTAACAGTGCTAACACAACAGCTAATACCTTTAAAAACTCCAGCATCTTTAAGTATTGCAATCCCATTCATCGCAGAATCAAAGCTTCCGCATTTACCACTTCTACTTCTACGCATTACATCGTGCATCTTTTGTGGTCCATCAAGACTAACACCTACAGAAAATCCGTTTTCACGAAAGAATGAAGCCCATTCTTTTGTAATCAAGGTAGCATTGGTTTGTATCGAATTTTCTATCTTTTTACCGCTTTTCGTCCATGCTTTTTGATAAAACATGGCTCGTTTAAAAAAATCTAGTCCAGCAAGTAATGGTTCTCCGCCGTGCCAGATAAATTCTACATGTTTTTGCTTAGAACAAAAGAAATCAATTAAACAATAAAGGGTAGAATCATCCATAAGCTGTGCTTTGTGTTGTGAACGCATAATTCCATTCATGTAGCAATACAAACATTTAAGATTGCATGCATTATCAAATGGCTTAATGATGGGTAGACAATTCGAAAGTGTCATTATTTTCCTCCATTTTATTATAAAAGAACTTTTTTCTATATCTAAACAATATCACATTAAACAAAAATTTGTCAATACTAAAAATAGCTATTTATATGAATAGCTATTTTTGACCAGTCTCGGTCGCACTAGACCGGTACCCGTCTCGGTCGGCTGGCTAACCCGGTCTGGAACCCCTGTTTTGAAGGTAAATTTAGGGGTTTTCCGAGTGTTTCTCCGACCCGTCTCGGTCGGGGTCCCATAATTACTATTATAGCACAAAATGAGACAAATGAGACAGTGGTTCAAGCTAATTTTAGTGTCTCATTTTATTCTGGCTGTGGATAACTTACTATTGATTTACGAATTTTTAGGATATAATAAAAGAGATGAGGCGATAGCCCCATCCTTTACCCAAATCCCTTAGTGACCTGTAATTAGGTCATTCAGGGATTTTATATTATGCTTCTTGAGAAAAGTCCCAAGATGCATATCGCCCCTAACTCTGAAATCTCTGCCATACTGCTTTTCAATCGTACTCATATGGGTATCATCACGCTTATCGCGTAATTCCCCATCTACGTTTCTGGAACGGCATCCTTTCATGCCAGGAGCGTCGTTCTTACAACTCACGAATTTTTCCTTGCCCTGTCACGACAAGTAATTACTTGTTAACAGAGAAGGTTCGACCACTTCCTTCTCGCCGTTTTTCACGGCCGTCTGCTTTGCCGCTACTTAGACGAGAGCAGTCGAAATCATGAGCATTAGAATTAAAGGAGGGGCCATGCCCCATCTCTTTTCTAATTTTAACATTTAGCAATCTTTGTAGTCAAGTGCTAAACGATAATTATTTAGATTTAACTAATTTTAACAAGTCTTCTTCATTCTCATAACTCCTCAATCTTCCGGTTAAAATCCCCAATCTATAATAAATCCCATCACTCATCAATCTCCAATTTGTTTTCTCGAGGATTTGTTTTAAAAGTTTTTTAAGTTGGGATCGGCTATCGTATTCTTCTCGTTTTTCATTGTTATCTTGAACAGTAAATTCAACAATTACATCTCTTCCCATTTCTGGTTTGGAGAATTCTAATTTAATATAACCCTCTTTTTCCAATTTTGGAATCAGAAGCTTCTTAAGTCCAGCAACTGGAAGCTTTTTTATTTTACTTATAGCTCTTTCTATTTTTTCTTTTCCCTTTAATTCTTTCATCCAATCTGAAAAGTGTTTTAATTTTGCTTCTGCTTCAACATACTCTTTTCCTTCTCTTTCAGATAAACAAAATCTTTTTCTGTCTTTTTCAAAATTCTTGTCTATTTTTTCTTTTGGCGGATTAAGGTTAAGAGCCTCTCTGCCCTTGTGTCCGCAGTCTTTACAAGTATAAGTGGTAATGGCTAAATTATCTTTTCGGCTATGTTTTACATCAACTATACTGTTGCACTTTTCACATTTATAATCTAAATACCACTCTTGGCCATCTTCATATATTGCCCGCCTTGGTTTACATTTATTTTGGCACTCGAAGAAAAATAAGACTCGTTGATCTTAATGAATTTGGCGTAAAAGATAAAATTGAACAAGAATTGAAAAGATACAATAAATTCAGAGCCGGCGTACTGGGGGCTAAAAAAGAAAAACAGAATATAACGGAAATTGATATAAGAAATTATGCTAAATACATTCTTAAAGAAGGAACGGTTCTTGAAAAAAGAGAATTATTATCTTGCTTAAAAAGTAGATTAGTATTAGAGAATAAAAAGATTAAATTAGAGAGATAAAATAACTAAAAAAACTGCGAAAATTCGCAGTTTTTTGTTGTGACCGATTTAGGACTCGAACCGGATTTAGCTTCAATTTTAGGCTCTTCGGTCACTGTCACATAGTGGCTGCCGGACAGGGACTCGAACCCCGATTTCTGGGACCAGAACCCAGCGTCCTACCATTAGACGATCCGGCATTAATGTCTATTAAAATCATATATTTCCTCTAAGGTTTTGTCAATAAAAATAGGGGGCCTTTTTGGCCCCCCCAGCAGGGAAATACTGTTGATTTACTTCATTCTCCTCCTTTCAAATTATAAATAAAACCATAATTAATATCATAAAGACATAGCCTAAGATATTCATTACTTCTCTTTCTTTTTTGCTTATTCTTTTGAAAAAGGGAATAGTTATTATTAGAAGAACAAATAATAGCAGAATGTACATTAATGCATTTTTTGTTTTGTTTAATATCGATATAATTAAGTTTAGGGAGTTTGTAGAAAGTATTCCTATAACAATAAGCATTGTCATTCCTGTTAAAATAAATCCCTTGTTTTTCATCCTTCCTCCTAAAAAGATCTATTTTAATTAAAGCATTGCATTTTTAAAAAATCAAATATTCTTGCAAAGTAATAAATAGAGTATTAAAATAAAGACAGGCATTAATAATTATATTTATGGCTGAAAAAATAAAAAAATTATATCGTTCTAGAAATGACAAAGTTATAGCTGGCATTGCAGGTGGCCTAGGAGAATATTTTGACATAGATCCTGTTTTAATTAGGGTTCTGTTTGTTGCACTGCTTTTTGCTGGGGGAGTTTCAATACCTTTGTATATCATTTTAATCCTGGTTGTCCCCTTAGAGCCGAAAAAAGGAGAGGAGGGCGCAAAAGGCGATGTTCAGGAGAAGGTTCAAAAAGCAGCTAAAGATTTAAAGAAAAGCAGTAATAATGTTTCTGCTGGAAATATTATTGGTCTAGTTGTTTTTCTTATTGGTTTAGTTTTACTAATGAATAGAATATTTCCTTTATCATTTAGGTGGTTTGGAATGGATTTATTGTGGCCAATAATTGTAATAATTATTGGTCTGGTATTGTTTTTTAAAAAATGAAGGGAGGGAAAAATAAAAGGCAGAAAAGCGCCGGTCAATGGTAAAAAGATAAGTCAAAAATCTAGAAAAAAAATGAGGAATGGTGTAAAGAATGAAAAGAAGAAAAAATAATTTCTATGTCCCGGATAATTTTTTCCGGGACAATTTTGTCTATATTAATAATTAAACTTTAAATACATGAAAAAGTTTTTAGTTATTTTAATCATTTTAATATTAATAGGTTTTGCTGTTTGGTTTTTAATTAAAGACAGAGAGATTTTAGAAGAAAGAAATAATCCTGAAGATATTTTAATGAATTTAGAAAATGATGTTGATTTAAATTTTTCAGAAATTAAAGAGGCTGAGATTGAGTGGACTGTAAGAAAAGAAGGTGGAGATTTAGAAACAATTACTATTTCTGGAAAAGAATTTAAAGCGGAAGATGTTTCTATGCAATATTCTTCTGAAATTAATACTTTTTTTGGAAAAAAGGGCTTTGTGAAGGATGTGTACAATATAGCAGCCGGAACAGTTGGCAACCTGACGGGATATATAAAAGAAAATATGATTTGTATTGTCATCACTACACTAAATACAGATGATTCTGGAAATATTTTAAAAGATGGAAAGGGAGAGATTATTGTGAAGTGTGGTGCTTCAGAAGAAGATATAAATCATCAATTTACTAAAAATGAGCTGATTAAAAAATTATTTGCTGAAAAGTATAATAAAAAAATGTCTGAAATAAGCTTAAGCATTGAAGAGGAAGCAGAAAATCATGTTAGGGGTTCTATTCGTTTTGAATCAAATTCTGGTGCTGGGGGTATATTTTTAGCTGCCAAGGTTAATGGAGAATGGAGGCTTGTTTTTGATGGAAATGGAGCTATTCCTTGCGAAGAATTAGAAAGATATAATTTTCCTGAGAAAATGAAAGAGGATTGTGCAGAAAGCCAAACAATTGAAGCAAAAGAAGGCGGTGATTTTTCTATAATTCTTAATTCAAATCCAAGCACAGGCTATCAATGGAATATTGATTTTGATGAAGAGCACATTGAATTACTAAACAGAACATATACCAGCAATGCCAATGAGGGTTTGGTTGGATCTGGTGGCGTAGAGGTCTTTAGTTTTTTAGCTAAAAAATCAGGAGAAGCCAGAATAGTTTTTTCTTATCTTCGTTCATGGGAAAAAGACAAAGATCCACTTCAAGAGAAAACATATATAATAAACATTAGATCTAACGAAGTAACTGGAGA
>WJLL01000052.1 GCA_014728535.1 Candidatus Portnoyibacteriota bacterium
AATGAAACAGGATTAACTATAGAAGAATACCTAATATTCCAAAGAGACTATACTCAAAGACACATAAAGGAAGAAGAACCGCATCCTGACACTGAAGACATCACCTGGCTGTTAGACTCTGAACTAAACCAACAATCAACAGATCCTGGCCGGATTTTGTATGCTTGTTGGTATCCGGACGATTCTCAGGTCAGCGTGTATTCTAGTCCTCCTTCGGATCGTGGTTCTAACTATGGGGCTCGCTCCTCAGCCATCTTTCAAATTTGATTTTTGATATTTGAGTTTAATATTATTGAATTTTAATTTTTAATATTTAGGATTTTGGTATTTTAAAAAGGTTGAACTTATTGGTTCAACTTTTTTAAAATATATCTAACAGACTTTCACCTGTCATCTCAGGCGGCTTGTCTATTTTCATTAATTCCAATATTGTGGGAGCTATATCACATAAAATTCCTTGAGGTTGTCCGCACATCTCCCTTGTTTCTTCTTCTGTTCTTGGTTTTGTTAGTTGATTTCCTTTTTCTATTATCAAAAAGGGAACTGGATTTGTACTATGCTCCGTTATTTTCTCCCCTGTTCGTATATTCATCATTTCTTCTGCATTTCCATGATCTGCTGTTAATATTAGTATATAATTATTTTTTTCTGCTAAAGAAATTAATCTTCCTATGCCTTTGTCTATGGCCTCTATCCCTTTAGCTGTTGCCTCTAAGTTTCCTGTATGAGCTATTACATCTGCATTTACATAATTTGCTACTATTAGATCGTATTCTTTTTTTATTCCTTGAATGATTATATCAGTCAGCTTTTCTGTTTGCAGCTCTGGTTTTTTTTCACAGCTTTCTTTTTGAGGTGGTATTAGCTTTCTGTCTTCCCCTGGATATTTCTTTTCTTTTCCTCCATTAAAGAAATACGTTACATGAGCATATTTTTGAGTTTCAGAGGTTTTTAGTATTCTTCTTTGCTTTTTACTTAAATATTCTGTTAGATGGTTTTGTATTTTTATAGGTGGGTAGGCTACTTCAATTGGCAATTCTTTTGAGTATTGAGTAAATGCACAAAAGAAAAGGTTGTTTATTTTTTTTCTTTCAAATTTGTTAAATTTTTCTTCCATAAATGTCCTTGTTAGTTGTCTGGCGCTGTCTTCTCTAAAATTGAAAAATATTATTGCATCATTGTCTTGTATTAATCCTTTTGGGTTGTTTTTTTTATCTGTTATTACTGTTGGCTCTATATATGTATCTGTTAATCCTTTTTGATATTGCTCTTCTATTCTTTTTACTGGATCTGCTGCTTTTTCTCCCTTTCCTTGAGTTAATAGGTCGTATGCTTTTTTTGTTTTATCCCAGTTTTTGTTTCTGTCCATTGGATATTCTCTTCCGATTATTGTTGCTATTCCCCAGTTTTCTTGTTTTATGCTTTCTTGCAGGTTTTGTAATATTTTTTTTGATTCTTTTAGAGGAGCGTCTTTTCCGTCTGTGAATGCATGGATGCAGACTTTTTTGATTTTTTCTCTTCTGGCGAATTCTAATAAGCCATATAGGTGCTCTATGTATGAGTGTACATTTCCGCTTGATACTAGTCCCATTATATGGAGTGCTGACTTATTTTTTCTTACATGATGAGCTGTTTTTATTAAAGCTGGCTTGTTGAAGAATTTCCCGCTTTTGATTTCCATAGATATTCTTGGTAAATATTGATATACTGTTCTTCCGCTACCGATAACAAGGTGGCCTACTTCTGAGTTCCCTGGTTCATTCCATGGCAGTCCCACTGCTATTCCTGATGCTTGAAGACAGCAAAAAGGATAGAGTTTTTGAACTCTATCAAAATTTGGGGTATTTGCTTTTTTTAATGCATTGTTTTGTGTTTTTTCACTTAAACCCCATCCGTCTAATATTGCTAATACTATTGGTTTCATCTTTTTTACTCTTTTCTCTTTATTGTATCATAAATTGACATTTGTGAATAATTTTGATAAACTTTATCAGTAATAGATATTAAAAATTAGTAACCCTTTAGACTAAAATCTCATTATTTAAAAAATTAAATATGTGCCATGTTTAGTCAAAGTTAAAAATTATGAACGGATTAATTCCACTTTTAGTGGCGATTGCTTCGCTGATCGTGGGATCTATCTTGGGATACATCGTAAGACAGTCTATAGCTAAAAGGCAAGCTCACACAGCAGAAGCTAAGATTAATAAGCTGGTGGGAGAGGCAAAATCCCAAGCCCAGGAAATAGTATTAAAAGCAAAAGATAAGGCAGTTAAGGCATTAGAGGAAATTAAAAAAGAAGAAGCAGAAAAAGAAAGAGAATTAAGAAAAATTCAGGAAAGGTTGAATAATAAGGAGGAGTTTCTTGATTCAAGATCATCTAAGCTTGAGAAAAGAGAAAAAGAATTAAGGAAGAAGATAGAAAAAGTAAGAGGAATTAAAGAAGAAATTGAGAGAATGAGAGATGAAGAAATTAAGAAATTGGAAAACATAGGGAAGTTATCTCAAGACGAGGCTAAAAAAGAAATATTAAAATTAACTGAAGAGAAAAACAAAGAAGAAATATTTCACAAAATTCAAAAATTAGAAAAAGAAGGAAAAGAAGAGTTAGAGAAAAAAGCCAGAGACATTATGACCTCTGCTTTGCAGAGATATGCATCATCTCAAGTTGCAGATGTTACTACTACAATAGTTGATTTGCCTAATGATGACATTAAAGGAAAAATTATCGGAAGAGAGGGAAGAAACATTAAAACCCTAGAAAGATTGACTGGAGTTGAAATAATAATTGATGATACTCCTGAGACAATCATTATTTCCGGATTCGATCCCATAAGAAGACAGGTCGCCAAAATAGCTTTAGAAAAATTAATATCTGATGGAAGAATACAGCCAGCCAGGATTGAGGAAATGGTTGAGAGAGCAAGAGAAGATGTTGAAGGGAAAATAAAGGAAGCTGGAGAGGCTGCTGTTTATGATGTTGGCATTGTTGGTCTAGATCCTAGATTGGTTAATTTATTAGGTCGTTTGACTTTTAGAAAGAGCTTTGGCCAGAATGTTCTGCTTCACTCTATTGAAAGCGCTCATTTGGCTGGCATGCTTGCTGCTGAATTGGGTGGCGATGTTTCTGTTTCTAAGAAAGGAGCATTGCTTCATGATATTGGAAAGGCAGTTGATCATGAAATTCAGGGCTCTCATGTAGATATTGGCATTAAAATTCTTCAAAAGTTTGGCATTGATCAAAAAGTTATTGATGCAATGAAATCTCATCATGAAGATTATCCTTTTGAGAGTTTAGAAGCATCAATAGTTCAGGCTGCTGAAGCTGTTTCTGCAGCAAGGCCTGGTGCTAGAAAAGAGAATCTTGAAAATTATCTTAAGAGGCTTGAAGATCTTGAAAATATTGCTACTAGTCATCCAGGAGTTGAAAAGGCTTATGCTATACAGGCAGGTAGAGAGATTAGAGTATTTGTTAATCCAGACGAGGTTGATGATTTGAAGGCATTTAATATAGCGAGAGGGATTGCAAATGAAATAGAAAAAGAAATTAAATATCCTGGAGAAATTAAAGTTAATGTTATACGTGAAAAAAGAGTAATTGAATACGCAAAATAGAATACCCTTATTGCCGAAAGGCAAGGTTTAAATAAAAAATACCCTTTGGAAACAGAGGGTATTTTTTTATGGAGCGGGAGACGGGGATCGAACCCGCGTATCCAGCTTGGAAGGCTGGCGCACTACCACTGTGCTACTCCCGCATTTTAGTCGGGGCGACTGGATTTGAACCAGCGATCTCCGCGTCCCAAACGCGGCGCATTAAGCCGCTATGCTACGCCCCGATGTTCTTTTAGTATATACTTTTTGTTTTTTAGAGTCAACATTTTATCTCCTTTCTTTATTTTATGCTATAATAAAGAAAAAGTAATATATTCGCTTATGTGGTTTAAAAAACTTTTGCGAAAGTTTGATATTATGGCTGAGTGCCGTAGATATGATCTTGGCTTTTGGCAGTGTCCCAATTCCTTATTTATAGTAATGGGGTTTTTGATTATTATAGCCATGCTTATTACTTACTGGATTGGCATTCACTTTGTTGAGCCAGAAGTAGTTATTGCTATTGTTAGTGTTGTTACTATCATTTTGTTGGTTATAGGGCACTCATTGGTTGGCTCTTTTGCCAGAATAGCTGAGGCCAATAGGATGAAAACAGAGTTTGTTAGTATTGTTTCTCATCAGTTGAGAACTCCTTTGTCTGCTTTGAAGTGGTCTTTAAATTTGTTGTTGGGGAATAGACTTGGGGAGTTAAATGAAAAGCAAGAAGAATATTTGAACATTATAAACAACAGTGGCTCTAAGATGATAAAACTCGTTAATGATTTATTGAATGTAAGCAGAATTGATCAAAAAAGATTAAATGTACAGCCTGAACAATTCTCTATTGAAAAGGCAATAGAAGAAATAGTTAAAGAGCTTTCATCTTTAGCCAAGGCTCATAATGTTAAGATTGTTTTTAAGGATAGTAAAAACTTGCCTGAGGTTTGTGCTGATTCTGACAAGATTAAGATGGTTATTCAAAACCTTATAGATAATGCAATTAAGTATTCTAAAAAAGAAGGAGGGACTGTTGAGGTTTCTGCAGACAGAGATAGAGAGAATAAAAAAATGATAAGAATAAGAGTTAAAGATAATGGTGTTGGAATTCCTTCTATGGTTCAAAAAAGAATTTTTGGAAAATTCTTTAGAGGGGAAAATTTAGTTAAACAAAAAGTAGAGGGTACTGGCTTAGGCCTTTTTATTGCTAAAGGGATAATTAATCTTTCTGGTGGTAAAATAGGCTTTAGATCTCGAGAAGGAGAAGGAAGTACCTTTTGGTTTACATTACCAATTAGTAAGAAGGCTAAGAATAAAAAACAGTAAAACAAAAGATTGTTTGCTGTTTGATGTTTTTAGTTAAAAAAATGAGTAAAAAAATATTATTTGTAGAAGACGAACCAAGTCTTCAAAAAGCAATGAAAGAGGTCCTTGTTCAAGAGGGATTTGATATTTTGACTGCTGACAATGGAGAAGAAGGAATTGTTCAGGCAAAAGAAAATAAGCCTGATTTGATTTTGCTTGATTTAATTCTTCCTAAAAAAGATGGTTTTACTGTCTTGGAAGAATTGAAGAAAGGAGAGGATACAAAAGACATTCCTGTTATTGTTTTAACTAATTTAGAAGGAACTGGAGATGTTGAGAAGGCTCTTAGCTTGGGCGCTACTACATACTTGGTTAAGGCCAATTATGAGTTAGATGATATATTAAAAACAGTCAAAGAACAGATAAAATAATAAATTAATAAATTTTTATGGCTAAAATTCTTTTTATAGAGGATGAGCCAGTTTTAATGAAGGAGGTGAAAGAAGCCTTTGGTCAAGAGAATATAGAGATC
>WJLL01000053.1 GCA_014728535.1 Candidatus Portnoyibacteriota bacterium
CTGGCTTATCTATGTTTTTTTTCTTAAAATCTTCCAGTTTCTTTTGTCCTTCCTTTGGTGGAGGACCATATAGCTTATCTATTACTTGTTCTGGTTTGAGTTTCATGATTAAGATTGGTTAGTTTGGTTTAATTTTAGCAAGAATTGAAAGAAAAAACAATTGAGAGGTGGAGGAATAAGAACACAAAATCAAGCTATCTTTTCTCAATAATATTATCTACAATTCCATATTTTTTAGCTTCTTCAGCAGACATATAGTAATCTCTGTCGGTATCTTTTTCAATCTTAGAAACCTTTTGACCAGTGTGTTTAGCTAATATTTTATTTAATCTTTCTTTTATCTTCATAATATGCTTAGCAGATATCTCTATTTCAGTAGCCTGTCCTTGAGCACCGCCCATGACCTGGTGAATTAATACTTCTGAATTAGGCAAAGCAAATCTTTTGCCTTTTTTGCCGCCAGCCAAAACTACAGCAGCCCCGCTAGCAGCAATGCCTACACTAACAGTAGAAATATCACATTTAACAAACTGCATAGTATCATACATGGCCATAGTGCCAGTAACAGTACCGCCAGGGCTATTAATGTATATCTGAATGTCTTTTTTAGGGTCTTGGTTTTCTAAAAATAACAGCTGAGCTATAACAGTATTAGCTAGACTATCATCAATAGGACCACCCAAAAATATTATGCGGTCTTTTAATAATCTAGAATAAATGTCATAAGCCCTTTCTCCGTGTTGTGTTTTCTCTATAACTGTTGGAATAAGATTCATAATAAATTAAATGTTAATTAATTTTTGCTTCTTTTTCAAGAAGCTCAAATGTTTTTTCATTTTTTAATATATTTCTAGTATATCCTTTCAATGCTTCAAGGTCAATCTTTTTCTTAACCTCTTCTGGATTAGGATATTGCTTTAAATCTTCATTAATTTTTTCTTCAACCTCTGAATCACTAACATCAACATTTTCTTTTTTAGCAATCTCTCTTAAGCATAAGCCGATCTTAATTCTTTTACGAGCCTGGTCATCCCATTCTTTTCTAAGCTCTTCTTCTGTTTTTTTAATCTGCTCAAGATATTTTCCAAAATCTAATCCCATATTAGCAACATTAGATTTTAATTCATTTAACATTTTTTCTTTTTCTTGCTCAACTAATGAATCAGGGATTTCAACTTTTGAATCATCTGCTATTTTTTCAATAATAGCAACTCTTAATCTTTCTTTTTCCTTGTTTTCTTTTTCTTGTAATAATCCTTCTTTAACATTTTTCTTTAAAGCATCCAAAGAACTAAAAGCGCCTAATGATTTAGCAAAATCATCATTTAAAGCAGGCTTTTTTCTTTCCTGAACTAAATTAACTTTAACTTTAAAATCAACATTCTTGCCTGCTATTCTTTTATCAGGCCAATCATCAGGAATCTTTAAAGAAAATTCTTTTTCTTCTCCAGCCTTCATTCCTTCAATTTTTTCTTCAAATCCAGGAACAAAACGACTTTCTCCCAAAACAAATGGGTGATTCTTGCTTTCTCCGTCTTCAATCTGAACACCTCCTTGTTTAATTTCAAAATCAAGCTCAACGCGATCACCTTTTTTAGCTTCTCTTTCAACAGTAATAAGCTGGGTTCTAGAATTCTGCAAATATTCTAAAGACCTATCGAGCTCTTCGTCGTCAACATCTATTTTCTTTTTCTTAACCTTCACTCCCTTATACTTGCCAAGCTCAACCTCAGGAACCAAATCAAAAATAACTTCATAAACCAAAGGCTCTCCTTTGGCTATTTTCTTAATAGAAATCTGAGGCTGGCCAACAACGTCTAAATCATTCTTAGAAATTATTCCAGGCAAGCTCTTTTGAACAGCAACATTGGCTGCTTGATTGTATAGCTTCTCAGAACCAACCTTTTCTTCAACAGTATTAACAGGAGCTTTCCCAGGCCTAAAGCCTTTAATTTCTAAATTTCTAGACAATTCCTCAGCAGCAGTCTTAAAATATGACTCAACCAACAAAGGAGGAATTTCTACATTAATCTTAACCTTATTATCTATTTTTTTAATATCTGTTTTCATAATAATGGTGCAATTATTAAGGCTATAATAGCCATTAATTTTAATAATATGTTTAAGCTGGGACCAGCTGTGTCTTTAAAAGGATCACCAACTGTATCACCAACTACGGCAGCTTTATGAGATTCTGATCCCTTGCCACCGAGATTATTAGCTTCAATATATTTTTTAGCATTATCCCAAGCAGCTCCTGAATTAGCCATTGTAACTGCTAGCAAAAACCCAGTAACAATAGAACCAATCAACAAGCCGCCAAGAGCTTCTGCCCCAAGAACAAAACCAACTACAACAGGGACAATAATAACCAGCAAACTAGGCAAAACCATCTCTCGCAAAGCTGCTTCAGTGCTAATAGCAATGCAACGAGCATAATCAGGCTCTGCTTCTCCTTCTAGTAAGCCTTTAATTTTCTTAAACTGCCTTCTTACTTCCTGAACCATTTTCATAGCAGCCCTGCCAACAGAAGAAATAGCAAAAGAAGAAAATAAGAAAGGCATTAATCCGCCCAAAAACAAACCAATAACTGTATTAATATGCAATAAGTTTATTGTATTTAAATCAACAATCAAGCCATAGCTAACCAAAAGAACCAAAGAAGTAAGAGCAGCAGCGCCAATAGCAAACCCCTTGCCAATAGCAGCGGTTGTATTACCAACAGCATCTAGTGCCTCAGCTCTTTCTCTTGTCTCTGAACCCATGCCAGCCATCTCAGCAATACCAGCCGCATTATCAGCAACAGGGCCATATGTATCAGTAGCCAAAGTAATACCTAAAGTAGCAAGCATCCCGACAGCAGCAATAGCTATACCATAAATTCCCCCAAACAGATATGAAAGAAATAGGGCGATAACAACAATCAAGACAGGAGGAAAAACACTTCTCAGGCCAAGAGAAAAGCCACTCAAAATATTTGTAGCAGAGCCGGTCTGAGTTGAAATAGCTACCTTTTGAGTTGGTTTAAACTTGTCTGAGGTAAAGTATTCAGTAATCAATCCAATTCCTATCCCTGAAGCCAAACCAACTAAAAAGGGGATTATTAATAAGTAGCTGCCTGTAAGGTATTTAATAACAAAAACAGAAGCAAGGGCTGTAATAAGACTTGATCCAAAAATTCCAAAATTAAGAATCTTGCTTGGATTTTTAAATTTTAAAACCCAAACAAGGATATTTCCTATTATAGAGCCCACTATTCCAACTCCTGCCAAAACAAGTGGAAGGATAACTAAATTTTTAAATCCTATTAAAATACCCATAGCACCAATCACCATTGCAGCAATAATAGCATCAACATAGCTTTCAAATAAGTCAGCTCCCATGCCAGCAACATCACCAACATTATCACCAACATTATCAGCTATTGTTGCAGGATTTCTAGGATCATCTTCAGGAATACCAGCCTCTACTTTCCCAACAAGATCAGCCCCAACATCAGCAGCTTTTGTATAAATACCGCCTCCAACACGAGCAAATAAAGCAATGGCTGATGCTCCAAAGCCAAATCCATAAATAATCTGAGGATCTTTTAATAATAAATAAAGGGAGGAAACGCCAAGCAATCCCAAACCAACAACAGACATACCCATAACAGAACCGCTATTAAAAGCAACTCTTAATCCTTGCTTTATGCCTTCTTTTGCTTTTTCTGCTGTCCTGGCATTACTGGCTGTAGCAATTCTCATACCAATATTGCCTGCTAATCCACTAAAAACCGCACCAGCTAAAAAAGCCAGAGCAGTATTTTTACTAACAAAAAAGAACAATAAAAGGCCAGCAACAAGAATAAATAAAAAGAGTATTTTGTACTCTTTATTTAAAAATGTCATCGCCCCCCTATAAATAGATTTTGATATTTTTTTTGCTAAATTGTCTTTTATTCTTTGCCTGGTTATATACACAGCAAGCCCTCCTGCAAAAAGCAGAGCAACAACAGACACTATAATTGAGAGATAAATAAAAACCATAAATTAAATTATTAATGGTTGATCAAAATACCTTATTTTTCTTCTTTAGAATCTTTTTTGGTTTCCTTTTCTTTCTTTTTAGCTTTTTTCTTTGTTTCTTTTTCTTCCTTTTTCTTAGTTTTCTTTTTAGAATCTTCTTTTTCTTCAGATTCTTTATCTTCTTTTTTTTCTACCTTTTTAACTTCCCCTGATTCACTTTTAACATCTATTTTCCATCCAGTCAATTTTGCTGCCAATCTAACATTTTGCCCCTCTTGACCAATAGCTAAAGACAATTGATCGTCAGGAACAGTAGCTAAAGCAGTTCTTTTTTCTTTATCTACTTTTACACTCAAAACCTTGGCAGGAGAAAGAGAATTTGCAATATACTTAGAAGGATCTTCTTCATATTCTATTATGTCAATCTTTTCACCACTTAATTCATTAATAACAGCCTGAACCCTACTTCCTTTTTGACCAACACAAGAACCAACAGGATCAACTCCTTCTTCATCACTAAAAACGGCAATCTTAGTTCTAGAACCAGGCTCTCTTGCAATAGATTTTATTTCAACAGAACCAGCAGATATTTCAGGAACTTCAATTGCAAATAGCCTACTAACTAATTTAGGATAAGCCCTAGATAAAACAATATTAGCTCCTTTAGGAGATTGCTCAACTTTTAATATATATACTCTAACTCTCTGACCAATAAAATATCTTTCTCCAGGAATTTGTTCTTCTGGAAAAAGAATTCCTGTTATTTTTCCAATATCTAAAAATATATTTCTTCCTTCTATTCTTTGAACAACAGCGCTAATAACTTCGTCTTCTTTGTCTTTATACTCTTCATATACAACCTCTCTTTCTGCTTCACGCAATCTTTGGATAATAACCTGCTTGGCTGTTTGAGCTGCTATTCTTCCATAGTCAGTGTGTGTTTCTAAAGGAATCTCTATTTCATCTTCTACTTTTACATCTTTTTTAATTTTTTTAGCTTCCTCAAGCATCATGTGCTTGTGAGGATTAAATCTAATTTTTTTATCCTCTTCTTCTCCTTCTTTCTCCTCAACTTCATCTTCTTCCCCTTCCTCTCTTAACATGCTTTCTTCAACAACTAAAAAAACCTGGGAAATCTTAACTTCTCCAGTTTCTTGGTTAAATTCGGCCTTAATATTTTGGCCCTTTTTACCATAGTCTTTTTTGTAAGCTGCAGCTATAGCCATTTCGAGAGTTTCAATAATTTTTTCCTGAGGAATTCCTTTTTCCTCAGCAATTTGAGCCATAGCTGATAAAAATTGTTTCTGGTCCATATTTTTTAGAAAAGTCCGCTTCAAAGCGGACCATTAATCATTAAGATTTAATCTTAATTTATTAAAAACCCTTTGTCAACTATTCTTCCTTTATTTTTTCTAAAATTTCCTTTGCTTTTTCAGGGCCACCTTCTGTGTCTACATCAACCCACAAGCCTCTATGAACATATGCTAATAATTGATTTTCTTCAGCAAGCTCAGGAAAAACAACTTCTTCAACAGCAAATGAATCTGTTAATTTTTTTGACTTATATCCCTTTGTTTCAAAAACCTTTGGAGATAAAATATAGAAGCCTGCATTAATATATCCTGAATATTGATAATCTGGCTTTTCAATAAATTCAGTTACCCTATTGTTTTTTGTCTTAACCAAGCCCATATCAACAGGATTTTGAGTATAATATACAGCCATAGCACCCAGAATATCTTCATGAGAAACTCTTTTTCTTAAAGGAGAAACCTTTAAGGGTAATATCCTAGGGGTATATGTTTTAGAAAAGCCAGAAGAAGGAAAAATTCTAGGTTCTGAAATATTCTTTTTATAGAATTTAACAAACTTTTTTAAATTAAGATTACACAAAACATCTCCGTTCATTACTAAAAAGTCTTTTTTCAACCCCTTGGCAGCATTTCTAATAGCACCGCCTGTGCCAAGAGCCTTTGGTCCAATAATATATTCAACCCCTGCAACTTTACCCCTTTTCTTAGAAATGTCTGCTTTTTTATCTTTTTTCTTTAAATGCTTTAAAATTTCGTCAGCCTTATGATACAAGCTTAATTTAATATCATTAAATTTGTTTTTTCTCAAAAACTCAATCTGATAATCTAAAAGAGGCCTTCCATCTATTTCAATTAAAGACTTAGCCACCTTCCTATATTTACCCGGTAAATGGGTTTTTCCACCAGCTAAAATTATTGCTTTCATAAGTTTTTATGTTACTTTTTAAAAAATAACAAGTCAAGAAAAACAAAAAGCGCAAAAGCGCTTTTTGAAGAATCAAAAATAAAAATGCTATTCATGTCTTAATGCCTCAATAGGGCTCAGCTTAGAGGCCTTTCTAGCAGGGTATATACCAAAAACCAAACCAACCAATACAGCAACACCGAATGCTAAAATAACGGACTCTATAGGCATAATAAACTTCCAGTCTGTATTTAAAACACTGCTTAATGCAATAGAGGACGCAAAAGAAACAAGAGCCCCAATAATAAAGCCAACAAAACCACCAGAAACAGTGAGAGCAATGGACTCAAATAGAAACTGATTAAGAATATCCTTATTCCTTGCCCCCATGGCTTTTCTTAAACCAATCTCCCTGGTTCTTTCTGTAACAGAAACAAGCATAATATTCATAATTCCAATACCTCCAACAATCAAGGCAATAGCAGCAACAGAAGAAAGAAAAGCAGTCAAAACACCAGTGATTTGATTCAACATGTCAGCAGCCTCTACCTGGCTCATTACCTTAAAATCATCTTTAGACAAATCTCCCTCCGGATTATATATCCCATGCTGCTCTCTTAAAATCAAGCGAATAACCCTAACAGCTTGAGGAACCACGTCATCATTAACAGCCCGAGCAATAATCCATTGAACATGATCTGCGCCCAATAAAAGCTTTTGAGCAGTAGTAACAGGAATATATATTATTTCATCAAGATTCTGAAACATTTGCGTACCCTGTTCTTCCATAACACCAACAACCCTAAAGCTAACATTCTTAATCCTAATTTTTTTACCTATAGGATCCTCTTCTCCAAATAAATCATCTTTTATCTTGTATCCTAAAACAGCAATACGAGACATAGACTTAACATCATCTTCAGTTATGCTTCTGCCCAAAACAGGATAGACATCATCTATATCATTAGCATCTCCTGTTGTGCCATAAAAAGTAATCTTTTCATCTTCCCCCCTATAAACAACACGAGCAACTCCAAATGTATAAGGAGCTGCTTTGTCTATTAAAGGATCTTTTTCTATTGCTTCTGCGTCTTCAATCTTAAGAGTTTTAATAGTCATTTCTTCAATAGCACTCTCATAGCCACCACCACCAGAATGCTCTGAAGGATCAAAAGACCCAGGCTCAATATATATATTGTTTGAACCAGTTGCTGTAACCTGGCCAACAATCAAGTTCTGAGCACCACCGCCCAAAGCCATCATTATTATTACAGCAGCTACTCCAATAACAATACCTAAAATAGTAAGAGCTGATCGGCTCTTATTGGCCTTCAAGGCAGTAGTAGAAATTTTAATTAAATCACGAAATTTCATATTTATTTAAATAATCCATTTTTAGCAATTCTTCTATGAGCAACTTTGCTATCACTGACAATCCTGCCATCTTTAAGACTAATAACTCTTTCAGCCATCTCAGAAGTATATTTTTCATGAGTAACTAAGATAATTGTATGCCCTTTATCATTTAAATCTTGCAAAATCTCCATAATCTGTTGACCAGATTTGCTATCTAAATTACCAGTTGGCTCGTCAGCAAAAATCAAAGAAGGATGATTGACTATGGCTCTAGCTATAGCAACTCTTTGCTGCTCACCACCAGAAAGCTGATTAGGCGTATGGCTTTTTCTATGAGAAAGACCAACAGAATCTATTGCTTCTAAAACTCTCTTGTCTTTCTCTTTCTCAGGAATATTAGAATAAATTAAAGGCAATTTAACATTATCAAAAACATTTGTTCTAGCCAGTAAATTAAAAAACTGAAAAACAAAACCCATTTTTTCATTGCGAACAAAAGCAAGCTGATCATCGTCTAACTCATCAATGCTTTGCCCTTCAAATCTACAAGTGCCAGAGCTAGGCCTATCTAAATATCCCATAATATGCATTAATGTAGACTTGCCAGACCCAGAAGGCCCCATTATTGCAACAAAATCTCCTTTATCAATATTAAAGGAGACTCCATCTAAAGCAATGGTTTTAACATGATCATTGCTATATTCTTTTCTAAGATTTTTAACCTCAATCATCTTTTTTAATAAATGTAACAACCTTATCTCCTTCATTAACCCCAGAGACAATCTCAACTTCGCCATTTCTTCCTCGGATTCCAGTCTTAACCAAGATTTCTTTATAGGACTCTTTTTCTATATTTTCAATTACTCTCAAATATCTATTTTCGTCTTTAAAAACAAGGGCACGATAAGGAACAAACAAAACATTTTCACGCACATCAGTTCTAATAGTAGCATCCGCGCTCATTCCTGACCGTATTTCTTCACTTTCTTCATCAAATAAAATTTTTGTTTGATAATAGACAACACCATCAATAATTGTCTCTCCAGGCTCAATTTCAACAATCCTGCCAGCCCATTCTTTTTCAGGAAAAGCATCTAAAACAATATCAACAGAATCTCCAACATCAACTTTTCTAATATCAGCCTCAGAAATATCAGCATTAATCTGAAAACCTCCAGGAGAAATCAAGGAAGCAACTACCCTGCCTGCAGCAGTAACAACCTCCCCAATCTTAACATCTATCTTAGCCACGATGCCATCAAAAGGAGCGATTATGCTTGCATCTTTTAATCTCTGGCTGTATTCATTCATATTTGCCTTATACTTATTAACATCAGCCTGATAAACAGAAACGTCTACCCCTCTAGGAGGAGCCTTTAATTCTTCTAAGTCAGCAACAGCCTTTTTATACAAATTCTCAGCAGAATTAATGCTAATTTGATTTGAAACCCTCTGATCAGCAATGTTTTTTTGAGCTGAATTAATATTACTAAATGCAGCATTAGCATTAGTAATATTTGTTTCTATTCTAGTTCTGTCAGTAGAAGAAACATCTTCTCTTATAGTAGGATCACTTAATCCTTTCTTGGCATAATCCAGAGCATCAATTAATTCTTTTAAAGCAGATCTCATTTCAATTAATGCAGTATCAATATTTTCATGAGAAGAATCATCAACTGCCAGGTCTATATAATATTCTGCCCCCTCTTCATTAATAGAAGAAATTCCCCAAAAAGCATTTTCAGCCTGGTCTTTCTTGGATCTAAATGTACTATCCAAAGTACTGCTGCGATAAAAATACAGCCTCTCAATATCACTCAAATCAGCAAGAGCATTATTGTACTTGCTAGAAGCATCTATTAAATAAACTAGGGCGGAATTGTAGTCTTGATCTAAATTATTCTCTGCCTCAAGCCTAGTGTCTTCTAAATCCCTTGATGTATTTTCAACAACCTGCTCAGCTACTCTTATCTCTTCAACAGTAGCGCCAGCTAACAACTGATCAAGCTTTGCTCTAGCCTGCTCATAATTAGACTGAGCTTGAAGATACTGGCTATACAATTCTCCGCTAGATAATTGAATTAAATAATCTCCCTTTTTAACCTCATCTCCCACAGAAACATTTATTTTATCAACAATACCGCTAGATTTAAATCTAAGGTCAACCTCCTCAGCAGACTCAACCACGCCAGTAGCAGAAACCTCTTGAATAACATCTCCTCTTTTAACTTCAGTCCATTCAAAAGAAGCTTCCCCGCCTCTAAAAGCAAGAATTCCTCCCCCTATAATCAAAATTAGGATTATAAGGAAAATAATCTTGGTTCTTTTTTTACTATTTTTAATTTTAGACCAAATTCCTTTAGATTTTTCCATTTTTTTAAAAATTAATTATAAATTGTCTTTTAAGTTTAATTCTTTTAATTTATTAATGCAATCAATCTCTTTAGCGCGCCCCTCTCCTTTTTGGCTGTCTAAATATCTCTTCAAAATTGGAATAACTTCATTACACCAAAAAGCCAAATCCATTTCCTCCATTTCTTCTAAACTAAAAAGTCTAATCTCTTGCCCTTCTTTTAAATCAATAGAATTTATGTCCTCAAAAAATGAAGCTACATACCAATGCCTTTCAACTCCTCCAGGAGAATAATTAATTAAAATTTTACTAATATCGTTCGGCTCAAAACCGATTTCTTCTTTTATCTCTCTAATAATAGCATCATCAGGATCCTCTCCATCAAAACAAGCACCACCAATCAAATTCCATTGATCAGGATAAGGAATTTCCTTATTATCATCCCTAAGCTGCAATAAAATCTTCCCATCTTTTGATAGCAAAAAACATATAGCCCCTATAACTTCGGGCTTTTTTTCTTTTTTCATTTTATCCAATACTTTTCTTTAATTTTTAAATCTTCCTCTTCTTTTTTCTCCCTTATTTTTTCACGAGCCATTTTCCTTAATCCAGAAAGATTTTCTTTATCTAATTCTTTGATTCTTTTTTTCAAAATTCTCTTTTTATTCTTGCCAGGATCCTCTATAACCTCAGAAAGCAAAACATCTAGAATAGCACCCACTTTAGGGCCAGGGGAAATTCCTAAAATATTCATAACCTCATCTCCGCTAATCTTCAACATACCAACAGAAACAGGATCTTGAGAAACTTTATCAATTAAATATTCTACTTTTCTTAAACGATAAGGACGAGCCTTGGGTCTGCCCATGCCCAAACGATCACTAATCCTAAGATTTATCAAATCAGGAATATTTTCTTTACCAGCTCTCTTAATTAAGCGTCTAGCTCCAGCTTCAGTTAATCTCTCAGGATCAGAAACAAACATATGATTCTTTACCAATAAAACAACTTTATCAATAAGCTTATTAGAAAATTTTAATCTTTTAAGGATCTTTTCAGCAAAACGAGCACCAACAATGTCATGATTATAGAAGGTTGAATCAGGCCCCTCTCCTTCTTTTGTTTCAGGCTTGCCAATATCATGAAGCAAAGCAGCCATTCTTACTTCTAAACTAAATTCTTTTTCAGCAGCTGCTCTTAAGGACCGAATAGAATGCTCATAAATGTCATAAATATGATGACGATTTTGAGAAACACCAACCCCCTTTTCTAACTCAGGAATAATATATTTAAGCAAACCAAGCTTTTGTAATAAATCAACTCCATCAGCAGCTTTATCACAATCAATGATTTTAACAAATTCATCACGAATTCTCTCTTTAGAAATAGCATCTATCCATTTTGCATTTTTTTCTATTGCAGAATATGTTTTTCTTTCAATACTAAAATCTAAAACACAAGAAAATCTAACTGCTCTTAACATTCTTAAAGCATCTTCATTAAACCTATCATCAGCATAACCAACAGCCCTAATTAGTTTTTTCTCTAAATCCTTTTGGCCGTCAAAGGGATCAATAATTTCTTCATCATTCATAGCCATAGCATTTATTGTAAAATCTCTTCTAGCCAGATCATCTTCAACATTCTCAGCAAATTCTACTTTATCAGGGTGCCTTTTGTCAATATATCTTCCTTCCACCCTATAAGTGGTAATTTCAACCTCAGAAAGAGACTCGTCAGAAGAATCAGTTAAAACAGTAACTGTGCCAAACTTATTCTCATAAAAAGACTTAGGAAATATTTTTTTAATTTCCTTGGGCTTTGCATTTGTAGTTACATCCCAATCATTAGGATTAACTTCGCGTAAAAAGTCTCTAACACAACCACCAACAATATATGCTTGGTGGCCTGATTTTTCTAATTTTTCAAGTATTAAATTGATTTCTTTAGGAATCTTCATTTCAAGTTAAGAATAACTCAAAAACAATGTTTTGGCAATTTAAAAAAGAGCTGACAGCTCTTTTAAAAAAACAAGTGCGCCGTGAGGGATTCGAACCCCCGACCATCTGCTTAAAAGGCAGTTGCTCTACCAGGCTGAGCTAACGGCGCATAAAAAGAATTTTAACCCAATAAAACAAAAAAAGCAAGTGCGCCGTGAGGGAATCGAACCCCCAACCTTGGGCTTAAGAGGCCCCTGCTCTGCCAGTTGAGCTAACGGCGCATATTATTTTATTAAAAAGAAAACAGGCTGTAATATAAAGCCTCTTATTATTTTAACAAATTAAAATAAAATGGCAAGAAAAGTACTTGCAAAAAGATTAAAAATAAGAGATAATGAAAAGAGAAAAATTAAGGAAAAAATAATGAATTTCGAAAAACCAAAATTTGAAAAAAAAGAAAAAGTATTAAATCAAGAAGAAATTGAATATCTTGGAGAAGATATGAAAAAATATGTCACTGCTTTAAAAGAAAGAATAGAAGAAATAGAAAAAGAGCTAGAATCAAAAACAAATGAAAAATTAAAAGTAGAACTAGAAGAATTAAGGATAGAATATGAAGAATTGAAAGATTTCACTGAAGCCATAGAAGAAGGTGATTTTGAAGAAATAACAGAGAAGGACAAAGAATAAAAAAAACAAACAAAAACAAAAACCGCTAAAACAAAGGCGGTTTTTTATATAATGCCCCCGGAGAGATTCGAACTCCCAACTTGGCGTCCGAAGCGCCACGTGTTATCCATTATACCACGGGGGCTATACCACCTCCATTGTATAACAGAAACAGGCGATAGTCAACTGAAAAAGCTTGACAGAATATATATACTATGATAGGATATTAATATCAAGGAGGTTCTTTAAAATGATACAATTAAATACATGGCCTTTTGGTTTGGACCTTGAAACAGTTGCTCATATACGAAGGAATGGAAAAATACAACCAATCAAAAAGAGGGATATAGTGGTTGTAAAAGGAAACAATCTTGAAGAAAACGGAAGCTGGAACGGAAAAATCCTAAAATATACAAAAGGAAAACCAATGGTTTTAGAGATATGGACAGAGTGGTCCAATCTCAAACCTCAAAAAGCAATCGTACAAATTCACCCCTCCTCTTTCTAGGAGGGGGTTTTATTTACAAACCAAACAAATAATAGAATCCTAGGCCAAACAAAACAATTGCTTCAACCAAGGTAATCCAAACCATGGCCTTGCTTGAAGCAATTTTAATATTCATAGTCAAAACAGCAATCAAGAAAACAACAATCTCATCCAGCATATAGAAAAATACAAAGATTGCGATATATAATAAGTAGGTCCAAACAGGCAAATTGGCCTGAGCTAAGGCGCCAGCAAAAAATACAGGAATAACAGCAGAACAAGGAAATTCAACAACAGTAACAACAACAGCAAAAATCAAGACACTAATAAGGACACCCCAAAAACCACCAGACTCTTTAATACTCTCTTTAACCTTTGAAGACATTTTAGAAACAACGCCAGAAGAAACATCACAGGCAGGCCCATATTTCCTATACCTAACAAACTGCTTTAAAAAATATACCCCGCCCAATAAACCCAAAATGCCAACAAAGATATTCATGATATTTAAAACAGGAGCCAAAACATAGAACAACTGATACCATAAAACTATAAGAAGGCCGTAAACAAGAGCAGTAACTAAAATAAACAAGCCGCCAAAAACAAATATCTTAGCCCTAGACTTTAAAATCAAAACAAGGCCCAATATCAAAACAAGAGCACCTAAAGAACAAACATTAAAACCATCAAAAAAACCAAGAATCACAGCCTGCAAAGGCAATGTATAACTACTTAAATCAATCTCCCCAACAATAGGCAAATTAATCGCCTCATCATCCTCCTTCTCTTCTCCTTCTCCCTCTAGCTGCTTCTTAATAGAATTCTCAATTTTTGCACCAACCCCTTTTTCATTATCAAAACCAAGAAAACACTCATCACCAACAAAAGTAATAGGAACTAAGCCAATATATCTCTCTACTTCATACTCCCTGCACATATCGACCAACTTCTCCCTATTACTAGAAGACAAATATCTATTAATCTCTACTTGAGGATATTCTTCTTCAATATAATCAAGAAATTCTTCTTCTGCTGCGCAATGAGGACAGCTATCACTATAAAAGAAATCTATTTCTAAAGAATCAGAAGAAGCCTCAATTCCCAAAGGAATAGAAGCGAATAAAAACAATATAAAGAAAAATAAAGCAACCTTCTTCATAAGTCTATATTATAAACTACAAAGAATTAATTTTACAATACTTGCTTTTATCTTTAATATATATTACAATACTTGATATGTTAACAAAAACAAAAAAATCTAAGATCGTAAAAGAACACAAAACAAGCGAAACCGACACAGGGTCGGCCAGTGTTCAAATTGCAGTACTTACTGAACAAATAAAAGAATTGTCTTCTCATTTAAGAAAAAACCCAAAAGACAACCACTCAAGAAGAGGTCTTTTAAAAATGGTTTCAAAAAGAAAGAAACTCATGGAATGGTTGAAAAGAGAAGATGAAAAAGAATACAAAAAAATAACTAAAAAATTAGGCCTAAAAACAAAATAGGCCCTAAATTAATATGTCAGTAATAAAGCACAAAGATCAAAGAGTGGGTGTTTTGATTGATGTTCAAAACATGTATCACTCTGCAAAGAACCTCTATAATGCTAGGGTTAATTTTAGAGAGATTCTAAAAACAGCAGTAGGAGGAAGAAAGCTAATAAGAGCAATAGGGTATGTAGTAACAACAGAGTCGGGAGAAGAAAAGGCCTTCCTAGAAGCTCTTGAAAAGGCCGGAATAGAAATAAAAAGCAAGGAACTGCAAATATTTCCAGGAGGCATGAAAAAGGCAGACTGGGACGTAGGCCTTGCAGTAGATGCATTTGAATTAAGCAAAAAGCTAGATAGCATAATACTAGTAACCGGAGACGGAGACTTTGTCCCTTTAGTAGAATACTTAAAAGGACAAGGCCAACAAGTAGAGATAATTGCTTTTGCCAAAAGCGCATCTGGAAAATTAAAGGAGGTTGCTGATGATTTTACAGATCTCAGCAAAAGATCAAGTCAATACTTAATAAAAACTAATAAAAGAAGCAGATAAATTTAACAGGTCTGTTTGGCGGATACGCAGACATGGGCGGATATCCATCTTCCTGTATCTGTGTATCCGAAAACAAAACGCCCAGACCTTCTTATTTTAAATCTGTTTTCTTAAAAAGATTTATGAAAGAGAAAAACTTTAAAATGGAAATAGAAGGAAAAGAGCTTTCCATAACAACAGGAAAACTAGCAGAACAAACTAATGGTTCTGCATTAGTTAGATATGGCCAAACAGAGGTTTTGGCCACTGCAGTAATGAGCAAGGAACCAGTAGAAAGAAACTACTTTCCTTTAATGGTAGATTATGAAGAAAAATTCTATGCTGCAGGAAAAATAAAAGGAAGTCGCTGGGTAAAAAGAGAAGGACGACCAACAGACGAAGCTATTCTCTCTGGAAGACTAGTAGACAGGGCTATTCGCCCTCTTTTTAATAGCAAAATGAGGAATGAGGTCCAAATAGTCTTAACAGTTCTTTCTTTTGATGGAGAAAATGATCCAGTATTCCCAGCATTGATAGGAGCATCAATTGCTTTATCAGTTTCAGATATTCCATGGAATGGTCCAGTAGGAGGAATATCTATAGGAAAAAATGAAAAGAATGAATGGACAATAAGCCCAACAATAAGTGAAAAAATAGAAACAAAATCAGAAATATTTGTTTCAGGAATAGAACAAGACAATGAAGTATTGATAAATATGATTGAGGGCCACACTCCAGAAACAAAAGAAGAAGAAGCATTAAAGGCAATAGAAAGAACAAAGAAAACAATAAAAGAAATAATTGAATTCCAAAATAAGATTGTAAAAGAAATAGGATTAAAGAAAGCAACAATAGAAATACCAGAGCTAAACAAAGACCTAAAACAAGAAGTGGAAAAAATAATAGACAAAGGACTTGAAAACGCAGTATATGAACCAGACAAACAAAAAAGATTAAACAATCTAAAAGAATTAAAAGATAGTATAGAAAAACTAATAAAAGAAAAGGCAGAAACAGAAGAAGCAGACAAACAACTAGGCCTATCATTTGATCTATTAGATGAAAAAACAGACGAAATAGTTCACAAAAATGTTTTAGAAAATGAAAAAAGACCAGACAATAGAAAGACAGATGAAGTTAGAAAAATAAACTGCCAAGTAAAACTATTCCCAAGAGTGCATGGATCAGGATTGTTTCAAAGAGGAGAGACTCAAGTGCTCTCAATGATTACACTAGCCCCTCCAGGAGCAGAACAGCTCTTAGACCAAATGGAGCTAGAAGGAGCAAAAAGATTTATGCATGATTACAACTTCCCTTCATTTAGTGTAGGAGAGGTGGGCCCAATGAGAGGGCCAGGAAGAAGAGAAATAGGACACGGAACTCTAGCAGAAAAAGCATTAAAGCCAATAATTCCTGACAAAGAGTCTTTTCCTTATACAATAAGGATTGTATCTGAAGTTCTTTCTTCAAACGGATCTTCTTCAATGGCTTCAGTCTGCGGATCAGTATTAGCATTGCTAGACTCAGGAGTGCCAGTAAAAACAAATATTGCTGGAATAGCAATGGGATTGATGACTGAACTAACAGAAAAGCCAACAAAAACAAAATTCAAGGTGTTAACTGATATCCAAGGCCCAGAAGATCATCATGGAGACATGGATCTAAAAATAGCAGGCAGTAGAGAGGGGATAACAGCAATGCAAATGGATGTAAAACTTAATGGAGTAACAATGGAAATGCTAAAAGAAGCATTCCCAAGAGCAAAAAAGGCAAGAATAGAAATATTAGAAGAAATGGAAAAAGCAATAAAAACTCCAAGACCAGAATTATCCCAATTTGCTCCAAGGGTCTATTCTCTTACAGTCAATCCTAATAGAATAAGAGATATAATAGGGCCTGGAGGAAAAACAATAAACGAACTAACAGAAGAAACAGGAGCAACAATAGATATAGAAGATGATGGCACTGTCTTTGTAAGCTGTGAAGACGCAGAAATGGCTAAAAAAGCAATCAGTAGAATAAAGAGCCTAACCAGAGAATTAAAAAAAGGAGAAACATTTGAAGGAAAAGTAGTAAAAATTGCTGACTTTGGAGCATTTGTAGAACTATCACCAGGACAAGAAGGATTGCTTCATATATCTGAATTAGCTCCAGGAAGAGTAGAAAAGGTAGAAGATTATCTACATCAAGGAGATACAGTAGGAGTAAAAATCAAAAACATAGATCCACAAGGAAAAATATCATTGGAATTAACAAAGCCAATTAAAAAATAATAAATTAAATTAAAAACATATGGAGCAAAACAATAAAAATCAAGAAGAAAAAAATCAAGAAGCTTCTGCTCCAGAAAACAAGGAGGAACAAGACCTGCAAAGCAACCAACAACCAGAACCACCTAAACCAGAAGAAGAGTCTTTAGAAACAGAAGAAGAAACTGAAAACATGCCAGAAAAAGAAACAGAAGAAGAAGGAGAATTAAAAATAGAAGACAACAAAGAAGCAAGCGCTCAATCAGAGGCAGACGATGTCCTTTCAAAAGAAGATGATTCAGAGCCTATTAATGTGCTTCCAGAATACGAAATAAGAACAATGAAAAACGATCAAGCAGAAGCAGGCATTAAAAAGCTTGAAAAAGAGGCAGACAGGGAAGAATTAAAAAAGAAAATAGAAAAAAGAGAAAGAGAATTAAGAGAAAAGAAGGAAGAAGAAAGCACTAGACCAATAAAAACAGCCCTTCCAAGCACAGAAGAGCTAATAGGCGCTTCTAAAAAACAAAAGTCAGAAAAAGTACCAGAGCCCCCAAAACCAGAAAAAGCGCCAGAACCACCTACGCCAGAAAAAACACCAGAACCAACCAAGCCAGAAGCCCCAGAACCCCCAAAACCAGAATTAAAAAAGGAAACAGAAGAAAAACCAGAACCACCAAAGAATCTACCAACGCCAAGAAAATCAAAAAAAGGCATTTTAACTGTTTTAATAATAGCCATCCTTATTATCGGAATAGGCTTTGGTATATATTTTGGATTCTTTTCAAAAAAAGAACCAGAAACAACACCTCCTGTCACAGAACAACCAAACCCTCCAGCAACACTAATACATGCAAACAAAACAACTATAATTGAAATAAAAAGCAAAGATTTAATAAAAGAAAAACTAGAAGAAAAAGAAAACCAAGCATTTAATCCAGGAACAATTGAAAGAATAGCCTTCTTAAAAGGAAGCACTTTCCTAACAACAACAGACATAATAGAAGGATTGAATATAAACATTCCTCCTTATGTTAAATCAGAATTTACAGAAGATCACACCCTATTCTTATACACGCAAAATGGGAAAAGACACCTGGGCATAGCAATAAGAATAGAAGGTCCAGAAAGCTTAAAAGAACAAATGAATTTCTGGGAAAAAACAATGATAGAAGACCTAAATCCAATATTCTTATCAAAAACAACAAAAAATCCTGCCACTCAAGAATTTCAAGACAATACATATAAAAATGCAAGCATAAGATATATCAACTTTCCAGACCCAGATATAACAATAGATTATGCAATAACAAGCAATAACCTAATAATAACCACCAGCAAGGAAGCAATATATACAGCAATAGACAGAATTGTGGATAACCTGTAGAAATCGCTTTATTAAAATTATTTTATCAAGGTTTCGTCAATACTAAAAAGTTTGATTTTGAAGCTAAATTAAGAATTTTATTGACAAAAAAAGACTATAATTTTATTAAAATTCTTTTCCACAAAAAAGACCGCCAAAAGGCGGTTTTTTAAATAAACAAACAATAAAATACATTTATTAATAAATGTACCCTATAATTCTCCAATCATCTTTATGAAGAGTTCTTACTTTTTTAATACCATAACCAAGATGCATTTCAGATATAGTAACATATGGACCATTTACTGATTCTACATAAGCAACATGACCATAATATGGATGTTCTCTAGTAGCTATAACAGCTCCAGGGCGAGGTTCTGATCCTGTAGCAAACCCGTATCTAGGCGCCTTATAAATCCATGTCTTTGCATGACCACTCCAAGGAATATATCTTCTCTGAGCAACATACCAAGTACATTGTCCCCAAGGAAATTGATGGCTTTGGTTTGAATAAGGCCTTGGAAAAGTATTAGCAGTAGCATATGTTCTTGTTGGATAATAATAAACAGGCTTTTCGCCATTAGGAATAATTATTTCCTGTCCAACAGCCAATTCTCCATCAGCAGGCAGACCATTAAACTCAATGGTTTCTTCAAAGTCTCCATGGTATTTATCTACAATGCCTTGCAAGGTATCACCGCTTTTAACTGTATAACTAATACCAGAAACAGGAAGAATAACCAACTCTTGTCCTGGCTTAATATAGTCCCAAGAACCAAGATCATTAGCCCACAATAGCGTATTTGTAGAAATGCCAAACAAAGCAGCTATCTTAGAAGGAACGTCTCCAGGCTTAACTGTATAAGTAATCTTAGCACTTCTTTCTTTTCCTAAATAAGGCAGCTCGCCAGAAGGAGAGTGAGTAGAAATATAAGCACTACCAAGCAACACATTAGATGTTTCAAAATAACCCTCATTAACATAAACCTCTTCTATTATTGTTTCATTAGAATTTAAATACTCTGAAGCATAAACAAAAGATCCTCTCCTTATTATTTCTGTTTCTTCATCAACAGGATAAGTACCAAAACTATCAGCAATGGTTTGAGTTAATGTAACACAAACAAAGACAATAAAAATAATTGCTACTGCCCTCCCAAAAGAGAGTTTTCGCAGCAATTTTTTAAATTTGTTGCTATTTCCCTTTTCTCTTATGCTTCCTTTTCTAGAGAAAAGAGTTGTTTTTTTCCTATAAATAAGATTGTCTTAACAGATAATCTAGAATAAAAAATGTTAATCTTACCGCATTAACACTAATATAAGCTTAGCATAGCAAATATTCAATGTCAAGCCTTTTAAGCAAAAGGCAAAAAATCCAAAACACTTGAAAATTGCCTTCTCAACGGAGTTCTTAAAAGAACTATGATGTCGGGATTTTTTTATTTCACCAACTTCTTTAATTTTGCTAAAATACTATTATGGATGCACTAAGAGAATTAAATCCAAAACAGAGAAAGGCTGTTCAAACAACAGAAGGGCCTGTTTTAATATTGGCTGGCCCAGGATCAGGAAAAACAAAAGTACTCACATACAGACTAGCATATTTAATGCAAAAAGAAATAAGGCCAGAAAACATAATAGCACTGACATTCACAAACAAAGCAGCAGAAGAAATGAAGCAAAGAGTGTCAATAATCTTAAATAAAAAATCCCCTCTTCCTTTTATAGGAACATTTCATTCTTTTGGATTAAGAATCTTAAGAAAAGAAATAGATAAAATAAAAGGATATAAAAAATCTTTTACAATATATGACGAAGAAGACAAAAAAAGACTAATAAAGAAATTAATAAAAAGACTAGAAATAAACAAAGAACAATTCAATTATAAGAAAGTAGCTGCAACAATATCAGCCCTAAAAAGCGAAATTATCGATCCAAAAGAATATGAAAGCCAGGCAAGCGAATTCTTTGAAAAAACAATAAGCAAAATATATACAGAATATCAAAAAGAATTAAAAAACAACAATGCTCTTGATTTTGATGATTTAATAATGTTTTGCGTAAAACTGTTCCAAAAAAATCCAGAAACATTAAAAAAATACCAAAACCAATTTAAATACATATTAGTAGATGAATATCAAGATACAGATATGGCCCAATACAAATTAATAAGAATGCTTTCAGAGAAACATCAAAATCTTTGCGTAGTAGGAGATGACGCCCAATCAATATATAGTTTCAGAAATGCAGATTTTAGAAATATATTAAACTTTGAAAAAGATTATCCAAAAGCAAAAACAATAACCCTAGACCAAAATTATAGATCAACTCAAGTCATCTTAGACGCAGCATCTGAATTAATATCAAGAAACACGTATCAAAAAACAAAAAACCTATGGACCAAAAACTCATCAGGACCACCAATATCACTAGTCCAATCAAGGAATGAAAAAACAGAAGCAGAAATAATAGCAAAAAAAATAAAGGAATTTTCAAAAAAAGGATTTAATTTAAATGATTTTGCAGTATTTTACAGAACAAATGCTCAATCAAGAGCATTAGAAGAATCATTTATTCAAAACAATATACCATATAAGCTAATAGGAGGAACGAAATTCTATCAAAGAAAAGAAATAAAAGATATTATTGCTTATCTAAAATTCATACAAAACAATGATGAAATAAGCATGGAAAGAATAATAAACACGCCAAGAAGAGGAATAGGAAAAATAACTCTAAAAAAAATACAAACCCAAGGAATAAAAAAGCAAACAAAAAAAGAAATAAAAGAATTCTATAATCTAATACAAAATCTAAAAGAAAAATCAAAGAAAACTCCCTTATCTGAACTAATAAAAGAATTAACAAAAAAAATAAAATACAAAGAATATCTAAAAAATAAATACGGAGACAGCCAAACAAAAGAGGGCGTACCTGAATACGAAGCAAGATGGCAAAATGTGAAAGAACTAATAAACATGTCAACAGAATTTGACAAATCACCAAAAGGACTAGAAGAATTCTTAGAAAAAACAGCTCTATTTTCAGAAACAGACGAAATAACAAAAGAAAAACAAGTAGTCCACCTAATGACCCTGCACACAGCAAAAGGACTAGAGTTCCCAGTTGTATTTATAAAAGGATGCGAAGAAGGAATTCTTCCTCATTCTCGCAGCCTATTAAATCCTCTAGATATAGAGGAAGAAAGAAGATTACTTTATGTAGGAATAACGAGAACAAAAAAGCACCTATATATCACCTACGCTCAAACAAGAACAAGCTGGGGAAGTATAGAGGCAAATCCACCATCAAGATTTTTAAATGAAATACCAGAACACCTAATCACAGCAGAAACAGACGAAGAAGAAATAGATTTAATAGATTTTTAATGAAAAATACAAAAGAAAAATTAAAACAATATAATATCAGGCCAACAAAAAAATTAGGCCAGAATTTTTTAACAAACAAAGATTCTTTAAATAAAATATTAAAGGCAATAGACCCAAAACAAGACGACACCATAATAGAAATTGGCCCAGGACTAGGAGCATTAACAAAGGAATTATCAAAAAAAGCAAAAAAAATAATAGCAATAGAAAAAGACAAAAGACTATACAATGTCCTCAAGCAAAATATAAAGAACAAAAACATAGAATTAATAAACAAGGACATACTAGAATATCAACCACCAAAAATAAAATACAAGCTGGCAGGCAACATCCCCTACTACATAACCTCCCCAATAATCAGAAAATTCCTAGAAGAAAAAAGCAAGCCAGAAAAAATAACCCTAACAACACAAAAAGAAGTAGCTCAAAGGATATGCCAACAACCACCAAAAACAAACCTTTTAGCAATATCTGTTCAATTCTATGCAATACCTAAAATAGAAGCACACATACCAAAAGAACATTTCTCGCCAAAACCAAAAGTAGATTCAGCAATAATAAATATAAAACCAAAAAAACAACTCCCTCTAAAAGAAAATCAAATAAAAGATTTTTTTAAATTAATTAAAATAGGCTTTTCCTCAAAAAGAAAAACCCTTTTAAATAATTTAAATTCAAAAATAAAAAAAGAAAAATCAGAAATAGAAAAAATACTAAAAAAATCAAACATAAAAAGCAAAGTCAGAGCAGAAAGCTTATCAATCCAAGACTGGCTAAATCTTTTCCACAATATATAGTTTTTGACAATTTAATTTAATGGTATAATAAAACCATAAAATCAAAAAGAACTATGACCAAAGAAAAAGGTACAAAACTACCTATAGCAGCTATAGTGTCAGCTACATTTTTGGCTATTGCTTTAATAATTTTTATAGGAGCATATAGTGAAAAGGAGGCTTTTTCAAAAATAAATCTTTGGGGAGCAAAAGAAACAGAAATTGAATCAAGAAACAAAGACACAGACCAAGACGGATTAAAGGACTGGGAAGAAAACCTATATGACACAGACCCAACAAACCCAGACACTGACGGAGACGGCTATCTAGACGGAGAAGAAATAGATTCAGGCCACAATCCAACAGTAAAAGGGCCAGGAGATCAACTAGCATTCTATCCCCTTCCCCTAGGAGAAAAATACAATATCACCCAAAGAGTATTTACTGATTCGGAAAAAATAATAAAAAATTATTTAATCCAAAAAAGCCAATTCTTAGAAGATCACCCAGAAATAAACAGTCCAGAAGAATTCTTAGCGCAGATTGATCAAACAACACTAAATGAGCTTTTTAAAAGAGCAATACTAGAAAACCAAAAAGACTGGGCAGAAAGAGCAGAAAAAATACTGGAGGAATCTCCAGAAATATTTGAAATACAAGTTTCAGATCAAGACATATACATATCAGAAGACAATAGCGCAGAAAACAAACAAAAATATCTAAGCAAGCTATCAGAATACATAAACTCCCAAGACTTCTTTCTACAAGAGAGAAGTTTTTTGCTATTAAAAAACGATCTCCCTCAAAACAAATTCACCGACCTAGAAAACCTAATAAAAGAAAATGAAAGGCAAATAAGAAGACTAAGAGAAACAGAAGTCCCCTCATCTCTAAAAGAAATACACAAAAAAGTATTAAAAATATCAATAACCCTAAGAAACATATTTATATCAGCCATAGATTATGATTCAGATCCAATGAAGGCAGTAATAGGATTAAACAAAGCAAAGGACGCAATAAAGCTATGGGAAGCTCTATCCCCTCAAATACAAAAAGCTGCTGAAGAAAATAATGTAGAAATATGAAAAAATCTATTGCAATAATTTTAATTATCGCATTGACCCTGAGCCTAGGGATGAATTTTTTAATATTTAAGCCCAAAAAAGCAAATGCAGTATTAGGAATTGGAGACATAACAGTGGATATAGTAAATCAAGTAAAAGAGTGGGTCTTAGACCAGCTACCAAAAAGCCTGGCTAGGCATGGAATGGTAAGGATACAACAAGAAATAGCTAGATGGGCCCAAGGAGGATTTACCGAAGAAAACAAGCCCTTTGCAATGACTGACTGGAAAGCAGAGGTAAATCAAGCTTTAAACATTGCCTCAGGAAGGTTTATACAAGAATTTAATCTAACGCCTCTTTGTATGCCACTCCAAATAAGCATAGGAGAGCGCTTGGAGCTAAATAGGCCATATTATTCTGTGCCCTATACTCAATATGCAGCCTGCACAATCGATCAAGTAGTAGATAATGCAGAAGCTTTTTGGGAAAACCCATCCATAAGCGTATACGGATGGGATACATGGAGTGCATTAATGAGGCCTGAAAATAATATCTTTGGAGCAACATTAATGGCAATAGAAAGAAGAGCAGAGATAGAGGAAGAAGAAGTAGAAGAAAAAGAAAAAGAATTCGAAGCAGGACAAGGATATATGAATGAAAATGAATGCATGGAAGAACAAGTATTAACAGAAGAACAATTAGAAGCGTGCAAAAACAAATGTAGAGAAGATGAGAAAGCACAAACTGACCCTATGTGGCTAGCAAGCTGCATATACAAATGCGATAGTCAAAACACAGGCATATGTCTTGAATATAGAACAACAAATGTAGGATCTAGCATTCATTCTTCTGTTGAAAAAAGCATAGGCTCAGACATTGACTGGCTAATAACAGCAGATGAAATTACTGAATTATTAAATCTTGTTTTTTCAAGCCTCTTCTCTAAAATGATGCATGGCATAGGATTAACAGGAAGCTCTTATGCGGCCACAAGCGACATATCGAAACAGCAACTAGAATATGGCTATCATTCAGACTACAAAAAATCTTTAACATCAGCAGACATAAAAGAAGCAAGAAGAAATATATTAGAAAATATTCTTAATTCAGTTAAAAAGCTATCAACTACAAGCTATGAGTGTGACACAAAACACCAACTAGAGGGAAGGGTTTTTCAAGAAATGGTTGCAGAAATAATAGATCAAGAAGCCCAGCATCTATATTCTGTATCAGAAGGAGTAGATCTTAAACCAGACTTCCAAGTATTAGACAGCGCAGTTGCTGTAAACAACGGCTATGCAGTATATGGGCAAACATGGGATGATATTCCTTTAAGCAAGTACCCTCAAAAATGCCTAGAAACAACAGACACGCAGTGCAAAAATATAACAACAAGACTTCCATATGAGCTAAATATAAGCAACATAAACGATGAATGCTCAACCGGTTGTTTAGGAAGAATAAATGAATACAGAATAGAAGGATTCACGGACGCAGAGGCTGTAACAAAGGCAACACAAGATGGATATTGCTCAACAACAACAATAGGAACTGCCTGCATAGAAGGAGCTCATTTAATAAACAAAACAAAAAATAGATGCGAGGACTGTATAACAAAAGCAGAAAGTATTTGCAGTACAAAAATAGGAGATGAAAGAGAGAGCTGTATAGAACTTTATTGCAGCAACTATGAAGATATATCAACATCAATAACAAGCGCAGAAGACTTTTACAACCGCTGTGGTACTTCTATAACAAAAGAGGGCTGCTATACATGCCTAAAAGAGTACTTTATGCCTGCATATTATTGCTGGCAAATGTATGAATATGTAAACAGAGCCTTTATAAAATACCCAGCCCAAGCAAAAGAAGATTTATGGTGGGGAGGATATAATGACTTTGACTTATCAGACCCTTATTGTCCCGACAACAGAACTCCGTCAGACGCAAAAATACCAGTTGGTTTAGTTTGTAGAATATTGCCAAATTACAATATGAAAACTTTAACATGTGAAGCGCTCTGTAATACAACAGAAGAAGAATTAAAAGACATAACAGACAATGAACCTCAAAATGTCGATTGTGCTGACGCAACAGGAGCTCCTTTGCAATGGGATTTAGATGCCTTCCATCCAGGAGGACAATATTTAGATCATTTATCAACAAAAAGAACTAAGTGTTGTGGAGCGCTTACCGGCCACAACATATCTTTGTATTTAAAGTGCAGAGGCGAAGTAGGAGACTCGTCACAACAACACGAAACCCCAACCCCCTGCGAAGACTGGAACCCAAACTACAAAGGAGTGGGAGGACTAAGCAACATGTCTCTGGCATACCCAAATAGAAGCTTCAGCGAAGAGATATTAAAACCAGACGCTTACACTTCTGAAGCATATCTTGTTTCAATGAAAGATCCATACAGAGGAGCTACTCTATATATTAGCGAACCATATTGTGATGCTAAAAGAACATATGCTGATGGATCGGTTTCGGAATTCGATATAAATGGAGATGGGAAATTTAGTGACGAATTTGTAGATGATCCTAGATTTGAAGGACACTTTCTGGGCTATTGCAGAAACAAGACAACAGGAAACTACAAAAACCCAACAGACATAATATGTAAAATAGATTTGTCAGAATATTCCTCTGCAGAAGAAGCATCAAAAGCTTGTCCAGAATTAGGAAATTACTCTGGAGGACTGTGGGGAACCATTCGCTACCCTAAAGGAGGAGTGGCTATATGCGTGCCAAAATAAAGAATTATGATTAATAAAACAAAAAAACTAAAAATATTTTTATTAACAGGAATTACATCCTTTATAATTCCTAAAATTGTTTTTGCAGGTTGGTTTGGTCCTGGCTGGATAGTTGAATTATCTAAAGGAGTATTAAAATCATCAGCCGTAGGATTAGGACGGTCAATATTAACAGCAATTACAGAGATTTTTCTACATATTGTGTCTTTTCTTGTACAGCTATCTTCTTTTCTTTTTGAAGGAGCTCTTAAAATAAGTTTTTCAAAAAACTTGTATATAATAGAAGCAGGGTGGGAGGTGACTAGAGATATAGCAAACATGCTCTTCATTCTATTTCTTGTAATAATTGCCTTTGGAACAATTTTAAGAGTTGAAAATTATCAAGCTAAAAAACTTTTGCCGAAACTAATATTAATAGCTCTTTTGATAAATTTCAGTATGGTATTTGCTTATGTTGTAGTTGACTTCACAAACATTACTGCCTCTTTTTTCATAAAAGACATAAAGGTAGGACCTCTTGTAGACAGCCTGAAGATGGTTAACGTTTTTTTACCAATGGAATGTAGTGATATGGAATTAGATGAAGAAGCGCAAAGCAAGTGTGAATCGTACGTAGAAAGCCAGGGCCTAACTAATTTTTGGGGATTCATACTGTCTATGATGTTTGGCACAATATTTCTTTTAATACTATCATTTGTTTTATTAGCAGGAACCGCTCTTCTTTTAGTAAGAACAATATTTATATGGTTTCTTGTAATACTAGCTCCTATGGCATTTATATGTTACATCCTTCCAGGTCTTAGAAAAAATTGGCAACAGTGGTTGAGCACATTTTTAAGATGGTGCATTTTCGCCCCAGCTTATGCTTTCTTTCTATGGCTAACAATAAAAGTAGCAATAGAAGGAAAAGCAAGAATGCTGACAAAAACACACAGCCCTGATTTTATGGGCGCAGGAACTATGGGTGCTCTTACAGAATCCCCTGCAATGCTTTTGCATTATATAATAATAATAGGAATGCTCATAGGATCCTTAATAGCAGCAAGCAAGTTTGGGATTTACGGATCAAACACATTAATGAAAGTCAGCAAAAAAGTAGGCAAGTGGGGGCTAAGAAAAGCAAGCAGAAAACCAGCTGATATAGCAGCAAGAGGAGTAGGTAGCGCAATGCAAAGAGTTGGACAATCAAAACTTTTTGGAGGAGAAGATACTCGCCGAGGAAGAGCCCTTATAACAAGAGGCAAGCAAATATATCAAACGCCAGCAATGACCGAAGAAGCAAAAAGATTTAGAAAAAGAATGAATCAATTAACTGACGAAGGAAAGGTAAAGGCATTTAAACAAGCATCAGGAGGGTTGGCTATGGTAGGAGCAATGGAGTCACTAGACGCATTAAAGAAGAGCGAAGACAGAGAGGCAATCAACAAAGGAGTTGCTGTTTTAAGAGCAAATAATAAGATAAAGGCAGCCAAAGATCTTGAAGAATTAAGATTTGATGCAATAGGAGACAAAGACAAGGCAATAAAGGCAATAACTAAGGGAATAGAAAAAGGAATTAATAAGTCATATAAAGCAGAATCTTTTAAAGACCAACAAGGCCAAATAGCCGCCAGACGCTTTGTTGAATCACTAGAAGACATATCAGAGGTTATAGATAAAACAAAGGAGATGCCAAAAGCAACTCGAAAAGCAGAAGCAGAAGCAATAAAGCAAGAATTTACTGACTTTTCAGAAGAAGACATTAAAAGAAGAGCATCTTTCTATGCTGCAACAGGAAAATTATTAGAAGCATTTGAAGATCAAAGCGGAAACATCAATGAGTCAGAAATGAAAAAATTTGCAAACAAATTAAGACCAAAAGACTTTGCCAATATAGACATGAATGCCATTCCCGAAATAGCCGTCTCCATAACAGATCAAGGACTAGCAAGAGACATGGGCAAAGAATTATCAGCAAAACAAAAATTAGAATTTGCCTCTAATTTCCAAAGTGATATTCGAAATGCACTAAAAGATGATAAAAATTGGAAGTCATATATTTCTTAAACAATGCAATTTCAAGTACCACAATATACAGACATAGAAGATAAAGTAATAGGCCCACTAACCATAAAACAGTTTATGTATCTTTTGGTAGCAGGCATAATAATCTTTATCTTCTACAAACTTTTCAATTTCGCAATCTTTATTATCCTCTCGATCCCCATAGCTCTAATAGCTATAACATTTGCATTTGTAAAAATACATGATCAGCCTTTTTCTGTAATAGTAATTAATTTTTTTAGCTTTTTAAAAAAACCAGACTATTATGTCTGGAAAAGGCCAAAAGAAAAAGAAATATTGGAACAAGAAGAAGAGCCAAAAATAATAAAAAGGGAGGAGGCGCCAAAAAGACAAGAAAAAAAACCAAAAAGCAGGTTAAATGAATTAAATTGGAAAATAGAAATAAAAAAATAAAATGGCAATAAATTTACCAAAAAAAGCTCCAGCAGTACAAGATTTTGTAGAAATAAAAGACATAAGAGACGGAGTGGCAATAACAAAAGACAACAATCTAAGATCTGTTTGTATATGCTCAAGTATAAACTTCAGTCTCTTAAGTAAGGACGAAAAAGAAGCAGTAATTGCTTCATTTCAAGAATTTTTAAACTCTTTAGACTTTACTGTACAAATAATAATAGCATCTAGGCATTTTAAAATAGATTCATACCTAGACCAAATAAAAGAATTAGAAAAAAAACAAACAAATGAATTATTAAGAATTCAAACACAGGAATATATAAGTTTCGTAGAAAGCTTTGTTGATTTTGCAAATATAATGAATAAGTCTTTTTATGTAATAATTCCCTTTGGAGCAATAGAGTCAAAAGAAGAATCAATACTAGAAAAAATACAAAATGTAATAGGATCAAAAACATCAAGCCAACAAAGCTTAAAAATGGAAAGATTTAGCCAATATAAGAAACAATTAGATCAAAGAGTGAATTTAGTAATAGAAGGACTCCAAGGAATAGGAGTAAAAGCCGTTCCTTTAAATGACGAACAATTAACAGAGCTTTATTACGAATTCTACAACGTAGACAAATGAGTTTATTCAAAAAGAAAAAACAAAAAACAGCAACCCCAGAAGGCTTGCCAGAAGAAGGCATGTCATTAATTGATGCAATAGCACCCTCTGCTTTGCAAATAACCTCAAACTACATTCAAATAGGAAATAAATTTGCTAAAACATTATTCGTAATAACATATCCAAGGTTTTTAACAGTAAGCTGGCTTTCTCCAATAATAAACACGGACAGAGTATTTAACATATCAATGTTTGTGCATCCAACAGACACAGGCATAATATTAAAAAAATTAAGAAAGAAATTAACTCAGATAGAGTCTCAAATAACAACAGAACAAGAAGAAGGAAAGGTAAGAAATCCTGTTTTAGAAACAGCCAGACAAGACGTAGAATCATTAAGAGACAGACTCATCCAGGGAACAGAAAAGTTTTTCAAATATGGTCTTTATATAACAATATTTGAAGATTCTCCAGAAAAACTAAGAGAAACAGAAGAGCAAATGCTTTCTATGTTTGAATCAAAGATGGTATATATCAGACCAGCATTATTTCAACAAGAAAAAGGAATAAATTCAACTATACCTATAGGAAAAGATAGATTACTAGTAACAAACTCAATGAACACAGAGCCTCTTTCCACAACATTTCCTTTTGTATCCTCTACTCTTTCATCAGATAAAGGAATTCTTTACGGAATAAATCGCCACAACAATAGCCTAATAATATTTGATAGATTTTCTTTAGAAAATGGCAACATGGTCATTTTTGGGAAATCAGGCTCAGGAAAATCATATGCTGTAAAAGTAGAATTATTAAGATCACTAATGCTTGGAACAGACTGCATAGTCATTGATCCAGAAAATGAATATCAATATCTGGCAGAAACAACAGATGGAGCATTCTTTGACATATCTCTTAGCTCCCAAGTCCACATAAATCCATTTGATATTTCACCTCCAGGAGAAGATGAAACAAACGAAGAAGTATATAAATCAAAAATAATGGATCTAGTAGGATTAATGAAGGTAGCCCTAGGAGACCTAACCCCAGAAGAAGACTCAATACTAGACAGAGCATTAAATGAAACATACGCATCAAAAGACATAACACCAGACTCTGATTTTAAAAAAATCACCCCTCCCCTGCTAGAAGATCTGCAAACAATACTAGAAAACATGGAGGGAGGAGATAGTCTAGCAAAAAGACTGCAAAGATATACAAAAGGAAGTTTTGCTGGGTTCTTAAACAAGCCAACAAATATAGATATAAACAAGCACTTGGTAGTATTCAGCACAAGAGACATGGATGATGAATTAAAACCAATAGCTATGTATCTTATTCTTCAATACATTTGGAATCTAATAAGATCCCAGCTAAAGAAAAGAATTATGGTAGTAGATGAAGCTTGGTGGATGATGAAATATGAATCAGGAGCATCATTCCTTCATGGAATAGCAAAAAGATGTAGAAAATATTGGCTAGGCCTAACAACAATAACCCAAGACATCCCAGATTTTATGAATTCTGATTATGGCAAGGCTATTATCACAAACTCTTCTCTTCAAATATTATTCAAGCAATCTCCTGCAACAATTGATGTAGTAAAAGAAACATTCAACCTTACAAATGAAGAAAAATATCTTCTTCTCCAAGCAGATGTAGGAGAAGGAATATTCTTTGCAGGAATAAAACATGCAGCTATAAAAGTAGAAGCATCATATACTGAAGACCAAATAGTAACATCCAGTCCTGAACAAATAATGAAAATCAGAGGAGCCAAGGAAGAGATAGAAGAAAAATAATTAAAAACAAATTATGGCTACAGTAACAGAGCAAGAAAAGAATAATCAGATTAGATTAAAGGAGCAAAGGGCAAAAGCAGATATAGAATCTGATGATAGCGGCATTACCCCAGCATCTATTATAACAGTAGCAGAGTTTGTGTTGGTCTTTGGAGCAGCAATAACGCTAGATTTAATAGACATTTTAGACTTTACTGGCGTAGGAGCAATATTAGTAAGGTTTATAGACATACCAACACTGGGATTTATATGGCTATGGAGAATATTAAAACAACAAAAAGGCCCCAAAAAAGATCCTACGCTTAAACTTTTATCTGCTTTTCTTGTGGAAATAAGCCCTATAGGCCTTATTCCTTCATGGTCAATATTTGTCATATATGTTTTTTTCCAAGATACAAAAGTAGGCAAAAAAACTATATCAAAAGCCAAAAAAATTAAAACCAAAAAATGATTAAAAAAATACTAATAACATTATTAATAGCAATTTTTCCAATAACAGCATTAGCTCAAGTAGATTTTAATTTAGACAACATATTTGATACATATAATTTTGTGCCCTCTAGGGTAGAACTGCAAGGATATCAAATGATTTGGTCAACAGACACATATACTCCTTATGAATACAAAGGAAGAGCGCTCCCTTCTATAGGAAGCGATGTAATTGTAGAAGCCATAGTCAACACAAGTAATGGCAGCCCAAGTGATTTAAAATATAGTTGGTTTATAGATGATATATTTCAAAGAAGCAGATCAGGATACGGAAAAACAAAGCTAAAATTTACTGCAACACGACCAGGAGGATCTTATCACTCCATAAGACTACAAATATTCAATGAAGACAGAACAATATTTCAAGAAAAAACAATAAAGATACCAATAGCAAGTCCTGAATTAAAGATCACCTCAAGCCCAGAAAACAATTATTTTTCCAGACAAGACAAAAGCCCTCTTGTTATCTTTGCTGACAAACAAAACGCTCTTACAGCCCAACCATACTTTTTTAGCATAAAATCTCTAAGTGACTTATCTTTTGAGTGGATGTTTGAAGAAAAAAAGGTAAATTCATCAGAATACAGAGCAAATGTATTAAATTTAAATATAACAAACAAAGACACAGAAGAAATAATTGAAAGAACATTAAATGTAAGAGTTTTTAATAAAAATAATCCAAACCAAGAAGTATATAAAAATATAAATCTTCTTATAGATTAATGAAAAAATATAAAAACATAATTTTTATAATAATCTTCCTGGCGGTCTTAATTCCTCTAAAATTTTCTTTAGCAGAAACCAGCCTTTTATTAGACTACCCAGAAATAAAAGGAATTCAGCCAGGCACAGAAAGCAATTTGTCTGAAATAATAGCATACATATATTACTTTGCTCTTGGCATAGCAGGAGTAGCAGCCTTGGTTGTAATAATAATAGGAGCAGCTCAATATACTTTTTCAGCAGGAAATGAATCACAAATGAGTGATGCAAAAAACAGAATAATATCTGCTATATTAGGAGTAATTCTTCTTTTGGCAAGTGTCTTGATATTAAGAGTAATAAATCCAGATTTAATAGACATAGGGCTAAACCAAGAACAATTAGGAATAGACTATAAAGGCAACATGGAATATGCCTGCGAACTAACAAACACCTCTGATTGTGACGGAACCTTTATAACAGGATGCGCATCAACCTTAGAGGCCTGTGTTTCTTTTTGCAAAGAACAGGCGAAGAATTTAGGAGCAACAGCCTCGAAGTGTATAGAAAAAATAAAGGAAATGGGGTCTTGCCAAACAACATGTCAAGAATACTCGAAAAGAAGCTATAAATGCTCCATAAAAAATGTTCCTAGCTGCAAAATAGATGGAGGAAGTGGTCGCTATGTTCCACAAAGCGCCTGTTATGAAACAAAAGATGAATGTAAGTCTTTTTGTAAGAATAAAGCAGAAGAATTAGGAGGAGAAATGGAAGCTTGTTATTGGGTTAAAACTAAACGCAACTGTATAAATTACCCAACAGGTTGTGAGCAAGATTAATTAATTTAAATAATCATGAATACAAAGGTTAAAAAAATATTAATAATAGTAATTGCAATACTAGTACTGGCTTTAGCAGCATTCTTAATTTATAATCTTCTCATAAAGCCAGAATCTTCAAAAGAACCAGAAGGAACTTCTGGCCTACCTGAATCAGAAAAAGGAACAACACAGCCAAATCAAGAAGATGAATTTACTCCTCAGCCAGAACAAAGAGTGAAAACAATAAGCAGTGAGCCTGTAGCAAGCGCAACACTAACTCAAGACCAAGACCAGATAATATATTACTCTCAAACAAGCGGAAATGTTTGGACAGCTAATTTTGATGGATCAGATTTAACAAAATTCTCAGAAGCAAGTCTAGAAAATTTATTAGATGTATTGTGGTCTCCAGACAAAACCAAAGTCATAACAATATTCCAAGACAATCTAGGAAAAATACAAAAATACTTTTACAGCTATGAAACAAAAAAGGCGCTCCCGCTAAGTGAATATATGAAAGAAATAGCCTGGTCACCTTCAAGCGACAGGATTGCCTATCATTATTATAATAGCCTAAATGACATAAACACTATAAATCTATCTAATCCTGATGGATCTAATTACTCAACAATACTAAACACAAGAATGAAAGACATAGATGTAAAATGGCCAAAAGGATCAGAGGTATATATATATGAAAAACCCTCTGGCTTAGCTCAAAGCTCACTTTATGCTTTAAACACCTACACCAGAGGATTTACAAAAATACTCTCAGATATATATGGCTTTAGCCCAAAATGGTCTAAAGATGGAACAAGAATTCTTTATTCGAAAACAGACTCAAGAGGAGAAGATATAGAAATATATACAACAAGTTCAATAGGATCTAATCCAGAATCAGCAGGAATATCAACTCTAGCTGAAAAGTGCATTTGGTCTCAAGATCCTAGAATGATATATTGCGCTATACCAGAAAACATAGACAAGGCCAAAACCCTGCCAGACGACTTCTATAAAGGAACATTTCAATCAATTGATAAATTCTGGAAAATAAATGTAGAAACGGGAGAAAAAACACAAATCCTAGCTGACTATGAAATATTAGAAGTATATGATGCAACAAACTTATTTCTTTCCCCGGAAGAAGATTTCCTATTTTTCATAAACAAAACAAATGGCCTCTTGTATTCTATAGAGCTATAAAACAAAAAAAGAGATTAAAAAGCCTTCTTATCAAGAAGGCTTTTGTTTATCACCATTAAGCCTAATATAAGCCAAAATATAAAGGAAAGATCGTTTTTCCAATACAATGTATCAAAAAGCCCATGAATCAAAATATAGGCCATTCCAGACATCAATAACAAAGAAATCTTTCCACCCTTAAAGCCCTCTCTATAAAACCACCACAATAAAATCAAAAAGCCAACAAAGCCTACAGTCCCTGCCTGAATTAAAAAGGCAAGATAAAGATTGTGAGGCTGAGGAACCCCCCATTTAGGATAAGGAGGGAAATAGCTTTCAAAAGTGCCAGGGCCAATGCCTATAAAAGGATATTCTAAAAATACATCAACTGCCTTTCCCCATATCAATAATCTTGCATCTATAGAAGAACTTCCTTCAGGCAAAATGTTTGATTTAAAGAAAAATAAACCCAAACAAATAATAAAAAATAAAAGGCAAAAGAAAATAACTTCTTTTTTTCTTCCTTTTAAAAAATAAAGATAACAAAGACTAAAAACAAGAGAGCCTAAAACGCCAATCCAGGCACCAATAGAAAAAGTAAGCAATAAAACAAAAAGATAAAAAATTACTAAAAAGAGCAAATAAGCTCTTTTTTTAAAATAAAACAATATTAAAGAAAAAATAAAAGCAGGAGCAATATACATTGCTAAAAAATTAGGAGAATTAAAAATGCCCTGCAATCTCCCCTGATGATTCCAGTCTCCAAACAAAGAAACAAGACCAACAAAAAAAGCAGAAAAAAGAAAAAAAATAATTACTTTAAATAATTTCTTTTTATCATCAACAATGCTTATTAAAACAAGAAAAAATAAAAAAGGAAGGATAAACCACCCCTTCCATATACCAGCACTAACTCTAAAATTCCAAGAAAAAACAGTGCTTATGCTAACTCCAATAAAAAGAAACAATATTCCTAAAAACAATAATTTATTTTCCAAAAAAATCTTCTTTAAGCCGGCCCACCCTTTGCTTAAAAGCCACAAAACAAACAAAACTAATACAGAGATTTCTAAAAAATTAGTAGGAATATTAAAAACATCAAACCTTATTAAATACAAAGGAAAAAACAAAATAATAAAACAGAGGATATATAATAAGAAATTCATATTTCTTTTTTAATCAAAAGTCTGATTTCTTCTCTTGTTATGCCTTTTATTAAATAAAGAATTCCCCCATAAACAATAATCCCTAAGGGTATGATAATAAATAAACCGAGAGATTTAAAATAATAAACAACCAATCCCATAATCAAGCCAGCAAGCAAACACTTAAAAACAACTCTAAAAGAACCAGCAAAATTAGAAACCTTTGCATTTAAAACAAATAATCCAAGAGTAACAAGCGCTTCTGTAGCTAAGGTGGTAGCAGCAGCACCCATGTAAGAATATTTAGGAATAAATATTAAATTAGCAATAACATTGAATATCATGCCTATAAAATATATCCAAGCTGCTTTTTTTTGTTTATTCAAAGCAATAATGCTCCTACTAAACAGGTTGGCCAAAAATATTACACCAATAGCAATCGCTAAAAGCTGAAGAGCAGGAGCAGATTCTCCAAAGCCCTCTCCCCCAATCAATAAAACTATGGGTTTAGCCAATAAAACTAACCCAACAACAACTGGAATAGCAAAAATAATAAGGACGTCTAGGCTTTTTTGAAAGATTCTTTTAAATTTATCACGATCTGTAAAAGCAAACTTAGAAAGAAGCGGCATTATTAAACCAGTAAACATGGCTGGAAAAAACACTAAACCCTCTAGAACCTTATAGGCCACATTATAAACACCAACATCAGCCATAGGATTTAAAGAAGAACGATTAATAAAGCCAAGAGAAAGAAATATGCTATCTATCTTAAAGTAAATCAAAGTAAGAACAATAGATATGCCTATAGGAATTGTGTTTCTAAAGATTTTTTTCCACAAAGAAAAATCAAAAGACAAACAAATAGAAATATATTTTCTTACAAAAATTAAATTTAAAATAAAAATTACAAAACTACTAGCAACCAAGGCTAAAAGAATAATAAAAAGACTGGCTTTTATGTATATAAAGAATACAACCAGTCCTAATTGTATTAATCTACCAACAACCTCGGCTATTGCTGGCTTGTCCATTCTAAGATATTTTTGAAAAACACCCATTAAAACTTGAGAGGCAGAAATAAAGAAATAAGCAATAGCGCCTATCATAACACCTATTTTAACTTGGCTATTATAAGGAAACAGCCATATAGCAAGAACTGCTACTCCTAAAACAATAATCAAAACAAAAATTCTTAAAGTAAAGATATTGCTAGCTATCTTATTTTCATCTACATCGGGTCTGGAAATCTCTCTAGTCATCAAAGTATACAATCCTAAATCAGCCAAAATATTAAATGTATAAAGAAAGGCCAAGATAAGGCTATAATTACCAAAGCCCTCTTGGCCTAAATAACGAGCTATCAACCCTATACTAACCAGAGAGAGAATTACTCCAATTATACGGGCTGCAGCTGAAACTGCAGTATTATAAGCTATTTTTTTTGCAATTATCATTAAGGATAAGGCCTAATTATTATTTTCCTATTAGGCTCCTCTCCACTGCTTTCTGTAATAATGTCAGGTTGTTCTGCTAATTTCATATGAATTAATCTTCTCTCATAAGCAGACATTGGCTCTAAGCTTAAAGCTTTCTTCTCTCTTCTTACTTTTTGAGCAACTTCTAATGCTTTTTCTTCTAAGACTCTTTTTGCTTTTTGCTTATGCTTATTGATGTCTAAAACAAGAAAGGGTCTATTTTTAATATCTTTAAAAAGCACCAATCTAACTAAATGTTGCAAAGCCCTCATTCCCATAGCGCTTTCGTTAAGAAACCACTCAGCGTCTTCTTGATTTAAACTAATATCAACATCAATCAATTCCTGATCTTTTTTTGAGGAATTATCTTTTTTTGTATTTATTTCTTTAGGCTTAATGCCCATTGAAGAAAATATTTCTTCAATTCTTTTTTTGATCTTTTCCATTTTTTTTGAATAAATAATTTTCTTGTAAAAAACCTATAACCGTACTTACAATCCAATAAAGAGGCAATCCTGCAGGAAAATTCCAAGCAATAAAAACAGTAATAACAGGCATGATATATACCATTTGCTTGCTCATTACTTGCTGCATTCCTTTTTGATTTCCAGGCTGAGGAGAAGGCGAGTGCTTCATCATTATTTTTGAATAGAAAAACTGTGAAACGCCTGCTAATATAGCCAAAACAGCACTAGGCGCTGATAAATCCATTAATCCTAAAAAGGAAGGATTTATACTGCCAGGACTAGAAACAAAAGGATATAATAATTCTAAGCTTCCAGGCTCTAAAACATTAATCAACACCCTATAAAGAGCAATTAAAATGGGAAGCTGAATTAATATAGGCAAACAGCCAGATAAAGGATTGATGTTATGTTCCTTATAAACCTTCATCAATTCTTTAGTCTGCTCTTCTTTTTCCTTAAATTTCTTTTGAACCTCTTTTATTTTAGGTTGCAATTTGGAAAGTTCTTTTCTTGATTTAATCGACTTGTATGATAAAGGATATAATACAAAGCGTATTAAAATAGTTAACAATATAATGGCTATTCCAAAGTCTGGAATATTATTATATATAAAAACCAATGCATTTAATATTGGTCGATATAAAATTTCATTAAAAAGAGTTGCTAGCATGGATCATATCCTCCTTTATTAAAAGGATTGCATTTAATAATTCTCTTAATAGACTTTAATCCCCCCCTTAATAAGCCATATTTTTGAATTGCCTGACAACTATACTCAGAACAAGTTGGGTAAAATCTACATCCAGAATTAGGCATAAAATAATGTATTATAGGAGAAATTATTTTTTTATACCCCTTTATAATTTTAATAACAAAATTCATTTATGTAAATCAGCTTTTTTAAATAATTCTAAAACCTCTTCTTTTATTTCATTAAAACTTTTATCAACAACCTGAGGCTTAGCAATAATAACCATATCAAGCCCACTTTTTATATTATCCACCTCTTCTTTGACAATAGCCCTTAGCCTTCTTTTAATCTTATTTCTAACAACAGCTTTTTTAGAAACCTTTGAGCTTACAATAAATCCAAATCTTTTTTCATCAGATTTATTTTTTGCTTTTTTAAAAAAAACAAACCTTCCGGCTATTGTTTCCCCCTTCTCAAAAACATTCTGAAAGTCTTTCTTCTTTTTAAGCCTGTATTCTTTTTTTAACATCAGACTGTTATTTTTTTCCTCTTTTTATTTCTTCTTCTACTCAAAACACGCCTTCCCGCTTTTGTTTGCATTCTTTTGCGGAAGCCGTGTCTTCTTTTTCTTTTTCTTTTTTTGGGTCTATAGGTTAAACCTTGTATTTTTGGCATATTATCTTATCTTAGTTTTTGTTTTTTGTATAATTAAAGATTATCAATAAAAAATTATTTGGTCAAATTGGAAAATTTGTTTTTAAAATAATTCCACAACTCATCAACAATTTATTAACAAAAATAATTCTTGACTCTTATTTATCCACATTTTTCTTTGTGTTAAAATATTAAATAAGAACAAACTAAAGAATAACTATGAGCAATCAAGAGCTTTGGAAAATTGCATTAGGAGAAATCGAACTATCAATATCAAAAGCAAATTTTATTACTTGGTTTAAAAACACAAACATAGTTTCTAAAAAAGGCAAAAAAGTAACAATAGGAGTGCCTAATGGCTTTACAAAAGAGTGGTTAGAAAATAAATATAATAAGATTATATTAAAAGCCTTAAGAAATACAGACAACTCAGTTAAAGAAGTGGTATATACTATTGGAGGCTCGAAGAATCAAAACCAAAAAGAAACCAAGAGGAAAAATAAGAAAAATAATATTGATATAAAAGAACAACTCGATTTTCAAGAATGTCAGGTTGATAAAAAAACAAACCTGAATCCTAAATATAATTTTGAATCATTTATAGTAGCTTCATTTAATGAATTAGCTCACGCAGCATCTCAATCTGTAATAAAGGATTTAGGAAAAACATACAACCCCTTATTTGTTTATGGGGGCGTAGGTATTGGAAAAACACATCTTATTCAGGCTATTGGAAATAGTGTTCTGATGAAAAAAGCAAATACAAGCTATATTTCATCAGAAAAATTTACTGCGGATTTAATGACTGCCATATCAGAAGGAAGCGTGGAAAGATTTAAAAATAATTATAGAAAATATGATGTTTTAATTATTGATGATATTCAATTTCTGTCAGGAAAAGAAAAAACACAAGAAATATTCTTCCATATATTTAATACCTTATATGAAAATAACAAACAAATAATATTAAGCAGCGACAGACCACCAAAAGCAATACCAACACTAGAAGAAAGATTAAGATCTAGGTTTGAAGGAGGTATGATTGCTGATATAGGACAACCAGATTATGAAACTAGATTGGTTATATTAAAAAGAAAAGCAGAAAGCTTGAATATAGAATTGAGTGATGAAATTTTTTCATATATAGCCTCTAATATACAAAAAAACATCAGAGAATTAGAAGGCGCTCTAAATAGAGTAATAGCATTTATTAGATTAAACAACTCAATACCAACTAAAAAAGAATTGGTTAAAATATTAAAAACAATAATATCAAATCCAAGCAAAAGAACTAATTATAAGAAAATAATAAAGACTGTTGCTGACTTTTATGATATTGATACAAATGAATTAACAAACAAAGGAAGGAGAAAAGAAATAGTTAAGCCAAGACAAATAATTATGTATTTAATGAGAGAAGAATTAAAAAGCTCATATCCCTTTATAGGAAATAAGGTTGGTGGTAGAGATCACACAACAGCAATGTATGCTTGTGAAAAAATAGAAAAAGAAATTGATAATGATAATAATTTAGAGCAAGAATTAAATCTAATAAGAGAAAGAATATACAACACCAACATCTAATAAGTTGTTGATTAATATGTTAAATACTCTGTTAATAAACATATAATAAAAATAGGATAAAAAATTAGCAAAAATAAAAAGAAAAATTATATTCAATTAACCAAGGTTTTATCCCCAGCTTTCTAAACAAAAAATACATTTAAAAATAATAAAATTTAAAGTCAAAAAACAACTTTTCCACATTTTTCTTAAGTATATTAGTTATAATATATTTAAATTAATTAAATAAAATATAAAATACTATGAAAATCATTTGTCTTCAAAAAAATTTAAAGAAAGGATTAGATATAGCACAAAATATTGTTGGAAAAAATTTAACTCTTCCAATTTTAAATAATATTTTATTAAGTGCAGAAAAAAAGAAACTTAAAATATCAGCAACAGATCTAGAAATAGCAATAACTACAAATATACCCTGTAAAGTAGATAAAGAAGGGAGTATTACAATTCCATCAAAAACACTAGTAAGTTTTGTAAATTATCTACCAGATAAAAAAATAGAAGTAAATGTAAAAGGAAGTGATGCTCAATTAAAGTGTGAAAACTATAAATCAAACATAAAAGGCTTAAATGCAAAAGACTTTCCTATTATTCCAAAAATAAAAGGAAAACCAATTTTGAAAATTAAATCCTCTACATTTAAAAGTGCATTAGATCAAGTAATTAATTTTGTTTCTTTTTCAGATATTAGACCAGAAATTAGCGGAATTCTTGTTAATTTTAATAAAAAATTAAAATTAGTTGCTACAGACAGCTTTAGATTAGGAGAAAAAATAATAGAACTTAAAAAGAATAAAAGCAAAGATTCTTTTTCTTTTATTCTTCCCTACAAAACAGCTCAAGAATTAGCAAGAATATTAGATGATGAAGATGATGAAATAAGTATAACCGTAGAAGACAATCAAGTTTTATTTGAATTATCAGAAACAAAAATAATATCTAAATTAATTGAGGGGAATTATCCAAATTATCAACAATTAATTTCTAAAGAATTTGAAACAAAAATAAGTATAGATAGAGAAGAATTATTAAAGGCAGTTAAATTAAGTAGTTTGTTTAGTAGTAAAATAAATGATGTTAGGATTAAGGTTGACCCTAAAAAATCAAAAGTAGAAATTTCTTCACAAGACGCTGATTTGGGAGAAAATACTTCTAATATTGATGCGGAAGTAAAAGGAAAAGACGTTGAAATAATATTTAATTATAGATATATTCTTGAGGGTTTAAACAATATTAATTCAAAAAAAGTTTTTCTAGGATTTAATGGAAGTGAAAGTCCGGGAGTAATAAAGCCAGAAACAGATTCAACATTTACCTATATAA
>WJLL01000054.1 GCA_014728535.1 Candidatus Portnoyibacteriota bacterium
AGCTAAAAGTGCACTAAAAAGAAAATCCAAAGTTCGAGGTATGTCTAATAAAGCCCTGCCTTATAATAAAAACTACAGCATTTTTACTGTAGTTTTTTAATTTCTTGATTTGAAAAGCTTGTCTTATTTTTATATTTTATATTTTAATTTTTTATTTCTTTTTCTAGCATAAATATATTTTTATTTCCTGATTTTTTTAAATATTTCTGTAAAATTAATTTAAATTTAAATTAATTCATTTATATGTATTGTTGAGAAAAGCAGCTTGCAAGAGAATGCACAAACGGGGGAGGATAGCAAAAGAAATAACAGGATTAAACCCAGAAAGCTGTTAATAATAAAAAGGGCTTGACTGTATAGAAAAAATAACGTAGTATGTTAAAAGCTAAATTCAAAGAGAATTTAGCTCAATTTGTACATTAAAAGGAGATATAAAATGAAAAAAGAAAAAGACATTTTTATACCGCAAAGCTCTCAAGAAACAAACAGATTAATTCAAGAAATAGGCGAGTTTCAAGTAAAAATAGAAAATGCAAAAAAAGAAGAAGCAGAAAAAATAAAAAGAATAAAAAACAAAACAAAAAGAAGAACCGCTCCAACTCAAAAAGCAATAAAAAGAAGGTTTGTGGGCCTATATATTTTTTACACAACCCACAAATACGAATTGCCACACCCTATTGATAGAAAAATAATCAAGCTATTGGCAGGGGAGATGGGAATATTTAAAACCCCTCCAAAGGTAAACCTCAGAAATAAAAAAAAGATTATAAGGGAAATAGAAAAAAATGGTCCTAAATACTTTTTAAAACAAATTACTGATATAGATAAAGAAGTAATGATCAAAAACAAAGAAAAGGCTTCTCGGGTTCCAGGAGTAACTATAACCCGAACAGACAAATTCAGAGTTACGCCAAAAGAAACAGGCAGCTCAGAAACAGCAAGCATTAAGGACTTAAAAAAATTCATTCAATGAAAATAAGGGTTGCCAAGTATTGGCAACCCTATTTTACTACAAAAAAACTTGACGTTTTCTTTTATAATTAATATAATTCAGGAACAAAAAGAAGAACCTTAAAAAAGGAGGAATCATTGTAAGAAAAAAAGAAAAGCCAAGGAAAAGAAAAACAAAAAAAACACAAAGGAGAAAAGAATGAAAAAGAAAATTTTTTTGGTAAGCGCATTGACGATCTTGCTGGCAATTAGTGCTTTTCCGCAAAAAGGCACTGAAAAACCAAGAGGACCCAAAAAACTAAGGGTCTTAGATTACGGAGAAAGCTGGGTCCAAATGAAATTTTTGGACACAGCAAGGAACGAAAGCGGATTTCAAGTTGAACACAAGACCAGTCCTTCAGGGCCATGGTCTTTATATCAAAATTTGCCTGCCAATCCTGGAACTGGAACGGTTTTTTTCCGGGTTGATGGATTAATGCCGGGGAAAATGCATCACTTTCAAGTAAGAGCATATAATGAATATTACAGCTGTTACTCTAATGAAGTGCATGTAAAAACAAATTCCCAGTGCTATAATAATCCACCAATCGCCAAATGTTCTGCGGAGCCAAACAAAGGTCAAATCCCTCTAGCTGTATTTTTTAGCGCTGAAGGATCTTATGATCCTGATGGTGATGAAATTACATTTAAATGGGATTTTAATGACGGCTTTCAAAGCCATCAAAAAAGTTTCTACAGAACCTTTGAATCTCCCGGAATATACAGCGCAACTCTTACTGTTAAGGACAGCAGGTCAAAAAAAGATACCTGTTATGTAGAAGTAGAAGCAAAAGAAAACCCTCCTGTTCCCAGTTGCGACGTAGAGATAGAATACTTATCAGCAGAAATAGAGCTATTTGAAGAAAATGGGAAGGAAAAGCCAAGAGTAATGATAACTTTTGGCATCAAAGATCCGAAACCGGCAGGACATTTCATGATTTTTTATGACAGACAAAAACCATGGGATGTGTTTGAGGATAGAGATGTAAATTTCTATTCAGAGGTCGGTAATGTAAAAGAAGTGCAGTTTCTGAAAGAATATAGGCCTTTTGGAAACAAACTTAACTTCATTGCAGTAATTGAAGACGCATGCTGGAATGAAGAGGTGGTAATCCTTTTGAGATGGATTTGTAATAATCCATGCATACAAGAGGATTACGGGACTGATTTCAGTCCTGTGAAAATTAAAATTCCTTCAAAAAATAAATTTTTGAAGGAAAAATAAGAAACTACAGCCGGAAGGTATTAAACCTTCCGGCTTTCTTTTAAATGTTTGACCAATATTTTAAAATATGATATAAAGAAAACAAAGGAGGGTAAAATGAGAAAATCTAATAAGATAGCTGTTTTTATTTTAATCATTGCCATCCCGCTATTTCTTGTTATTGGAGATTGGATTTTTGCTAGCGCTATATTCTTGATATTAATACTCATGTTTATTTCAAAATCTAAAAAAGAAATTCAAATTCATGAAATGATAATGAAGGAGATGAAAAACAAAAACTGGTTCTTATAAATCAACTTCAAGCTTCTCGATAAAACTTCGAGAAGCTTTTTTAAATTGATATAATACAAGTATGGATAAATTAATAAACAACTTAATAAAAGAAGGATATTTAAAAACACCTTTAATAATAGAGGCATTTAAAAAAATAAAAAGAAAAGACTTTTTACTAGAAGAAGCAAAAAGTCAAGCCAATCTAAATACTCCTATACATATAGGGCATGGCCAAACAAACTCACAACCATTAACAGTAGCTTTTATGACAGAGCTTCTTCAACCAAAACCAGGAGAAAAAATATTAGACATAGGAGCAGGATCAGGATGGCAAACAGCAATATTGGCTTATTGCGTAAAAGACAAAGGAAAAGTATATGCAATAGAAAGAATACCCGAATTAGCAGAATTTGGAAAAAATAACATAAAGAAATATAGCTATATTAAAAAAGGCATAGTAAAATTTATATGCGCAGATGGCACAAAGGGCTTGAAAGAAAAGGCTCCTTTTGATAAGATTATTGCAGCTGCAGCAACAGAAGAACTGCCTCAAGCACTAAAAGAGCAATTAAAAATTAATGGCAAAATAGTTATTCCAATAAAAAACAGCATATACTTAATTACAAAAAAATCAGGAACAGAATTTGAAGAAAAAGAATTCCCAGGATTTTCTTTTGTTCCACTAATAAAAGATGAATAATATTTTAAAACAAAAAAAACTACTATTTCTAATAATAATAACATTAGTCCTTATTTTATTTTTCCTAATGATCCAAGCAATAACCCCATATCAAAAAGGAGAAGAAAAAATAGTAATAATTGAAAAAGGACTAGGATCAGATGAAATAGGCCAAATACTAAAAGAAGAAAAAATAATAAAAAGCAAATGGTTTTTTGTTTTTTATACATGGCTAAGAAACTATAATGAAAAACTCCAAGCAGGGGAGTATCTATTAAAACCAACAATGTCTGTACAAGAAATATCAAAAATGATTGCCAGTGGCCAAGTAAGACCAAACTGGAAAAAAACAACTATCCTAGAAGGGTGGACTAATGAACAAATAGAGAACAAGCTAAGAAAAGAGGGGATAATCCAAGAAAACATACCTTTAGAATTGCAAGGATTTTTATTCCCAGACACATACTATTTTTACAAAAACTCAACAATAGACCAAACCATAACAAAAATGACAGATAACTTTGATACAAAAATAACAAAGGATTTAATAAGAGAAATAGAAGAACAAAACAAAACATTGTACGACATTTTAATCATGGCTAGTATAATAGAAAAAGAAGTCAGGACATTCGAAGATATGCAAATAGTGTCAGGAATATTTTGGAAAAGAATAAACAATAATTATCCACTACAATCTTGTGCAACAATAGCATATATCTTAAAAGAAGATAAGCCTCGCTATTCATATGAAGAAACAAGAATAGAATCTCCATATAATACATATACAAACGCAGGACTGCCACCAACACCAATAAACAACCCAGGAATACTAGCAATAAAAGCAGCTATTTATCCAGAAGAAACAGAATATAATTTTTTCTTAACAAATCCAAAGAATGGAGAAACAATATTTTCAAAAACAGCAGAAGAACATAATCAAAACAAGCAAAAATATCTAAAATAAAAAGGAGGTTAAAAATGAACCTTAACAATGCCCACTTCATTATTACAGGAGGATGTGGTTTTATTGGAACAAATCTAATCTTACACATCCTTAAAACCTATCCTAAAAGCAAGATCCATAACATTGATTTAGGGCCAAAAGGGCACTACTCTGCTAAAGGAAATAATCTAAAAGGACTAGACTTAGAACATCCAAAAAGATATGTATCTAAAGAAGGAGTAGACATAAGGCAAGAAGAATATCTAAAAACAGTGCTAAAAGAAATAAAAATAGACGAATCAAGGCCATTATTCTTTATTCATCTTGCAGCAGAAAGCCATGTTACTAGGGGAGAAAAAGACAAGCTTATTTTCTACATGACAAACTATCAAGGAACAAATAATGTATTCAATATAGCTTCAAGTCTTTATTCTGCAATTTCTAATTTCAAATTCCTTTTTGTATCAACTGATGAAATATATGGACCAGCTCCAAGCAAGCATTTCTTTAAAGAAGAAGAAGGAATATGTCCATTTACAAATCCGACATCAAATTATGCAAAATCAAAAGCAGCCGCAGATACAATGATGCAATTCTCTTTTCCTCTTACTAATTTTCCTTTAATTGTTATTAGACCCACAAACAACTTTGGCCCCTATCAACATCCAGAAAAATTTATACCCAGGAGTATAACCAATATTCTACTTGAAGAAGAAGAAATAAAAAATAACAAAAAACCAAAGAAAAGGAATATAGTTGTCTGGGGAGAAGGAAAACAAATAAGAGACTGGCTTTATGTTGAAGATACATGCAGAGCAATATGTAAAATTCTTGAAAAAACAAACAAAAACAGCATTTTCAATATTGGAGCAAACAATAAACCAGAAATAACGAACAGAAAAATGGCTGAAATAATTCTAAAGGAAATGGAAATAAGTTTTTCTAGAATTAGCCACATAGAAGATCCTAGGCCAAATCATGATTTCAGATATGCAGTAAATACAGAAAAAATAAGAGAATTAGGATGGAAGCCAACAAGCCCAGAAGAGCAAATGAAAAAAACAATAGAATGGTATAGGGAGAATATTTCTTGGTGGCAAAAAATGAAGAAAGGAGCAGAAGAAATTTATGAGCCCGCTTAATAGCGGGCTTTTTACTTTAAAACTTGACATCAAATTAAAGATAGATTAATATAAAAATATCCACAGACAACAGGCAATCAATAAGACCTGTCGAGGGTAATAAGATTAAATTTAGTCTTTCTTTTTATTGTCTGTGGATATTTCACAGATTTTTTAATTAACTAAAATAATAAACATGTTAACTAGAAAACAAAAAGAAGAAATAGTTAAAGAGCTGGCAGAAAAAATGGAACGCCAGGAATCTTTGGTTTTCACAGATATATCAGGAATAAGCGTAGAAGAGATGCAAGATTTAAGAAGAAAGCTAAGAGAACAGGGGATAGAATATAAGGTGGCGAAGAAAACTCTAATCAATCTTGCTTTTGAAAAAAGCAAACATGACATAGACATATCTGGCTTGAAAGGATCTATTGGTGTAGCTTTTGGATATGAAGATCCAATTATGCCAGCAAAAATATTAGATAAATTTTCCAAAGAACACGAAGCCCTAGACATACTAGGCGGAGTAATGGAAAAAAGACTTCTAAGCATGGAAGAAGTCAAAGAATTAGCAAAAATTCCTTCTCAAGAAGAATTATTAGCATCCCTTGTTGGCAGTCTAAAGGCTCCAATGAATAATTTTGTTAACATTCTTCAAGGAAATATTAGAAACTTGGTCGGTGTTTTAAACGCAATAGTAAATAAATAAGCAAAATGTGCAGAATTATATAATTATGCTGATTTATCCGCATTCTATATATAATTCCACATAATAATTAATATGGCTGAAGAACAAAAAGATCAGCAAGCTCAAGACGAGCAAAAAGAACAAGAAGCTCCAAAAGAAGAAGAGAAAAAAGAAGAGAAGCAAGAAGAGCCAAAAGAGGAAAAGAAAGAAGAAAAAAAGGAAGAAAAGAAAGAAGAAACAGCAGGAGACAAAACAGAGGATGAAGAGGTAGAAGTGCCTAAAAAATTCAAAGGACTAGTAGAAGAGATTGAAAAGATGACCATAATGGATCTTTCTGAACTAGTAAAGATTCTAGAAAAGAAATTTGGCGTTTCTCCAATGGCAGCTGTAGCTGGTCCAGCAGCTGGTCCAGCAGCACAAGGAGAAGCAGGAGCAGAAGAAAAAACAGAATTTACAGTTGAATTAAAAGATGCAGGATCACAAAAGATTCAGGTAATTAAGGCAGTAAGAGAAATAACAGGACAAGGCCTAAAAGAAGCCAAAGACATAGTAGACGGAGCACCAAAAGCTATAAAGGAAAATGTGAAGAAAGAAGAGGCTGAAGAAATGAAAAAGAAACTAGAAGAAGCAGGAGCTACAGTAGAATTAAAATAAAAAATCCTTGTAATAAAAAAATACCCTCATCTGAGGGTATTTTTAATATTTAAAGAAAACTTAAATTGATATCTTAAATATCTTTAAGCCATTTAAAACATAAGCTGTTGTCTCTCCTTCCTCTATCCAAATATCAGTCAAAGAATCAAAATCATTGCAAAAATATTGAGTAATAGTAGCATCTGTTTTATTAAAACTAATTATTCTTCTGTTTTCTGAATCAAGAATATATAGATTGTTCATTCCGGGCTTGGTAAATATTTGACCACCCTTTTTGTACTCAGGACCAACTCTTAAATCGATTTCCCTAATTTTCCTTCCTTGCGAATACTCAAGAATCAAGCCATCTTCTTTGGCAACATATATGTGTCCATCAACCGCTAAAGAGACACTATCTTTTAATTCTTCTTCTCCGGAACTTAACCAACCTTCTCCATTAAAAGAATTTCCTTCTGGTACATATTTTAATATGTTTAAGTATTCAGCATTTAGTAAGTATAGATTGTCTTCAAATCTAGCCATGTCTTTAATAAAGAGAGTGTTTTCTAAATTAGGCTTTAATAAATATGTATTATAATTATCCTTTTTACTATAAACATATACTTTTTCAGGACTAGATAAAAGAACTAAAGAATTTTCTCTTGCCACCCCAAGCTTAAAAGTATCTTTGGATGATAAAAATATTAAAACAGGATTTTGTATATCATCTAAGTTAATCTTATACAGAAATCCAGAATTTAATTCATAAAGAAACAAACTATTATCAATCTTTAAAATTCCTTTAGGCTTGAAGCTGTAAGTATTTTTGCTTAAATCGGCTATTTCTTCAGCTTGAGTAATATTAACAATATTATTAATGCTATTCTTTTGAAC
>WJLL01000055.1 GCA_014728535.1 Candidatus Portnoyibacteriota bacterium
AATTCAGACACTGTTGAGGTGGGCTGTGAGATTGTAGTTAAAAACAACAAGGGTAAAAGAACTTTTATAATAGTCGGATCAGAGGAGGCTGATCCAACAGAAAATAAGATTTCTAATGAATCTCCTTTAGGGCAGGTATTTTTAGGCAAAAAGAAAGGAGATGAGGTTGTTGCTGAGACTCCTAAGGGAAAGGCTCATTACAAAATATTAGAGATTAAATAAGGGAGGAGAAAATGGATTTTTGTCCTGTTTGTAAACGCATGTCTGGTGAGATTAATCATTATACTGGTCGTTTGATTTGTTATAACCATAGTTGCGGATTTAAAGAAACAGAAAAAGGAGCAAAGAAAAGAAGGTCTTTAGGAAGCAGCTGGATGGCTGCTAGAGAAGAGCCAATACTTTTATTAACAAATCAAGTGCCAATAGAGGGAGAGGATTATGCTGTGCCAGGCACTGAGGTGTGAATGAGAGAACATAGAAAAGAAAGAGGGGTAGTTGAATGAGTGATTGTCCTGTGTGTGGGCAAGAAATGATTCAAAATCAGTATAGGGATTTATTTTTTTGTTCTAATTGTGGACATGAAGAAAATTATGAGGTTATTAGTGATCAATTTGATGTCCAGAATGAGTTTTATAAAATAATAAAAGAGATTAATAAAAAATTTAACAACTCTTAGGGAGGATAAAATCCTCCCTTCTTTTTTTTAAAGTTTTTTTATGATAAGATTAAGAAGTATGGAAAGAATAAATATCTTAAAAACAACAGAATATGCTGGTAAAAAGGTAAAGGTTTGCGGTTGGGTTCATTCTCGCCGTGACCATGGTAAATTAATTTTTATAGATCTTAGAGACAGATCTGGTTTATTGCAGGTTGTTTTTAGTGGTGAATTGTATGAAAAGGCTAATAAATTAAGATCTGAGTGGGTTGTTGAGATTGAAGGTGTTGTTAATGAAAGGCCTAAGGGAATGATTAATGATGAATTAGCTACTGGGCAGATTGAAATGAAGGCTGAAAGGCTGGAGATTTTAAATAAATCAGAAACTCCTCCTTTTGAAGTGAGTGAGGGGTCTGAAGGAATTAAAGAAGAAATTAGACTAAAATATAGATATCTTGATTTGAGGACAGAAAGAATGAAGAATAATATAGTTTTAAGACATAAGGTTGTTAAGTTAATTAGAGATTATTTAGATGAAAAAGAATTTTTAGAGATTGAAACTCCTGTATTGACTAAGTCTACCCCTGAAGGGGCTCGTGATTTTTTGGTTCCTTCTAGGCTGCACCTTGGCGAATTTTATGCTTTGCCTCAAGCTCCTCAACAATTAAAGCAGTTGCTTATGGTTGCTGGTCTTGAAAAATATTTTCAAATTGCTCGGTGTTTTAGAGATGAAGACTTGCGGGGCGATAGGCAGCCTGAATTTACTCAATTAGATTTTGAAATGTCTTTTCCTTCCCAAGAAGAAATAATGGAGATAATTGAAGAGTTGATGATTAAGATTGCCGAACTAGCTGGGAAAAAGCTTACATTTAAACCATTTAAAATCTTGACTTATAAGGAGTGTATGGATAAGTATAAGACGGATAGTCCTGATTTGCGTAAAGATAAAAATGATCCTGATGAATTGGCTTTTGCTTGGGTTGTTGATTGGCCTTTGTTTGAGTGGAATAAAGAAGAGAAAAGATATGATCCAATGCATCACATATTTACTTCTCCTAAAGAAGAAGATATTGGCTTGCTTGAGAAAGAGCCTTTAAAGGTTCGTTCTTGGCAGCATGATTTGGTTTGCAATGGTCATGAAATTGCTGGAGGCAGCATAAGGAATCATGATCCCAAAATTCAGAAAAAAATATTTGAGTTTGTTGGTTTAAGTGAAGAGGAGATTAATAATAAGTTTGGTCATCTGTTAAGAGCTTTTGAATATGGTGCTCCTCCTCATGGCGGTATAGCCATGGGTATAGATAGGTTGTTAATGATTTTAGCAGGAGAAGACAGCATTAGAGAGGTGATAGCTTTTCCTAAAACTGGAGATGGCAGAGACTTGACTATGGAGGCTCCTAGTGATGTTAGTGAAAAACAATTAAAAGAATTGGGGATAAAAATTAGGAAAAAAGATTAAGACTTGGGTTTTTTGGATTTTTTGAGCAAGAGATTCTTGCTCTTTTTATATTGACAAAAAAATAGTTTGGTTATATTATGTATATATCTTAAAAAGGAGGTTAAGGTGAGATCTTTAAAAAATTTAAGAATTTGGGTTGGCTATTTAATTGGAAGAGATTTGCTTCTTAGTGTTTATTTGGGTATTTTTTTGGGTTTTGCATGCATACTGTTTTCAGTTGGTATAATTATTGCAACAGCCATTGATAGCATCTTTGTTGCTGATTTTGTATATTGGGTTTTTGTTATTCTTGTGATTGTTGCACTTTTATATACTTTTGTATTAGCATGGACCAATAAATATAATTCTTTTAACAATAATTATTTGATTTGTATTTATTAGATCAAAAAAGTAATTAAAAAAAGACCAGAACTCAAGGAAGAAGGTGAATATATAATTAGCTATGCCAAAAAAACCAAAAATTCAAACTTAGCCTATTACTGGCTAAGAAAAATTAAGGTTATTTAAGCATTAAGGCGTTGATGAATTTCATCAACGCTTTTTATTTTTCCTAAAAATGTTATATAATAGAATATATGATTAAGAAATATTTAGTGAAAATATTTTTTGTTTTTTTGATGCTGGCTATAGCCTGGGCTTTGTTTTTATTAGGCGGAGGTAAGGTTAAAGAAAAATCTAGCCAGGCCAATGTATTTCAGCCAGCCGGAGATGTTAGATTGCCTCAAAGTATTGATGAGGAATATTTTCCTATTAGGGACTGGTCTGTTGATGATCCAGACGTTATTGCTCGTTCTGCTGTTGTGGTTAATTTTGATAAAGAGAATGGGAAGGATAGAGTTCTTTTTCAGAAGAATTCTAAAGAAGTTTTGCCTATTGCTAGTCTGACAAAAGTTATGACTGCAATGATTGCTTTGGACAATTTTTCTTTAGATGAAAAAATCAAGGTTTCTCATGATTCTGTTATGACTTTGGGAAATAAGGGTGGTTTGATTAGGGGAGAAGAGCTTAGCGTTGAATCCTTGTTGTATATCATGCTTATTGAATCTAGTAATGATGCTGCTATGGCTTTGGCTCGTGATGGAAGAATCCCTTATAATGATTTTATTTCTTTTATGAATCAAAAGGTTGTTGACTTGGGGTTAGAAAACACTTCCTTTATTGATCCTGCTGGTCTTGATCCTTTAAATCAGTCAACAGCAATGGAGTTTGCTTTTTTGGTTAAGCAAGCATTAAATTATCCTTTAATATGGGATATTTTTAAAATAAAGGAAACAGAAGTTTTTTCTACTGATAACAAGTTTATTCACAGCATTGTTAATACTAATAAGCTTTTGGGTAAGATTTCCTTGTTTCGTGGTGGCAAGACTGGCTATACAAATGAAGCAGGGGAATGCATGATGACCTTGGCTGATGTTTCTGCTTCTTTTTCTAACAATTTCTTGATTACTATTGTTTTAGGTTCTCAAGACAGAGAAGAAGAAACAGAAAAATTAATCAATTGGGCCAGAAAAGCTTATTTATGGCAATAATGTATTTATTATGGACATTTTCCCAATCATTAAAATATTAGGCATAAGCAGTTTGGCTTTTGTTATCGGCCTATTTTCTACTCCTATTCTTACTCATTTTCTTTATAAATACCGTTTTGGTAAAAGAATTAGGAATGAAGGCCGTACTCCAATCTTTACTGCAATGCACAAGAAAAAAGAAGGCACTCCTACTATGGGCGGTATATTGGTTTGGGTTATTGCTGGTGGTTTGGCTATAGGAATTTTAGCCCTTGCTAAATTGTTTGGGCCAGATACTATTTTTTCTGATTTGAATTTTTTAACTAGAAGGCAGACGCTTCTTCCTTTAGGCATCTTATTATTTTCTGCTGTTATTGGATTGATTGATGATTTGATTGGTTTTTCCAAGCTTGGTGGTGAAGGAAAGGGGTTGAGGGTTAGGACCAGGTTGTTGGTTTATACCTTTATAGCTATTATTGGTGCTCTTTGGTTTTATTTTAAATTAGACTGGGACTTGTTGCATGTTCCTTTTTTAGGTGAATTTAATATTGGTTTTTGGTATGTTCCAATCTTTATTCTTGTTATTGTTGCTGCTGCTTTTTCCACTAATGAAACAGATGGATTAGATGGTTTGGCTGGTGGTGTTCTTTTGATTGCCTTTTCTTCTTATGCTGTTATTAGTTATTCTCAAGGAAGATTGGAGTTGGCTACTTTCTGCGGGGCTATTGTTGGTGCTTTGCTTGCTTTTTTGTGGTTTAATATATATCCTGCTCGTTTTTTTATGGGAGATACTGGCTCTATGTCTTTGGGTATTACCTTGGGGGTAATAGCCATGTTGACCAATTCATTATTCTTTTTGCCTTTTATTGGCTTTATTCTTGTTATTGAATCATTGTCTGTTATTATCCAGGTTTTGTCTAAAAAGATTCGCAAGAAAAAGGTATTTTTGTCTGCTCCTATTCATCATCACTTTGAAGCTAAAGGATGGCCTGAAACAAAAGTTACTATGAGATTTTGGATAATATCTGGTATGGCAGCAGTTATTGGGTTAATATTGTTTTTTATTGATTTAAATCTTTTTTAAGTTTTTATGAAAAAAAAGGCAGACAAGGGACTCCTAATTATTATTCTAGCTCTTTTTGTTTTGGGGCTGATGATTTTATTTAGCGCTTCAGGCATAATTTCCTTGGAAAATATGGGTAGCCCTTATTATTATTTCATTCATCAATTATTGTATGGCGGCATTGTTGGTTTGATTGCTTTTCTTTTTTGTCAAAAGGTGGATTATAGGGGGTGGAAGAAGTTTTCTTTATTAATATTTTTTGCTTGTTTGGCTTTGTCTGTTTTAGTTTTTGTTCCTGGTTTAGGATTTAAGCATGGTGGTGCTCAAAGATGGTTGGCTGTTGGTCCTGTTACTTTTCAGCCCTCTGAATTATTAAAATTAGGATTCATTATTTATCTAGCTGCTTTTTTGAGTAAAAAACAAACATTTAATACATTGATTCCCTTTTTGGTGATTATTGGTTTGATTGGTGGTTTGATGGCTGTTCAATCTGATGCTGGCACTTTGGCTTTGATTGCTATTATAGGGATTATTATGTATTTTGTTAGTGGAGCTAAGATTTATCAAATTGCTGTTGTTCTTCTTGTTTATTTGGCTGGCTTCTTTGCCTTGGTTAAGTTTTTTCCTCATAGAATGGCTAGATTTACTGCATTTTTGAATCCCGGGGTTGATCCTCAAGGAATTAGTTATCAGATTAATCAAGCCTTGATTGCTATTGGTTCTGGAGGTTTGTTTGGAGTTGGTTTAGGCAATAGTTATCAGAGATATAATTATCTTCCTGAACCTATGGGTGATTCTATTTTTGCTATTTGGGCTGAGCAGCTTGGCTTTCTTGGTGCTATTATTGTTGTTGTTTTGTTTTTGTTGTTGGCTTTTAAGGGGTTGAGAGTGGCTAAGAGATGCAAGGATGATTTTGGCTCCTTGTTAGCTATTGGCATTACTAGTTGGTTGGTTATTCAGTTTTTTATAAATATCGGAGGGATAATGGGATTAATGCCTTTGACAGGCATTCCCTTGCCCTTTATTAGTTATGGTGGCTCTGCTTTGATTGTTACCATGGCTGGGGCAGGCATTTTATTAAATATATCTAAACATACTTAATTATGCGTATTTTATTTACAGGCGGAGGTAGTGGTGGTCATACATTTCCTATGGTTGCTGTTAGGCAGGCTTTTGGGTCTGATCCTAATTTATCTTTTTACTATTTGGGGCCTGATCGTTTTTCTAAAAAAGCTCTTATGGGTTATGATATTCATCGTCGTTTTATTGTGGCTGGTAAATTTAGAAGATATTTTAGTTTGATGAATATTGTTGATTTGTTTAAAGTAATTATTGGAATTATTCAATCTTTTTGGCACTTGTTTTTATGGGTTCCTGATGTTGTGTTTAGTAAAGGTGGTTATGGCAGTTTTCCTGTTGTGTTTGTTGCTTGGATTTATCGCATTCCTGTTGTTTTGCATGATTCTGATAGCAGACCTGGATTGGCTAATAGGGTAGTGGGTCGTTTTGCTAAAAAGATTTTAATTTCTTTTCCTGAGAGCAGCAAGTATTTTGGAAAAAAGAATAAGATTATTTTAGTAGGCAATCCTATTCGTAAAGAGCTTTTAGAGGGAGATAGAGAAGAGGGGAGGCAGGTCTTTGGCATTTCTTCTGATAAGCCTGTTTTGCTTGTTATGGGTGGTTCTCAGGGAGCTCAGAAGATAAATGAGATTATTATCAATACTCTTCCTCGTTTGCTTGATGTTTGTGAGGTGGTTCATATTAGTGGGAAAAATAATTATTCTTTTGTTGATAAAAATACAGAAAAAATGCCTGGTTATCATTTATATGATTTTCTTGATTTAGAAAAGCTAAAGCATGCTTATGCTTTATCAGATCTAATTATCAATAGGGCAGGGGCTGGCAGTATATTTGAGATTGCAGCTTTAGGCAGGGCTAGCATATTAATCCCTTTACCCAAATCTGCTTCTGATCATCAAAAAGAAAATGCTTATGGCTTTGCTTCTGGTGGTCGGGCTGTTGTTTTGGATCAAGGAAATTTAACTCAAAACTTGTTTTTAGATCAAGTTTTTGATTTAATTAATGATCCGGACAAAAGAAAGGAAATGGGTGAAAAAGCTCGTGGTTTTTATAGGGGGGATTCTGCTGAATTAATTAAAAAAGAAATACTAAGCTTAATAAGTGAAAAATAGGTTATTAAAAGAAGTCAGGAAAATTCATTTTGTTGGCATTGGCGGTATTGGTGTTTCTGCTATAGCCAGAATGGCTCGATTAGAAGGAATAAAGGTTAGTGGATCCGATGTTTCTGAGGGTCCTATGACTGAGAAGATTAGAGACATTGGAGGTAATGTATTTATTGGCCACAATGAAAAAAATCTGTTGAAAGACACAGATTTTGTTGTTTATTCTCCTGCTATAGGCGATGACAATGTTGAGTTAATTAAGGCTCGGGAATTAGGGATTCCTGTTTATAGTTATCCTGAGGTTTTGGGTTTGATTTCTCGTGATATGCATACTATCGCTGTTTCTGGAACTCATGGCAAGACTACTACTACTTCTATGATTGCTGAATTAATGATTTATGGCAACTTGGATCCTTCTGTTGTTGTTGGTGGATTATTAAAAAAGCAGAAGGACAATTTTGTTTTAGGTGAGAGTGACTATTTTGTTGTTGAGGCTTGCGAGCATAAAAAATCCTTTTTACATCTTTCTCCTAATATTCTTGTTATTACAAATATTGATAAAGACCATTTAGATTTTTATGGTTCTTTAGATAATATTTGCTCTGCTTTTGGTGAATTGATTAAGAAGGTAGATGGTTTTGTTGTTTGTGATATTGGTGATAAGAATGTTCGTAAGGCTTTTGATTATGCTGGTGATATTAGTGCTAAGGTTGTTGATTATCGCAATATTGGTTCTGTTGATTTGTCTATTCCTGGTGCTCATAATGCTTTAAATGCTCAAGCTGCTTTAAGTGTTGGTGATTTGGTTGGCATTGATTTTGAAAAGGGGAGGAAAATAATTAAGGAATATTCTGGTTGTTGGAGAAGGTTTGATTTTGTAGGCAAGACTGAAAATGATTCTTTGGTTTATACTGATTATGCTCATCATCCTGTAGAGGTAGAGGCTGTTGTTAAGAGTGCTTTGGAGGGTTTTGATAGGGAGGTGGTTGTTGTTTTTCAGCCTCATTTATTTTCTCGTACAAAATTCTTTTTAAAAGATTTTGCTTCTGCTTTGGGCTTGGCTGACAAGGTTGTTGTTACTGATATTTATGCTGCTCGTGAAAAAGATGATGGCAGTATTCATGCTCGTGATTTGGTTGATTTGGTTGATGGTGCTAAATATATTAGTAATTTTTCTGATATTGTTAATTTTGTTGAAAAGCAAAAGAAAAGTCTTGTTTTAATTATTGGAGCAGGAGATATTTATTCTATTTGCAAAGACATTGCTTCTTGATTTGTCTTTTGTTTTTTTGTTAATATTATACTATGGCTAAAAAATCTAAAATTAGAGTAAGAATAGCACCATCTCCTACGGGGGTTCTTCACATAGGGACTGTGAGGACTGCTTTGTTTAATTACCTTTTTGCTAAAAAGCATAAAGGTCATTTTATTTTACGCATTGAGGATACAGACAAAGAAAGATCTAAAAAAGAATTTGAAGAAGATATTTTAGAGAATTTAAAATGGTTAGGGATTGAGTGGGATGAGATATACAGGCAAAGCCAAAGAAGAGATTTATATTCTGAGTATTTAGAAAGATTGTTGAATGATGGAAAGGCATACAAAGATGAAATTATTTGGTTTAAGAATCCTAATAAGAAGGTGGTTTTTAATGATCTGATTAGGGGAGAGGTGGAGTTCGATTCTTCTGTTTTTGGGGATTTTTCTTTGGCTAAAGACATGAAGAGCGCCTTATATAATCTGGCTGTTGTTGTTGATGATTATGAAATGGGAATTACTCATGTTATTAGGGGAGAGGATCATATTTCTAATACTCCTAAGCAGATTTTGATTTATGAGGCTCTTGGTTTGCCTGTTCCTCAATTTGCTCATTTGCCTTTGATTCTGGGTCCTGATAAATCTAAATTAAGCAAGAGACACGGAGCTGTTTCAGTAGGGGAGTATCGTTCTGATGGATATTTGGCTGATGCTTTAATTAATTTTGTTTCTTTATTGGGTTGGTCTCCTCAGGGAGTTGATTCTCCTGAAAAAGAAGTTTTTTCTTTAAAAGAATTAATTGATAAATTTTCTTTAGATAAGGTTCAAAAGGGAGGAGCGGTTTTTAATATAGATAAGCTTGATTGGTTTAATTCTATATACATTAAGGAAAAAGACATAGGAGAGCTGACTGATTTGTCTATTCCTTATCTTATTGATTCTGATTTGATTAGGCCTGAGTTTGATATGGAGCAAGATCCTCCTGCTTATGGTGGATATTTTTTAAAGCAAGAATATGTTGTTTCTGAAACTGGAGATAAAATAGGGGTTGATAAAATTAAAAAGATTGTTGGCCTAGAGCAGGGGAGAATTAAGAAGCTTTCTGAAATTAGTGATGCTGTTAGGTTCTTTTTTGTAGAGCCTGAGTATTCTTGGGATTTATTAAAATGGAAGGATATGGATAAGGAAGAGATTGGCAGGTTTTTAGATGAAGCTGAAGCAGTATTGTGCGACGTTAAAGATAGTAGGTTTGATGAAAAGAATTTAGAGAAAAAATTATTAAAAAAAGCAAATGAATTTAAGGATCGGGGCAAGTTGTTGTGGCCATTACGCGTTGCTTTGAGTGGAAGAAAAAAATCTCCTGGTCCTTTTGAGATTGCTTCTGTTTTAGGGAAGAAGGAGTGTTTAAAGAGGATTAATAAGGCAAAGTCTTTATTATGAAAAAAATACTTTTATTTATTTTAATCCCTCTCATTCTTTTTCAAATAGGAATTGTAGAAGCTTCTACAATTGATGATTTGCGTGAAGAAATAAGGCAAAAAGAATTAGAAATTAAAGAATTGCAGGAAAAAGCTGCAATGTATAAGCAGGATTTAAGCGTTACCAGAGATAAGAAAAATACATTGCAAAATCAGATTGATTTAATTGAGGGGAGAATTAGGAAATTACAGAATGACATATATCTTACTTCTGCTAAGATATCAAACGCTTCTTTGCAGATAGAAGAATTGTCTTTAGATATTGGTGAAAAAGAAAATGAAATTGATAAAAGAAAAGATAGTATTGCTTCTGCTATTAGGGCTCTTTATGAATACGATAATGAATCTTTAATGGAGATTGTTTTAGCTAAAGACAATCTTTCTGATTTTTTAAATCAGGTAAGGTATTTAGAATCATTGCAGGAGGGAATTCAAAAAGAATTAACAGAGCTTGTTTCTTTAAAAGAAAGCTTGCAATCTCAGAAAGAAACAGTTGAAGATAAAAGAAGCCAGTTATATGTTTTAAATAATCAATTGTATAATCAAAAACAGATTGTTAATAGTGAAAAGCAGCAAAAAGATAGTTTATTAAGAGAAACCAAAGGACAAGAAAGGCAATATCAATCCTTATTAGATGATGTTCTTAAAAAGCAGCAGGAAATACAGCAGGACATATATGAGCTTGAAGATAAGCTAAAAATGACTATAAATCCTGATGCTTTGCCAGAAGCGCGCTCAGGAGTGCTTAGTTGGCCTTTAGACGGCATTTTAACCCAAAACTATGGTATTACCCCTTATAGCAAGAGATTATATGCTAGTGGCTTTCATAATGGTATTGATATAGCTTCAAGTTATGGAGAGCCTATAAGAGCAGCTAGAGATGGTAAAATATTGGCTATTGGCAGTTGTGGTAGATATGCTTATGGCAATTGGATTGCTGTGTCTCATGACAATGGTTTAATTACATTTTATGCTCATTTATCCGGATATGGCTCATTTGGCGTAGGTGATAATGTTTCTAGAGGTACAATTATTGCTTATGAAGGAAATACAGGATATTCAACAGGAGCTCATTTGCATTTTGGAGTTTATGTTACAGAAACATTTAGGGTAGAAGATAGATGGTATGGACAATTGCCTTTAGGTGCGCATTTAAATCCAATGGATTATTTATAGGGGTTTTGTTGTTTGACAGGGAATGGGGAAGAGAGATATAATGAGATATAGTAAAGGTCGTACAAGGTAGGAAAAGGGATTTTTAAGCTGGGGTTTTTGTTTGGCCTCTCCCCTAATTCTTAATTTTTAAAAATAAGGGTTATATGCCATTTTAATTAATTTTTAATATGTATTAGTATATAAGTGTTATGGAAAAAAGCAACAAACCTATAAAAGATCATATAGTTCCCTTTCTTGAATATTTAGAAATTGAAAGAGGGGCGGCTAGTAAGACTCAAGAAAATTATTCTCGATATTTAAATAAATTCATTAAATGGTTAAAGGATACTGGGAATGAGGATATGAAACCACATGAATTAAATAAAGATCATGTGTGGGATTATAGGATACATTTGGCTCGCTCCCCTATTCCTGGCAAGAACAGGCCACTGAAAAAAAGAAGTCAGAACTATTATTTAATTGCTTTAAGAAATTTATTAAGTTATTTTACAGACAGAGACATAGAAGCTATGCCTTCTGACAAGATTAAATTAGCTAAAGAGGATCAAGAGAAAAAAGTTAAATTTCTTAGTTTAGATCAGATTCAAAAATTGATGGATACTCCTGATACGTCGCACAATAATGGTATTCGTGATAGAGCTATTTTAGAGTGTTTATTCTCCACCGGACTACGTGTGGCTGAATTAGTTGCTTTGGACAGGAGTCAGTTTAAAATAAAAGAGAATACTAAAGATATAGAGTTGAGCATTACTGGTAAGGGCGGAAGGACTCGCACTATATATTTTTCTGAAAGGGCTGTTGATTGGTTAAGAAAATATTTAAAAACAAGGAATGACGATGATGATGCTTTGTTTATTAATTACAGAAAGCCTAAAGATGCTTCCAGGCGTTTGACTGCTCGTTCTATAGAAAGAAAGATTGATAAATATTCTAAGATGGCTGGCCTGCCTGTTAAAGCCACTCCTCATACATTAAGACATAGTTATGCTACTGATTTATTAAATCAGGGTGCTGATTTAAGGGTTGTTCAAGAATTATTAGGTCATAAAGATATTTCTACTACTCAAGTATATACTCATGTTACAAATAAGAGGTTGAGAGATGTTCACAGAAAGCTTCATGGTGGGAGGAGATTAAAATAAGGGTCTCTCCCCTATTTTTGTTTTGTTCGTGTTTTTTATTGACTTTTTAATTAAAAAAAGAATTATGAAGGTGGACTAAAACATGTCCGCCTTTTTTTATTTTTCAATATCCTGTATTATATATACATATGAAGATTATTAAAACATCCTACTCTGCTCTGAATACTTTTGAAAGCTGTCCACTAAAGTATAAGTATCAGAAGATAGATAAAATAAGGGCTCCTAAATCAAAGGAGGCTGTTTTTGGTAATAAGATTCATAAGGCTTTAGAATATTTGCATTCTAGTTCTCCTCTTTTCCCTACTTTAAGTGAATTATTAGATTATTTTAAAGAAATCTGGCCTGTTTCTGATGACGAAGATTGGCCTTTTATGAGTGAAGAGGAAGATATGGTATACTTTTCTGAAGCTATTAAGATTCTTAAAAATTATTATTCTAAGATTTCTAAGCTTAAAGAGAGGCCTGTTGTTCTTGATACAGAAACAAGCTTTAGGATAGAAATCGAAAAACCTAAGGGATTTAAATCTTCTTTTGATCAATGCTTTGTCAATGGATTCATTGATAGAATAGACAAAACCAAAGATGGTTTAGAAATTGTTGATTACAAAACAAGCAAAAGATTTCCTCCTCAAGAGGTTGTTGATAATAATCTACAGCTATCTCTTTATTGTTTGGGGGTTTTAGATAAATGGCCTCAATTTGCTGAAAAAGGGGTAGAAAATATTAAATTAACCTTTTATTATTTAAAACATCAAGAATCTATTAGTACTAAAAGAAGTTTGGATGATTTAAAAAAAGTTAAAGAAGAGGTTTGGGAGGTTTTAGAAGAAATTGATAAGAGTGATTTTGAGCCTAAGCCCTCTGGTTTATGCGATTGGTGTCCTTATAAGCAGATATGTCCTATGTGGAAGCATTTGTATAAAAAGCAATTAAGTGTTGATGATCAGAAGATTAAAGAAGTTGCTGATGAATATTTTAAACTAAAAGAGGAAAATAAGAAAAATAATAAGAGGGTGAATGAATTAAAGGAAATTGTTGATAGATATTTAGATAAAGAAAAGCTTGATAGGGTTTTTGGTGAAATTGGATATATTACTCGCTCTTCTTCTGTAAGATATTCATATAATACAAAAGAGGTTGAGGAGATATTGAAAAAATTGGGAAAATGGGAAGAGGTCTTGTCTGTGGATGATAAAAAGGTAAAAGAAATAATAGAGTCTCTCCCCTCTTCTGTTCGTAGAGATATTGAAAGCAAGAAGAAAAAAGATAGAGAATATTTTACTTATAAGGTGAATAAGAAGAAAAAGGAATAATTTTTATACTTGATAAATATTTTTTATTATGCTAATATTTAGATTAATATAATTAAGAGATTATTTATGTCAAAGACAAAATCTGCAGGTACAACTAGATTAGGTCGTGACTCCAAGCCAAAATATTTAGGAGTTAAATTATATGATGGGCAAAAAGCACAGCCTGGTAGTATTATAATAAGGCAAAGAGGATTAAAATATATCCCCGGCAAAAATGTTCGCCGAGGACATGATGATACTCTTTATGCAATTAAGTCAGGGACTGTTAAATTTAAGCAAATTACTAAAAAAAGATTTGATGGCAATAGGCGTAAAGCCAAAATGGTTGAAGTTATTTAGCTTCTTCTACAGAAACAATTATTCTTACTTCTGCTTCTAGTCCGTGATCAAAAGATATAGATACAGGATATTCCCCCACCCCTTTAATTGGTTGGGGAATTTTTATTTGTTTTGCTTTTACTGTAAATCCTTTTTCTTTTAAAGCTTTTTGTATTTTTGATTCTGTTACTGATCCATAGAGCTTTCCTTGATCATCTGCTTTTTCTTTTATCTCTATTTCTTGGCCTTCTATCTTAGATGCTTGTTCTTGAGCTTTTTTTAATTCTTCTTCTGCTTCTTGCTCTATTACTTTTTGTTCTTTTTCTAGTTGTTTTAAAGATCCATCTGTTGCTGGCTTTGCTAAGTTTCTAGGAAATAAAAAGTTTCTAGCATATCCATCTGCTACATTTTTAACTTCTCCTTTTTTGCCTATTGATTTTACATCTTGTAGAAGGATTACCTTCATTTTTATTTATTGTTTAATAATTCTATTGCTTTGTTTAATTGTGGATCTTCATCATTATCATAATCTTCTTGAGTTAATTCTACTTCTAGCGTAGGTGTTATTCCTTCATCTTGTATTGATGTTCCTGATGGTGTTAGCCATTTTGCTATCGTTATTTTTAATGATGATCCATCTCTGAATTTTTCTAATGTTTGAATAGATCCTTTTCCAAATGTTTGTTCTCCTACCAGGGGAACATTTTTAATATCATGCAGTGCTCCAGCTACAATTTCTGAAGCAGAAGCAGATCCTTGATTTACTAATACAACTACTGGAAAGTTTTGAATATGATTATATCCCAGGCTCTTAAATTCATTTACTTCCCCTTCTGCAGATTGTTCTTTTACTACTACAGATCCTTTTGGCAGAAACCAGCTTGCTATTTCTCGTGCTGCTTGGAGATATCCTCCTGGGTTGTTTCTTAAATCTAGAATGATTTTTTCTGCATTACTTTTTAATATTTCAGAAACAGTATCCTCAAATTTTGGAGGAAGATTGCTTGTAAAATGATATATCTTTATATATGCTATGTCTCCTTTTTCTGATTCAATTAAATTCCATCTGATTATTGGTATGTTTATTTCATCTCTTACTATTACAAAGCTTTTTGGTTCTGCAAAGCTTTCTCTGGATACTGTTAGAGTTACTTCTGTTCCTTTCTCTCCCCTAATCTTATTTACAGCTTCTTCTACCATAATATCTTTTGTTGATTCTCCATCTATTTCTATTATTTTGTCTCCAGCTTTTATTCCTGCTTGATCAGCAGGAGTTCCTTCTAGAGGAGCTACTACTGTTAATATTCCTCCTTTTACTGCTATTTCCATTCCTACTCCTTCAAAGCTATCATTGCCTGTTACGCTGTCCATAAAGGATTCTGTTGTTGTTGGTTTCATAAATACAGTGTAATCATCGCCCAGAGATTCTGTCATTCCTGATATTGCTCCGTATAGTATTTCTTGATAATCTATTTGATCAGCTTCTACATATTTTTCTTCTAATTCTTCTAGAGCATCCCAAAAAAGGCTGAAATCAACCATTTCTGGCTTTCCTAGTTCTTTGTTGAAAAATATTCTGTCATGGACTGCTGGATCTGGAACAGAGTTTTTTCCTGCCATAAATCCACCTATAAAAAATATAGCTAGGATTATTATGGATGATATTATTGTTGTGAATTTTTTCTTTGGAAATTTCATTTTTTTGAGTGTTTAATAAAGTATCTTATTGCACTTTTTATATGTATTCTTGTATATTTATTTAATAATATATCAAGCAATGCTCCCCACTTTTTGCTTTTTCTGTGATAATAGTGAGCCATTTTTGCTTTTGGAACATGCATTATATCATACCCTTTATCTCTAAATCTTTTGCACCAATCAGCATCTTCAAAATACATAAAGAAATTTTCATCTAGCAGGCCTACTTCTTTTATGAATTCTTTTCTTACCATTAGTGCGGATCCTTGAGCCCAGTCAACACTGGTTGGTTTTTTTGGTTTTACAGAGTATTCTTTTAATATTTCTTTTCCTTTTTTTGTTTTCTTTAATGGGGTTCTTCTTATTAGTATATACTTGGGCTTTGGATCTTTAAAACATGATACTTGAGTATTGTTGTTGAAGTCAACTAATTGAGGAGCTGCTATTGCTGTTTTTGGATGAGAATCTAAGAATCTTGTTAGTGTTTCTATTGAATTTTTTAAAATAACAATATCAGCATTGAGTATTAAAATATATTTTCCTTTTGATTTTTTTATTCCCCTATTTACTATTTTAGAATATCCTAAATTTTTTTTAAAGGCTAAGAATTTAATTTCTGGAAACTTCTCTTTTATGTTTTTTTCTGTTTCTTTTTCTGATTCACTGTCTGTTACAATTATCTCTGCATTTCCTGAAAAATTTTCTTTTATTGACTTAATGCAAAGATAAAGTAATTCTGGTGTTTTGTGATGAGTTATTATTACAGAAATCATTTTTCAAAAATGTTTTGGCAAATATTTCTTATTTGCGTAAAATCACCTGCTTTTGGCAAAAGTACATATCTGCCATTTATTGTTGTTTCATAAAGAGTGCCGCTTTCTGAGTTTCTAAATACTCTTGTTTGTATGTTTTGTATATTTGCGTTTTTTGCTATTTCTAGTAGATCTGGTATTTCCCAGGGACTGACATCAGTTCTAATATTATCTGATAATACATCTATTATCCCACTTATTTTTACTGGATCCTTTAATATGTTTAATTTTGTGATTTTGTCTTTTAGGGCTAACAGTACTTGCTGTTGTCTTCTTGCTCTATCAAAGTCATTGCTTGAAAATCTTGATCTAGCATATAAGAGAGCTATTTCTCCATTTAAGGTGTGGGTTCCTGCCTCTAGCCTGAATACTTCACAGTTTTGGCCTTGTTCGTCGCATAGCCATTGCTGTGATTCTTCAAATGGTTCATCTAGGTGTATTGTTATTCCTCCTAGTAGATCAATTATGTCTTTAAATGCTTCAAAGTCTACTATTGCTGCATAATCCAGGTGAAGACCTGATACATATGCTATTGTTTTCTTTGCATAGTTTAAGCCATTATCATATTTTTCTAATCCTATAGCATAGGCAGCATTTATTTTTTCATATTTTATTTCTCCTGGCATTTGAAGATATAGGTCTCTGGGGATTGAGAATACAGCTACTTCTTGGGTATCTTTTTTATAGCTAATAATCATTATTCCGTCTGACAAGAGACCTCCGTTGGGATCCCCTTCTCCTCTAATTCCTAATAAGAGAAAATTCATTCTATTTTCTTGTTTTAATGGAGTGTATTCTTCTGATGGATGCTCTTCTCCAAATATTGATTCCCAGGAAATATTCTTTATATCTATAATCTTGCTTAAAGCAAATCCTGTTTTAAACATATAGAAGAGGGGTAGAGAAAGTATTACTATTATTAAAATCAAAATAATCCATTTTTTCTTTGGATTTGTTTTTCTTGGTTCTTGGTTTTGATATTCTTGATTTATCATTTTAATAGTTTTTTAATTTCTCTTGGTTTTACTTTCTTGTTTTTCATTATTATTCTTCTTTTTTTTATCATCTTGGGCATTAATTTTAATACATTTCTTATTTCAAATGCTACTCTTGGCTCAAAGAATAGCAGATAGAGAAACATCTTTATTTCTCTGAGGAAGAATGTGGGAGAAAAGATGTTTGATATAGGCATATTTTTAATAAATAAAAGTCTTTGATTTCTCCATCCTATTTTTCTCATCCACAGGCTTTGGGTTTTTCTGATTTTTCTGAATCCCTTAAATCCTTTTCCTAGAGACTTAGCAGATGTTCTGTCATGCCAAGCTGTTGCTTTTGGGCAGTATTTTATTTTCCAATTTCTCCATCTTAATCTCCAACTTAAGTCTATGTCTTCTACATAACAAAAGAAGTCTTGATCAAGATAGTGTGTTTTTAATTTTATATCATTTAGAGCCTTTTGTCTATATGCTGGACAAACGCCATTTGCAGCAAAAAGTTTTTTTGGTTTTTGATTTTTGTCTTTTTCTCCTTGCTGGATGTCTATTATTCTTCCTGTATTAAACACTCTATTTCCTAGTGTGTCTATTGTGTTTGTTTTTTTGTTTTTGTTTAGTTGATAAACTTTTGCTTGGATTGCTCCTATCTTTTTATCTTCTTCCATGCACCGGACTATGTTTTTTGTAAAATCCTTATCTAATACTACGTCTGGATTAAGAAGAATTATATACTCTCCCCTGCTTTGTTTTATTCCCTTGTTGTGTCCTCCTGTGTATCCTGTATTTCTTTTATTTTTTATTATCCTTATGTCTTTAAATTGCTTTAGTCTTTCTATTGTTTTGTCTTTAGAGTTGTTGTCCGTAACAATTATTTCTATATTCTCATATGTTTGATTTAATGCAGAATTTAAACAATCTTCTATATATTGCTCTGAATTAAATGTAAGTATGTGTATTGTTACTAGTTTATTCATTTAGTAATTGAGGATTTTGTTTTATTGAATAGATTAAAGCTGTTGTGGTTAAGAAAAGAAGAAAAACTCTTTCATCTAGGAGAGCTATATCAAAGAGGCTGTAGGCAAATACCCAGAAAATGAATATTGCTATTCCTGTTATTAGAGCTCTCATCTTGTATGTCATTTTTCTTTTTAAAAGCATTATTGCTGTTATTAAGATTTCTAAGAAGATTAGACAGAGAAATATAAGGGAGAATATTCCTGATTCAACAGCAAAGTTGAGATATAGATTATGGGCTGTTGCTCCTGCTTTTCTCATCTCCACTGGCAAATCTATTACTAAAGGAAAATTTCCTATTCCTATGCCAATAAGCCAATTATTTTTTAATGTATTTAGAGATTGTTTCCATATATATATTCTTCCTTGGTTTGATTCTTCTTCTAGATCAATTATTGATGTTAGTCTCTTTAGTATCAATGATGTATCTATGTCTTTTGTGTTTTTTTCTTGGAATTGAGGCACTGTTGTATATATAGAAGAAATTGGGATTAAAGATATAAACATTATTGTTATTAATAAAATAAATGTTAGGATTTTTTCTTTGTTTAGTTTTAGGAAAGCAAGAATAATTATTCCCATTATTGCTGCTGCTGAGGTTAGCCATATTCCTCTTGTTCCTGTTAAGACAATAAAGAAAAGGGTGGTTAATAGCCATAGCCAATATATGCTGTATTTTTTTGGTATCCTATGTTTTCTTAATTTTTCTGTTTTTGGGAAAAGAAGGTATATTATGAATGGAATTATTAAGAGTAAATAGAGGCCAAAGCTATGAGGGTCTGTAAAAGAGCCAAATAGCCTTATTACAGATGGGCCCAATGGAGAATGAGTAAACCAAGCATTCATGTTCTTTACTATTTTTTGAAGATTTTGGCCATAGAATCCGTATGAAAAGTGGTCTGCCCACCAATCCCAGAATTCTCCTATATTTAAGAAATATACACTTATTAATTGTCCTAGCCCTATAATGAATACAATTAATCCTGATATTAAAATTGCTTTTATTGTTCTTTTTAGTGTTTTTTTGTCTTTTATTATTGATTTTATTACAGGAAATATTAATACTAGATTTATTAAATAAATTACTTTTTTTGCTGCTTCTATTGTGTGTGGGGCTGCTAAAATTGAAAGGATTAGAGTTGTAAAGAATAGAATGGTAAACAATTCTATTCTATGGTTTTTTAATATACTCTTAAAGCTTAATTTCTTTATGCAATTTGTTATTTCTTTTCTTTTTGTTATTAAATATTTTAGAAAAAGAACAATTATTAATAATCTGGCTGTGCTTAAAGAATCAAAGTTTTCTGTTATTGCTAAAGAAATAAATATAGGGATAGAAGCTATGAAAAGAGTGGTAGAGTCTTCTAATGAGCTAAAGATGAAATATATTAATAAGATGGCTAGAAGCGTCAGAGATGCTTCTTTGGGCAGTATATGAAATACAACCAAGAATAAGGTTAATATTTCTGTTGCAAATATTATTTTAATTGGTGTTATTTTCATTTTTTATTTCTTTTAGTGTTTGTTTTGCTGTTTTTTCCCATGAAAATTTCTTTGCTTGCTCTAGTCCTTTGTTTATGCATTCTTGTTTTAATTCTTGATTTGTTAGTATTTTTTTCATTTTTTCTTTTATTTCTTTTATGTTTTTTGAATCTTTTATGTATATAGGATAATCCCCTATTACTTCTTTCAGAGACGTCTCTTTTGTTGTTAGCACTGGCGTTCCTGATTGCATTGCTTCTAGTACTGGCAGGCCAAATCCTTCATATGTTGAGAGCCATATGAATAGATCTGCTCCTTTGTATATATGAGGCAGATCTTTGTATTCTACAAAATCTGTCCTTATTATTTTATTTCCTTCTTTTATTTTTTGTTTTGGGTTAGTGAAGTTTCTGCCGCTTATTAAGAATTGGTAATTTTCATTCTTTATCTCTTTAAATGCCTTTATTGATTCTAATACATGTCTTCTATTAAAGATTGTTCCCGTGAAAAAAATGTATTTATTTTTTATGTTATATTTTTCTTTTGCTTTTTTTATTTCTTGCTCTTCTTTTTGATTGTTAAATTCTTTATTTGCTGCTAAATAAATAGTCTTTACTTTTTCTTCCTTTATTTTATAGTTTCTTATTGTTTCTTGTTTTGTATATTGAGAGCATGCTAATATTCTTTTTGATGTTTTTATTGCTTTTTTAGTTAATATTTTAAATGGTATTTTATAATTCCAGGCAAACCATTCTGGGTGTGTTTTAAAAGATATATCATGTATTGCTGTCACTGTTGGAGTAAAGCAAAAAAATGGTCTCATATAGAAGGGAAGAAAGAGAATATCTGCTTTATCTTTTTTTGCTTTTGCTGGCAAAGCTATATTGTAGTACAAAGCTGTGCTTTTTATTGGTGTTTTTACTATTCTTTTTATAAAATGAGGTTTGTTTAAGAAATCTATTTTTGGAATATATTCTTTAAAGTATAAAATGAACTGATCTTGGTCAGTTTCTATTTTACTCCATTCTTTTAATAGATTGAGGAGATAGTTTCCTCCTGCTCCTAGTCTTTGCTTTTTTTCTATTGTATGACATTCAATTCCTATTTTCATGTCTTGACAAGCTATTTTTAAATAAGGTAGGATTTAATTACGAAGATGGGGATGGAAAGACTAGGGAGTCTTTCCCAAAGCAGGGTTCGTCCTTTAAAACGTTATAAGGAAATTCCTCCTTTAACTCCTCGAAGCTAAAATGATAGGGCGAACTCTGCTTACTCAATTTGTTCTTTATGAGCGGGTTCCGCTTAATAACCCTCCCCAATTTGTCCCAAATGCGGGACTCGCTCAATTCCTTCTCTGTTATATAAAGATGGGGTCTGTTCCTCCAACTTTATTCCACCCTGAGCAGACCCTGTCTGCAATAATGATCTTTAACAACTTAAACCTCCTTTAGTTAGTTTTTAGCTCTTTTTTCACTTAACCCTCCGGGCGTCGCTAAGCGGCGCCCTATTTTTTTAATAAATTTTTTTTACTTCTATTCCTGGATAATAGTATTTTAATATCTCTTGATATGTTTTTCCTTGTTCTGCCAGCGTTCTTGCTCCTGTTGCACTTATTCCTACTCCATGACTGGCTTTTATAGATTCATTGCTGTGTTCTGTTGATTCTGGGTCTCTTATTCCTCCTTTTAGATAGTTGTATTGGCTAGTGCAAAATACTCCTCCCCATAAACTGCAGGCGCTTTTTGTTATTCCTCCTGAATCAGAAGAGTAGGCTGCTCGTATTGGTTTATTGTTGTATGTTCCCACCACTCCTTTTGTTTCTTCTACTGCTTTTGATATATTTGGAGCTCTTTTTTCAAATCCATATCCTTTATAGAGCTGGTCATTTGGCGTGTTATTTAAATGAAATATTTCATTTTGGTGCTTTCCTCCATTACTTACATGGAATAAAGCATAGCTTCTTGCTGCAGTAACTAGAGATTTAATATATTCTATTGGATGATCATCTAATGCTTCTGCTATTCCCTTTAAGTAATCATCTATTTTTAGATCATTTACTATCCATGTCTTGTTTGATTGATTTGAATATTCTACCTTTATTTTCCCTCTAAATTGATTGTCATTTAAGCTTGGTTTCCAAGATGGGCTATCTGTGTATGATATTATTTCAAATATTATATTTTCTGTTTTTGGTATAAATTCTAGCTTAGTTTTTGTTGATATTGTTGTTTGATATATTTCTTGATTATTATTCAGCCCTACAAATTCATCATTTTCATATATTTCATATGGACCATTGGCTGTTATTTTAAATACCTCCCCTTGTTTTAGCGGATGTATTCCTATCTTAATCCTTGGCTCTTCTGTTGTTTTTGGCTCTTCCGGCTCTTGCTTGTCTGTTATGCTGTCTATTATTGATCCCAAAGAATAGTATGCTACTTCTTCTGGTTGAACTTGAGTAATCTGGTTCCAGTTATATCCTAATCTAGAAAAGACGCTGGCTGTTTTAATCCAGTGTCTTTTTTGGTTTTTTATTAAATATACTTCTGGAGTTGGCCCTTTTATTAGAGTTCCATCATTAAAGCAAACCTTTTCTCCTAGAGGGTGAGCCATTAGTTCTTTTTCTGTTACTGTTAATATGTCTTCCCATTTATATCCTTTGTTTTGAAATAGGGTTGGAGATGTTATATGTTTTCTTTGATTGTTTTGTATTAAATATACTTCTGGGGTTGGTCCTTTTATTAGAGTTCCATTTGGATACATTACTGGATCTGTGATTGGGTATTGGGCCAGGTTTCTATCTGTTATCTCTTTTATTTTGTTTTTATTATATCCTTTTAATTTAAATAATTGTTCTGACAGTATTGCTTTTCTTTTGTTGTCTTGGATTAGATATATTCTGTTTCTAGTATCTGATTTTATTAATTCTCCATTTGCTAGTTTGGGAATATTGTTGTTTGGGAAATATTGGATTTGATTTTTGTTTATAGAGATTGTGTTTTGATTTGGTGTTGTTTCTATTAGTGTTCCATTTTCTATTTTATATGTTTTTTGATTTTTTGTTGTAAATGTATGATTATATTTTTTTAATATATTATTGCTTTGTTCTCTTATTGGGTGAAGGTCTAATTCTTTTAAGTCCGTGTTTGCTTTTTCAATATCACTATGAGCTAATACTGTTGGTCCTGTGAATGACTTTGTAAATCCTCCCTCTTCTGTGCTGCAAGTGTTGTTTTTTTCTTGGTTGTGCCATACTCTTGTGTATAAATTCATTTCCGTTGGATCTATTGAGTTTGTAAATGAAATCCAGGCTATTAGTCTTGATAGGGTTTTTTTCATTATTTCTGGCACAGGATGATTTTCATAGTTTCCCATTAGCATTATTCCTACTGTTTCTACATTAAAATTATTGCATGTTTTTGTGTCATATGTGTGAGCTGCTCTTACTCCATTTCCTCCATACCTTCCTTCATATATATTTCCCCAATAATCAATAATATAGTGGTATCCTATGTCGCCCCAGTTTTTTGTTACAGCATGGTATCTATATATTGCTTGGATTGTTTCTATTGGGTCTCTTTCTTTGTCATTACATCCCTTTGTTCTTGGATCGCATCCCATGTCATGCACTATTATTCTTTTTGGTTGATAATAGTCTAGGGGCTTGTTTTCTTTTTCTTCTTGGCCTGGATGCCAGGTCATTAATTCTTTTAAGTTTTCTGAATTTTCCCATGTTGATCTAGGAAGTATTCTTGGTATTTCTGTGCCTTGATATGTTAAATTTCCCGCCATTGGAAAAGTGGGTGTAATTTCTGCTATTATGTTTTGTATTGGTATTAGGATTAAAAAAAAGATTAATCCCACTAGTATCTTGTTTTTCATGGTTTCTTTTTGTATTTTAGCAGAAGAAAATCTTATTTTCAATAACAGGAAACCCAGCCCTTTGTAAGGACTGGGTCTTCTCTCTTTTTTAAAAAAATTACTGCATTTTTTCTTCTTCTGACCCTTCTGTTTTTTCTTCTGTGCTTTCTTCAGGACTTTCTTCTGAAGATTCTTCTGTTGGTTCTTCTGATATATTTGGTGTTTGAGAAGCTTCTGGCATACTTGGCTCTTGAGGAGCTGGTTCAGAAGTTCCCCCTCCTTGTTCTGGCTTTTTCTTCTTTGTTGTAAGAATTAATAAAATAATTACCAGAACTACTATTATTGCAATTATGTACCACATAAATCTGTATTTTTTAAAAGTCTCTTAATTATATGACCTTTCAATTTTAAGTATACCATAAAAAAATATTATGGAAAAACTTTTCTTGTATAGTGTTTAAGAATTAAGTATGTTAAACCAAATACTCCTTTAGATATTCTTTTTATTCTTTTTGGTTGGATTATTAATCTCCATAGCCATTCTGTTCCTATCTTCTGCATTATTTTTGGAGCTCTTGGTTTTGTTTTTGATATAAAATCAAATGCTCCTCCCACTCCTATTGCTATTTTTACTGTAGGTATTTTCTTTAGATTGTTGTATATCCATTCTTCTTGTTTTGGGCTGCCCAGAGCCACTATTAGTATTTCTGGTTTTTCTTTCCTTATTTTTTCTATTACCTTTTTTTGGTTTTGATATCCATGTTCTCCTTTTTGTATCTTTAGTTTTTCTTTTGTTTTGTTTAAAGATTCTGGACTTGCTCCATAAAGAAATATTTTGTTTTTGTGTTTTTTTGATAGTTCCTTTATTAGGTCTACTCCGTATATATTTTCTTTTAATTTCCTTTTTATTAAAAAAGCAGAGATTAATAATCCTCTGCTTTCGCACAAACATAGGGTTGAGCTGTTGAGTATGTTTTTAAATTCTTTGTCTTTTTGAGCCCTGGTGATAAATTCAGAATAAGGCAAGCTTATCTGATGCTGTTCTTTTGTGTTGATTAGTCTTTCTATCTCCTTTATTGCCTCTTCTTTTGTTATATCATCTATATTTATTTCAAATACTTCTTTTTTCATAAAGTTTCTCCTAGTTGTATTGATTCTAGGACCGAGTATTCTGCTCCTGTTCTTTTTAAATTACTCTGCATTATTTCTATTGTTTCTACTGGTATTTGAATGCTTGTTTTTTCATCTATCTCTGGCAGTTTTTTTAATACAAATGGTTTAAATCTAGCCATTGTTACATGAGGCTTAAATGGCTTTATTTTGTTTTCATGCCCTTCTATCGTTGTTTGAATTTTAGATTGCAGTTGGGCTAGCTTTTCGCTTTTTTCTCCTTGAGCCCATATCATTCTTGGTTTTCTGCTTGGCGGTCCTAATATTATTTTATTTAAATTAATTAAAAATAGGTTGAATTTTTTTGCTTGTTCTTTTACTTTTTCACATATTTCATATGTTTCATCATCTGTTACATATCCTATGAATAATAGAGTGATGTGAAGATTTGGTTTTATTGTCCAGCGTATTCCATTTAATATATCTTCTTCTCCTTTTTGAATAAAAAAATCTTGCCACTTTCTTTGGTGTTTTATTAAAGTGTTTTTTGCTTTTGTTGGTAAATTTATTGCTATAAATATTCTTCTCTTTTGCATTGTCTGTATTATATCAGAAAGAGGTGGGAAATAAAAGATTAAAGATTCAATAAGTGTGATATAATAAAGGTATGTATATAACAAATGTTATTCCTTTAATTAAGATTCCTAGGCCTGGTTATCAGGTATTAAGCTATTTAAGCCCTGCTCCTATTAAAAGCAGGAGTTTGGTTGAAATTAATATTAGAAGTAAGAAAATAAAGGCTCTTGTTGTTGATCAGAAAACTGTTAAGGAGGGAAAGGTTTGGTTTAAAAAAATGGAGAATTTTAAAATTAAAAAAATAGACAAGGTTATTTCTGACGAGCCTGTTTTAAATGAAAAACAATTTAAATTAATGTTTTGGATGGCTGATTACTATTTTACCTCCTTAGGCTTAGTAGCTAAAATATTTTTAAGTGATAATAAGGAGCGAGATAAGAATTTTAAAGTCTTTAGGGGAAAAAAAGAATTAATTTTAAACCCATCTATTAAAAATATAGTTTTTTCTCCTTTTGAAAAATTAGATTTTGTTGTTATAGAAGATGAAGAAAGTTCTTTTTATCGATCCTGGGGTAGAAAGCCATATTACAATGCACGAGATGTTGCTGTTCAATTGGCTAAAATTCATAAAGCTAAGCTTATTTTAAAAAGCAGCCTGCCTTCTATTAAAACATATTATTGGAGTAAGAAGGGGAAGTATGTGCTAGATTTTAAAAAAAAGGAAATTAAAGCTGATAATCATTTAGTTGATATGCGTGAAGAATCTAAGAATGGCAATCAATCCCCTATTAGTAGTTTATTAAAAGAAAAAATTAATAAGTTTGGCAAAATAATCTTATTTGTTTCTAGAAGAGGTTCTTCTACTTTTGTCTTTTGTCCTGACTGTGGCTATATTGTTGAGTGTTCTGATTGTGATGTTCCTATGGTTTTTCATGAATATTTAAAGAAAAAAGGAGAGGGTCTTTCTTTGATGTGTCATTATTGCGGTAAAAGAAAGCCTGCTCCTGCCTTGTGTCCTAAATGCAAAAAGACTAAGTTAAAATATTTTGGAGCTGGCACTCAGAAAATAGAGGAGGAGATTAAGAAATTATTTAATGATTTAAATGTGTTTAGGATGGATAGTGATATATCAGAAAAAGTTTCTGAACAAAAAAAGATTGTTAAGGATTTTTTGAATTCTGACAATGCTGTTCTTGTTGGCACTCAAATGATTTTTAATAAAGGTTTGTCTGCTGACTTGGTTGGTGTTGTTTCTTTAGATACATTATTAAACTTGCCTGAGTACAAGGGGTCTGAGCGTGTTTTTCAAATCATTAAAGAATTAAGAAAAATGAGTAATAAAGAGTTTGTTTTACAGAGTTATAGGCCTGGGAGTTTTGTTTTAGAATCAGCCCTTGCCAATAATTATATTTCATTCTACAATAAGGAGTTAAAAGAAAGGAAAAGATTTAATTATCCTCCTTTTTGCCAAATTATTAAATTAAGCTTTAAAAGCTTTAATTATGCTCATGCGCGCAGAGAGGCTAATATATTGACTGCTAAACTAGGTCAGCAGAAAAATAGCTTGGGATTAAAAGAGAAAGATCTTGTTATTGTTGGTCCTGCTCCTGCCTTTATTTCTAAAATAGGAGGAAAATATATTTGGCATATTATTCTTAAATCTAAAATAAAAGATTTAGGATTAAGGAATAAATTATTAATGATCGCTCCTTCTTCTTGGGAAGTGGAGGTTGATCCAGACACCTTATTATGAAAATTGAAACAGGAGAAAACAATCCTATATTAAGAAAAAAATCTCTTTCTATTAAAGAGATTGATCAGAATGTCCGGAAATTTGCAAATAAAATGATGGTTACTATGCTTGAAGAAAATGGCGTTGGCTTGGCCGCTCCTCAGATTGGTGAAAATATTCGTATGTTTGTTATTCCTGAAGGAATGGTTTCTGAATCAGTTTTCATAAATCCTGAAATTACTAAAAGGTCTAGAAGAAAAAATTCTATGAAAGAGGGTTGTTTGAGCTTGCCTGGAAAAGAAGTTTCTATTGAGAGATCTAATTGGATTAAAATAAGGGGAATTAATGAAAAAGGAGAAAAATTTAAATTAAAGGTAAAAGGAGTTCCTGCTCGTGTTTTACAGCACGAATTTGATCATTTAGAAGGTAAATTAATTACTGATTATGAATAAGGTAAAAACAATTTTAATGGGTACTCCTGATTTTGCAAGGAGGATATTTGAAAAAAGCATCCCTGTTCTTAGGGATGTTCTTGAAATTAAAGGGGTATTTACTTCTGTTGACAAAAGGGTTGGAAGAAAAAATGAAATTGTTTTTTCTCCTGTTAAAAAATGGGCTTTAGATAGTGAGTTTGAGATTTTTCAGCCAGAAAAGATAAATAATCCTCAATGGATTGAAAAGATTAATGAAATTAATCCTTCTTTGATTTTATTATGCGCTTATGGTCAAATTATTCCTCAAGAGATATTAGATATTCCTGATCTGGGGCCTTTAAATATTCATCCTTCTTTATTGCCAAAATACAGGGGGCCATCCCCTATTCATGCTGCTATTTTAAATGGTGATAATAAGACGGGTGTTAGCTTAATGGTTATGGATAAAGAAATGGATCATGGGCCTGTTATTGTGTCTTCTGAATTAGATATTCCTTCTGGT
>WJLL01000056.1 GCA_014728535.1 Candidatus Portnoyibacteriota bacterium
ATTAATCTCACCAGACATGCGTTTACAAACAGGACAAAAATCCATTTTCTCCTCCCTTATTTAATCTCTAATATTTTGTAATGAGCCTTTCCCTTAGGAGTCTCAGCAACAACCTCATCTCCTTTCTTTTTGCCTAAGCTCTTCAAGCTCTTTTTTTAATTCCTCCAATCTCTTGGCTGTAATATATTTTTTCATAAATTAAAAACTTAAATAATTATCTTTATAATGATAACTTAAAAAAAACAAAAGTCAATACTTTTAAGGCTGTGGATAAATAAAAAACCCACTTTTTGCTTGTATTAATAAGTGAGTTTATTTATTTTAACCTATTTACTAAACCACCAATTAAGAGCATTAAAAGCAATAGAAACAGCAGAACCACTACCTCCACCACCATTCTCAACAATAACAGTCAAAACAATCTCAGGATCATCATAAGGAGCAAAAACAGTAAACCAACTATGAGGATCTCTCCCCTTAAATGTCTCAGCAGTACCAGTCTTGCCTGCAGCTTTAACAGGCAGACCACCTAAATACTTAGCAGACCCAGTAATAACAGCCTCTCTCATCCCATCTCTAACAATGTCTAAAGTGCGAGAAGAAAGAAACCCCTTATTTAAAACACGAACTTTTTCATCTTTAATTAAATGAGGCTCTAACACCATGCCTCTGTTGGCAATAGCAGCAGTAGCTACAGCCACCTGTAAAGGAGTAGCCCCAACATCTCCCTGACCAATAGACGCATTATAGGTATCACCAACATACCACCTCTCCCCCTTTTTCTCTTCTTTCCACTCAGGAGTAGGAATAAACCCAGCTTCTTCACCGCTCAAATCAATACCCAAAGAATTATTCCAACCAAAAGCTTCTAAATATTCTTTAATCTTATCTATTCCTAAGCCCTCAATATCGCCAGCACCACCACCAATAGTATAAAAATAGACATTGCAAGACTCTGCAATAGCTTTTTTCATATTAACAATTCCATGCACCTTCCAATCACCAAAGGTCCAATTAACACCAGGATTGTATTTATCAGGAATATTCAAAACACCAGGACAATTAATCCTACGATTAGGATCAATAACATCCTCCTCTAATACACCAGCAGCTATAAGAGGCTTGATAGTAGAAGCAGGAGGATAAACACCAGAAATAGCACGATTAAATAAAGGCTGATCAGGATTCTCAAAAACAGAGCTAAAAGAATCTTTAGAAAATCCATGAATAAAATCATTATTATCAAAAGAAGGCAAACTAACCATAGCCAAGACCTCGCCATTCCGAGGATCTAAAGCAACAGCAGCTGCCCTGCTAGAAAGACCACGAATTCTATTCTTAATAGCTGAATACAAAGCCCTCTGCAAGCCAGCATCAATAGATAAAATTAAATCATTTCCAACAACAGGCTCTTCAACAGCAATTTTCCTTTGAATATTTCCTAAATTATCAACCTCAACCAACCTAGCTCCATATTCACCTCTTAATCTATCCTCATAAGTCTTTTCCAAGCCAGTACGGCCAATATAGTCATTTAAAAAATATCCTTCCTTTTTAGCTTCCTCTTTATTTACTTTACCCAAATAACCAAGAACATGACTAAAATATTCACCATCTTCATATTCTCTCCAATTATTCTTCTCAATACTCACACAAGAAATATCAGAAAAGCGAGATTCAACCAAAAGAGCTTGTTCTCTATCTAAATCCTCAGCAACAGCCAAAGGATAAGAAACCTCAGAATTATCAAGAATAAATCCAGCCAACTCTTCCCTATCAACACCAAGAATCTCAGCTATAGAATCAACTAAACCATCAAAATCATCACAAGAAACAAACTCCTTAGGAGCAACCATCAAATCAAGCTTAGCAACATTTGCAGCCAAGACCTCGCCATTTCTATCATATATTATGCCGCGCAATGGTTTAATAGGATATGATTTTATCCTATTATTCTCAGCCATATTTAACCAATAATCGCCTTGCACAATCTGTAAATGAAAAGCTTTGGCTAATAATAGGGTTAAAATAAGGAGGGAAAAAAACAAAACAGCCCTCAAGACACTGTTCTTAATGGGCTTTTCTAATTTTTCTCTTTCACTTTCAGGAGATTCTTTTAATCTCTGAGAATCCATTAAAATCTCTTCAGGCTCAACATCCTTAACAAAATCTCCCCGCACCCTATATTTTCGGAATGGATTTTTCATGCTTAGAAATAAAAAACTTATTATGCAAATATTTAGAAATATAGAAAACAAGAACAGAAAAAACTAAATTGTACAATAACCAAATACCAAAACTAGAATAATCAAAAATAAAAGAACCCCTAAAAACACCAAGCAAAAGAATGATTAGCAATCTATAAGAAAAAAGAGAAGGAATAAGAACCAATAACAAAGAAACAAAATTTTTCTCTTTAAAAATCTTTCTAGACAAAAAATATGCAAAAAAACAAGAAAAAACCAAAGCAATAACAGAAAGACCCAAAAATCCATTAGAATAGAAATCTAAAAAAAAGCCACCAGCAATAATCCAACCCAAAACACTCTTCCAGCTAACCAAAATAGACAAACAAAGAATAGAAATAAGAATTAAATTAACAAAAACACCATCAATGCTAATATGAGGAACTATCCCAATCTGAAAAAGCAAAATCAAAAATATTAAAATTAAAGAAAAAACTATCTTCATAATTATTCAACAATAAAAACCTCTTCTAATTTAGAAAAATTAACAACAGGATTAATATATATTTTCTGAAAAAGTTGATTCTGAGAAAAATCAATTTCTTCTATTTTGCCAATTAAAATACCTTTAGGAAAAATATTGTCCATCCCAGAAGTAATAAGATTATCTCCTTCAACTAAAACCTCTCCTCTAGGAATAAAATCAACAAATAATCTACTCTTTTCACTCTCTTTAACAACTCCTTCTACTCTATTTTTCTCAACCAGAGCAGCAACAATGCTCTCCTTATTAGTAATCAACATAATTTTAGAAAAATTCTCCATTACCTCAATAATACGCCCAACCAAACCCATCTCAACAGAAACAACAGCCATGTCTTTAACCAAGCCAGAACAGCTTCCCTTATCAATCAAAATCCAATCATCTAACCCCTGAATGTCTTTGCCAACAACAGAAGCTTTTTGAATAATAAGCAAATTTTCTTTTTCAGACAAATCAATCCCCTCTCTTAAAACCCTATTTTCTCTTTTCACTTCACTCAATTCAGCAACCTTGCTCTCTAACATCAAAACCTCCTCACGCAAAGCAATATTCTCTTTAGCCAAATCTCTAATAGAAAACAAAATAGAAAAAACAGAATAAACCCTATTTCCTAAATCAATAAAAAACTTTTGAATAGGAGAAAATACTTTAAAAACAAAATTCCCCAAGCCATTAGACAACCCAGGGACAATATTCAACAAAACAATGATAACTATTAATCCCAAAACAATTAATAGATATTTTTTTCTTGAAGTTTTACTCATATTAAAAACTATTTAGGAACTTCTCCATAATCCATCTCAACCAAAACCTCTCTAAGCTTATCAAGATCTTCTAAAATTATTCCAGCACCACGAGCAACAGCAGTCAAAGGATCATTAATAATTTTAACAGGCATTTTTGTTTTTTCATTTATTAATTTATCCAACCCCTTTAACATACTGCCCCCACCAACCAAAACAATGCCTCTATTCATAATATCAGCAACAAGCTCAGGGGGAGTTTCTTCTACAGTTTCTTTAATAGAAGAAACAATGGAATTAACAGACTTAGATAAAGCCTCTCTAATCTGATCACTATTAACAATGATCTCTTTAGGCAAGCCAGTAGTAATATCTCTGCCTCTCATAGGAGCCTCTAAAACCTCATCAAGCTCATAAGCAGAGCCAATGGCTATCTTAACATCCTCTGCAGTTTTTTCACCCAAAACAAGATTCAATTCATCATGAGCATAATCTATAATATCCTGACTAAGCTTGTCACCAGCAATAGTCAATGTCTTGCTAGTAACAACACCACCAAGAGAAATAACAGCAATATCAGTGGTACCGCCACCAATATCAACAACCATATTTCCCAAAGCATCCTGCACAGGCAAACGAGCACCAATAGCAGCAGCCATAGCTTCTTCAACCAAAAAAACCTCACGAGCCCCAGCCATAACAGCCGCATCTTTAACAGCCTTCTTTTCCACCTCAGTAATAGCAGAAGGAATGCCAACAATAACACGAGGACGAGGTAGTATGGTAAAGCTGTCTTTATGAACCTTATGAATAAAATATCTTAACATCTGCTCAGTAACCTCGAAATCAGAAACAACCCCCTCAACCAAAGGACGAGTAGCTGAAATATGACCAGGAGTCCGCCCAACCATCTTTTTAGCCTCATCACCAATAGCAAGAATCTGACCTGTCTTTCTGTTAACAGCAACAACAGACGGCTCATTTATAACAATACCTCTGCCCCTAACATAAACAAGGGTAGTAGCAGTACCCAAATCAATACCAATATCTTTAGAAAGTTTTCCTAATAATTTATTAAACATATTAATAAGCTTTAGCAAAAAGAACCTTATGGCCGCTCTTCTTACCACACTTTACACACTTCCCTTTTCCCCCAGAACCAAAAGGAATATTTCTAATAGTAGCTTTTGTCTCTTCTTTAATTTCTGCTTCGCATTTCTCATCACCACACCAAAAAGCCTCAACAAAACCACTATACTCACTAATAATTTTCTTTAAATCAGAATAAGATTCAGCAACCCTAGTATTGTCTTTAACAAATTCTTCAGATCTCTTTAACAACCTCTTCTGCATTTCACTTAAAATACTAACAGCATCCTCGAGAAACTTATCCAAAGCTAAGGGCTTTTTCTTTAAATCATCTCTTAAAACAAATGTAACCTTTTTCTCTTCAACCTCATTAGGGCCGATTTCTAATCTTAGAGGAGCACCTTTCAATTCCCAATCATTAAACTTCCAACCAGGAGTCTGCTGTTCTCTCCAATCAACAAAAAACTTAATCCCCTTTTCAGACAATCCCCTTTCAATACTAGAAATATATTTTTCTAAATTCTTCTTCTCCTTATTATCCTTCCATATTGGAACAACAACAACTTGATAAGGAGCAATACGAGGAGGCAAAACCAACCCCTTATCATCTCCATGAGCCATAATCAAGGCACCAACCATACGAGTACTAACACCCCAACTAGTCTGCCAAGCATATTTCTGCTCTTCTTTTTCATCTAAAAACTTAATATCAAATGATTTAGCAAAATTCTGTCCTAAATTATGTGATGTGCCCATCTGCAACCCCTTGCCATCAAGCATTAAAGATTCAACAGACAACGTATAATCTGCGCCAGCAAATGTCTCTGCATCACTCTTCCGCCCAGGAATAGTGTGAATAGCTAAATGATTTTTAATAAAATCTTCATACATAGCCAAAGCAGAATTAGTCATCTCCTCAGCACCACGCTCATCAGCATGAACAGTGTGACCTTCTTGCCATAAAAACTCAAGAGTACGCAAAAACAACCTAGTCCTTTTTTCCCATCTGATAATATTTGCCCATTGATTTACTTTCAAAGGCAAATCTCTATGAGATTGAATCCATTTAGAAAATGTATCATACATAACAGTCTCAGAAGTAGGACGCAAAGCCAATCTCTCACCCAGCTCCTTGCCACCGCCCTGAGTAACCCAAGCTACCTCAGGATCAAACCCCTCTACATGCTCTGCTTCTTTTTTTAAAAAACTCTCAGGAATAAAAAGAGGAAAATACACATTATCAACACCCAAGTCTTTTATCATCCCATCTAAAATATTTTTCATATTTTCCCAAATAGCATAACCATATGGCTTAATAACCATACAACCCTTAATGCTTGAATATTCAGCCAAACCAGCATCTAAAACAACTTGATTATACCACTTAGAAAAATCTTTTGATTGAGAAGCTAACATAATTTAAAAAAACTTAATTATATCTCTAAAAGTAATTACTATCATCAATAAAATCAAAAAAGCAAAACCAATGCCATTAGCCAATCTTTATGTTTTTACTTTTATAGGACTACCTTTAATCTTCTCTATAAGTAAAAACAGCAACCTTCCCCCGTCTAAAGCAGGAATAGGAATAAGATTAAGAATAGCCAGATTAATTGATAAAATAGCAGCAAACTGTAAAACATATGCCAAGCCCAAATCAACTACCTGGCCAGTAAACACAGCAATGCCAACAGGGCCAGAAACATTTCCAATCATAGTGCCCTCAAGAATTAATGTCTTAATTAATAAATAAAACATTTGAATCATGACAACAAACAAATGACCAACGCTCTTAAATCCCTTAAGAATAGCCTGATACCAAGGATAAGAAACCAATCCTGTCTTAGCCATAGCAATACCAACAGCTCCCTCCTCTGCAGGAGGATTCAAACGAGGAACAATGGTCTTTTCTAAAGTCTCTTTCCCTCTTTTAATCCCAATCTTTATTTCCTCACCAGCATGGGCAGCCACAAATTTCTGCACATCTTCTGTATCATTAACATCAACTCTATCAAAATTAGAAGATAAGTATAAGATACTATCTCCTATGCGCAAATCAGCTTCAGAAGCAGGAGATTCTTCTGCTATTTCGAGTATCTGTATTTGAACATTAGAATAATTTAATCCGCTCCCTTCTTCAACTACACTAGGAATACCAATGCCATGAACAAAAGACAATAAAACACCAGCAATAAAAAGATTCATAACAACACCCATAACAAGAATAATGGCTCTCTTCCAAATCGCCTTATTATGAAAAGCCTTTTCGCCAAATGCCTTCTCCCCTCTTTCTTCTCCATACAACCGAACAAACCCACCTATAGGAAATAGATTCAAAGAATAAACAGTCTCTCCCCTTTTAAAAGAAAATAGTCGAGGAGGAAAACCAAAACCAAATTCTTCAACCTTAACTCCGGCTTTTTTAGCACTAATAAAATGCCCAAACTCGTGGACAAAAATCAATAATCCCAATATTAGGATAAAAACAATAATTGTGATAATCATAAATTCTTTAAATTAATAAATTATACAGCCATAACATCCTCCTCTTTTTTCTTTTTCATTTCTTCAATCCTACCATTATATTCATCAACCAATTTTTGCAATTCATCTTTAGCTTTAAATTTCTCATCTTCAGTAATCTCCCCTTCTCTTTCCATTTCCTGAATCTTTTTCCAAGCTTCTTCTCTATGAAGCTTAATGGAAATCTTAGCTTCTTCAGCTTTATCAGCAATAATCTTAACATACTCTTTCCTTTGTTCTTCAGAAAGAACAGGAATGTTAATTCTAATAATATCACCATCAACAACAGGACTCAAGCTAGAAGAGTTTCTTATAGCTTTTTCAACATCTCCTAAAACACTTTTATCCCAAGGCTGAATAACAATAGTTCGAGACTGAGGAACATTAATATTAGCTAATTGTTTAATAGGCATGCTCTGCCCATAACAATCAACTTTAATATCTTCAACCATAGCAGGATTAGCCCTGCTGGTTTTAATTTTAACAAACTCGCTCTTTAAAAACTCAATAGCTTTTTCTAGCTCAGGTTTTATTTTTTCAATAATTTGTTTATACACAATAAATTTAAATTAATAATTATTATTAATTCTAATACGCATTATATCATCTTGTAAAGCAAAAAGCAAAACAAAAAAATTTAATTTTTGTATAAAAAACGCCAGAAGCTTTTAACTTCTGGCGTATGTTTAATTTAAGAACAAGAAGCTAGTAATTGTAATAACTAAGAAGAAGACCATAAAGACCATTACAACAAAAATTATTGTATTTTCTGTTGCAACCACCATCTCCTCATCTTCATATTCAACTTCAGCGACGAAGAAGATGAATCCAAGCACAATTGCAATAATTAATGAAAGCCAAAACGTAGCTTTGAGATTTTGGGCTACTTTAACTTCTACATCATGACCAACCTTCTGCACCCAGTAGTGTCTAATGTCTTCACTTTCGTTGTCACGCAAGATAAGACTATTAAAATAAATCTTCAAGTGCTCTCTAATAACCGGCGCTACCTGAACATCTGTAGTTTTTTCATAAAATTCTAGTTCTTCATCAAACTTTGTCTTTTTTTTATCAAAGTTCTTTACCAGCTTCTTCAAGTGCTTCATCTCTTTTACTTCAATAATAGTATCACCTCTTGACAGCATTCCTTGAAAATAATCTTCAATCTCAAGCTTCAATTCTTTAAGAGCAACCTCTCTCTTTTG
>WJLL01000057.1 GCA_014728535.1 Candidatus Portnoyibacteriota bacterium
ATATTATACTATATAATAAAAATTGATGAAAAAATTAATATTTTTTGCTATATTAATAATATCAATCATTATTTTAACTTTGGTTATAGATCAAAGAGATTTAAACATGAAAAAAGATAAATTTAAAAAAGAAAATAATATTATAAAAAAAGCTGTTGTTGCAGGGAGTTTTTATCCTGAATCTAAGGAAGAATTAGCTATTTTAGTAGATAAATTATTAGAAGGGGCTGATTCAGTAAATGGGGATATAAGAGGATTAATAGTTCCTCATGCAGGATATGTTTTTTCTGGCCAGACTGCTGCTTCTGGATACAAAGCATTGATTGGTAGGGGCTTTGATACAGTGGTTTTGATTGGAAATAGTCATCAAGAGTTTTTTGATGGCATTTCTGTTTATAAAGAAGGGTTTTATGAAACTCCTCTTGGTCGAATTGAGATTGACTCTGTTTTTGCTAATAAATTAATTGAATCTAGTGATAAAATATTTTTTAAAGAATCAGCTCATTCAAATGAGCATTCATTAGAAGTTCAATTACCTTTTCTTCAAAGAGCTCTTGATGATTTTAAAATCATTCCCATTATTTTAGGGAATAAAAATGATTCTGTTGATGTTTTAATTTCTTCTCTTAAAGAATTAATTGATGAAAAAACAATAATTATTGCCAGCTCTGATCTTTCGCATTATCCTTCTGAAGAAGACGCTCAATATTCAGATGGTAAAGTAATAGAAGCCATTTTGACTGGTGATAGAAATAATTTAAATCAGGCAATTATTGATATTGAAAAACAAAACATTTCTGGGCTTGAGACTTGTGCTTGTGGTCGTGGGTCAATAGAGGTTGTTATGGAGTTAAACAAAGATAAAGAAGCTAGGCTTTTAAAATATACTAATTCTGGGCAAGGAGGTGATGGGAGCTTCCCAGTAGATAAATCAAGGGTAGTAGGATATGCTTCTATTGGTTTTTTCGAAAAAGAATTTTCTGATGGTTTATCTGAGGAAGAAAAGGAAAGATTGCTTGAAATAGCCAAGAAGTCGGTTGAAAGTTATGTTAGTGCAGGAAAAATTCTTAGTTTTTCTGAAAAAGGTATTTTAAATAAAAATCTTGGCGCTTTTGTTACAATTAAGAAAAATGGCCAATTAAGAGGATGCATTGGCAGTTTTAGTCCCGACATTCCTTTGTATCAAGTTGTTTCTGAAATGGCTATTTCTGCCGCTGTTAATGATCCCAGATTTAGTCCTGTTAATGAAGATGAGCTTTCTGATTTAGATTATGAGATATCTGTTTTAAGTCCTTTGAAAAAGGTTGATAGCTGGAAAGATGTTGAAATAGGGAAACATGGCGTTCAAGTGGTCAAAGATGATCGTTCTGGTGTATTTTTACCTCAGGTAGCTGTTGAAAATAATTGGGACTTGGAAACTTTTATGAATATTTTGTGTCAACAAAAAGCTGGTCTACCTGCTGATTGTTGGAAAGATTCTAGCACAGACATTTACACATTTACTGCCAATGTTTTTGGAGAATAAAAGATATGGTATAATAAATATCTTAATTATTAATTAATTATTTTTATGGCTAAGGTTATTCAACACAGACAAAAATGCATTGGTTGCGGCACTTGCGCTGCAGTTTGTCCTCAGTATTGGAAAATGGAGGAAGATGGCAAATCAACATTAAAGGGGGGCAAAGAAGCAGAAACAGGAGTTTTTGAAGTTGAAGTAGATGATGCTGATTGCAACAAAGAAGCCGCTTCTGCTTGCCCTGTGCAGGTTATAGAGGTGAAATAGGCTTATTTTGACTGATTTTTTAAAACCCTTCTTCCTTGAAGAGGGGTTTTTATTATGCTATTATACTCTTATCTTGCCCCTGTAGTTCAAGGGATAGAACGAGGACCTCCTAAGTCCTAGATCTCCGTTCGACTCGGAGCGGGGGCATGGTATGAGGGCCTGTAGCTCAGCTGGCTAGAGCGCATGCATGGCATGCATGAGGTCAGGGGTTCGAGTCCCCTCAGGTCCACTGGCTGGAGGGGTGGCTGAATGGCTAAGGCACCGCACTCGAAATGCGGCTTCCGTTTTTTTTCGGAATTGCAGGTTCGAATCCTGTCCCCTCCGTTAATAAAAATTAAAATAACTTTAATGGAATTAATAAATAGTTTTTTAAATAATTATTTAATAATACTCTTTATTTTAATCTTGATTTTATTGGGATGGAATATTTTTTTGCAATTATGGGTTTTGAGAATAAGGAAAAAAATTAAAATATTCTTAAAAGGAAAAAAGGTAAAGGACTTTGAAGAAGTAATATCTGAGCAATTAAAAAGAATGAGAGGAATAGAGAGGGATATTAGTAAATTATTTGATTGGAATAAAAAATTACAAGAAATATCTGATATTAGCATAACTAAAGTTGGGGTGGTAAGATTTAATCCTTTTAAAGATACCGGAGGAAATCAAAGTTTTGTAATTGCTTTGCTAGATAAAAGCAATAATGGGCTTGTTTTGTCATCTTTATATACCAGAGAAGGAACTAGAATTTATACCAAACCAGTCAAAGAGGGAAAATCTTCCTTTCATTTATCAAATGAAGAAGAAAATGCAATTAAAGAAGCAATATCTAATAAAAAATGATTAAAAAAGATAAAAAAGAAAAAACAATTGAAAGGCCACCAATAGTGGTTGTTTTAGGCCATGTTGATCATGGAAAAACCACCTTATTGGATACAATAAGAGAAACAAATGTTGTTGAAGGTGAATCTGGCGGAATAACTCAGCACATAGGCGCATATCAGATTGAGCATGATGGCAAGGCTATTACTTTTATTGATACTCCTGGTCATGAAGCTTTTTCTCAAATGAGATCTAGGGGAGCTAAGGCTGCAGATATAGCTGTTATAATTATTGCTGCTGAGGAGGGGATAAAGCCTCAAACAAAAGAAGTAATTTCTTATATTAAAGAAAACAATATTCCTGTTATTGTTGCTTTGAATAAAATAGATAAAGCAGAAGCTAATCCTCAAAAAGTTATTGGTGAACTAGCTAGTGAAGGATTATTAGTTGAAGAAAGAGGCGGTGACGTTCCTTCTGTTAATGTTTCGGCTAAGCAGGGCACTGGAATTGATGAGTTGTTAGAGATGATATCATTGGTTGCTGAAATGGAAGAATTGAAAGCTGATTTAAGTAATCCTGGATCTGGTGTTGTTGTTGAGTCGTACTTAGATTCTAACAAAGGGCCGACTGCTACATTTTTGCTTTTTGATGGAGAGTTGAGTGTAGGTAATTGGGTTGCTTGTGGTAAAACATATGGGAAAATTAGAAGCCTAGAAGACTTTAAGGGGGATAAAATGAAAAATGCTATAGCAGGGATGCCTGCTGTTATTGTTGGGCTTAATGAGGTTCCTGTTGTTGGGGAAAAATTTAAGGTTGTTGAGGGAGAAGAAGGGGCAAAAAGCATTTCTAAAGAAGCCAAAGAAAAAGAAGGAGAAGTTAAAGAATTTGGCGCAAGGGATAGTGATAAGGTGTTTAATATAATATTGAAAGCAGATGTTCGAGGCTGTCTTGAGGCTATTGAAGAAAGCTTTAAAGGCATGGACTTAGCTGAAGTTAAATTAAGAGTTTTAAAATCAGAAATTGGAGACATTTCTGAGGCTGATATAAAAATGGCTTATCCTGCCAATGCTTTGATTGTTGGCTTTAGGGTTAAAACTTCAAAAGACATGCTAAATTTAGCTAAAAGAAGGGGCGTTGTTATTAAAACATATAATGTTATTTATGAGTTATTTGAAGATATTAAAAGAGAGGCTGCCAAGCTTTTAGATCCTGAAGTTATTAGGAAAAGAACTGGCCAATTAAAAGTTTTAGCAATCTTTAGAAAAGAAAAAGCTCGTATGATTATTGGAGGCAAGGTTACTACTGGCAAAATAGAGAATAAGGCTAAAGTTGATGTTTTAAGAGGTGGTGAAAAGATTACTTCAGGAAGAATAGTTCAATTGCAGCATAATAAGCAGGACATTCCTGAGGTTGAAAAAGGAAGAGAGGCTGGCATGTTGTTTGAGGGAGATCCTGTTATAGAAGAAGGTGATGTTTTAGATTTTTATCATGAAGAAAAAAGAAAAAGAGAATTATGAGAGACAGAAGATTAAAAAGAATTAATCAATTAATTAAAGAAAAGGTTGCTGATATATTATCCAAAGATTCCTTTTCGAGTGATTGTCTGATTACAGTAAAAGATGTTGAAACCTCCAATGACATGAAGCGTGCTAGAATCATGATAAGCGTTATTCCTTTTTCTAAATCTGAAGATATTTTGAAAATTCTAAATAAAAAAGCCTCTTTTATTCAAAGAGAACTTAACAAAGAAGTTGAATTTAAATTTACTCCTAGAATTGGTTTTGAGATTGATAAGGGGGAAGAAAAAGCTGAGAGAATAAACAGGATATTAAAAGAGATGTAGGCCCAGGTGGTGGAATTGGCATACACGCTAGGTTGAGGGCCTAGGCTTCTTAGGAGCGTGCGGGTTCAAGTCCCGCCCTGGGCACTAGTTTATTTTTTAAAAAAAAAGACAATTTTAAAATTGTCTTTTTTTGTTTGGAGCGGGTGAGCGGATTCGAACCGCCGACCTTCTCGTTGGCAACGAGACGTTCTAGCCACTGAACTACACCCGCTTATTTTTTTACAATCCAGGGCTTGTATTACTGGTCTTGTTTATTAAAAATTCTCTTATTTCTTCTGCTCTTTTTTTAGAAACTCCGATTAATTTTCCTTCAGCCTCTTCTCTTCCTATTGCTGCATGTCTTCCAATGTAAATTGGGGATGAATATCCCGCTGTTTGAATCATAACATCGCTTAATCCTAAGATTCTTGCTAATATCCCTCTTCTTATGTCTATATTCTGTATCCTTTCATAAGGAATAGACACATACCTTTTTGTTATTACTCCATATTCTTTTTTGAAATTTTTCTCAGCAAACTCAAATTTATATGAACTGTAATAAAGCTTAGACCATAGAAATGTTATTATGATCCAAACAAAAAACACTACAAGCATTATCCAGGGGCCAAATAAATAGGCTGCATCTATGGCAAGAAAAGTTATTGCAAAAAATATTACAAATATTATAAATCCTGCCGCAAGAAATCTGAAGAACATAAGCCACATTGCTTTGGGGTCTAATTTTTCCATATTTTTATTTAATTATTAATATTTTTCTTGTGCCGGGGGAGAGAATCGAACTCTCGACACCATGATTTTCAGTCATGTGCTCTACCACTGAGCTACCCCGGCCTATTTTAAATTTTATCAGATTTAAAATTTATTTTAAATATGCTTAGGCCAGGACGGGAATCGAACCCGTGAATAGCGGTTTTGCAGACCGCTGCCTTACCACTTGGCTACCTGGCCATGATGTGGGCGATGTAGGACTCGAACCTACGACCTTCTCGGTGTAAACGAGACGCTCTAGCCAGCTGAGCTAATCGCCCCCTTTTAATCTGGGCGAGGAGGGACTCGAACCCTCACGGGAGGAACACTCCCACTGGATTTTAAGTCCAGACCGTCTACCAGTTCCGGCACTCGCCCTTATTTTTTAGGCTCTTCTTTAGAATCTTCTTTTGTTTCTTTTTGTTCTTCTTGTTTTGTCTCTTCAGGTTCTTTTTCTTGTTTTTCATCTTTTTCTTCTTTATTCTCTTTTTTCTCTTCAGTTTCTTCTGATTTTTCTTCTTTAGATTCTTGTGGTTCTTCTTTTTTCTCTTCTTCTTGTGCCCACTCTACTCCTAATAGCTCTTTTGTTTTCATTCTTGCTTTCTTTCCTGTTCTTTCTCTCATATAGTATAGTTTTGATCTTCTTACTTTTGATCTTTTAACTAGTTCTATTTTTGTTATTGTAGGGCAGTGAATTGGAAATATTCTTTCTATTCCTACTCCTCCTGATATTTTTCTTACTGTGATTGTAGAGTTTATTCCCTTGCCGTGTTTTCTTGCTATTACTAGACCTTCAAACACCTGTGTTTTTTGTCCTCCCTTTTTTGTTTTTTCTGGTAGCTTTAGATGAACACGAACAACATCTCCTGCTTTTATATCAGGGGCTTCTTTTTTTGTTTGATTTTTGTTGAATATATCTAATTTGTTTGTCATGTTTTTAATTCTTGAATTAATGTTTTTAATTTAGTGGGCAATTCTGATTTAAGTTCTATTATCTTACCATCTGGTAAAGAGAATTTCAAGTAATTTGCATGGAGAAAATGTCTATTTAAATTTTTAGGTTGATTTTGCCTTTTAAATTTATATTTTTGATCTCCAGCCAGAGGATGACCTATAGAGGCAAGATGTACTCTTATTTGATGCGTTCTGCCTGTTTCTGGCTTTGCTTTTATTAGAGTGTAGTTATTTAATTCTTCTATTACTTCATATCTTGTTATTGCTTCCCTTGTTTTTTTTATTGTTGCTATGGTTTGCCTTCCTCCTCTTTTTCTTGTTTTTCCTATTGATTTAGTTATTATTCCTTTTTTTTCTTTTAATTTTCCATGCACTAATGCAATATATTCTTTTTTTATTTTTCTATTTTTAAATTGGCATTTTAGCCAACTATGTGCTTTTTGGCTTTTTGAAATTATTAGTAGGCCCGAGGTGTCTTTATCTAGTCGGTGGGATAGTTCTGCTTTTGGATATTTTTTTCTTATTATTTCTATTAGAGTGCCCTTTTCTTTTTTGCTTGTTGGGTGGACCAAGATTCCTGCAGGCTTGTTTACTACAATTATGTCTTTATTTTCATAAATTACTGGTATATTCATGTAAGTAATAATTAATATTGGACGAACTTTTTTGAAAAGAATTTTAATACCAGAATTTAGTTGTGAGTTTGCCGAAGACGAATTCACAATCCGCCCGAGTCTTGTGATTAGTTCTCTAAAACAATATAAATCCCTTTTGTCTTCTCCCTTCTAGGCAAAGAAAAGAGACTCAAAAGATAACCAATTGGAGTCAAGTAAAGTATTCGTAATCTAATTTTTGAGAAACGTTTTTTAAATGCATTACTTTTGCTCTACAAACTTAAAAGAAGAAACTATCTGCTGAAAAGTTTTGGGATACTTCTTCAGCAAAGTTAATTCTAATCCTTCTGCGCTTATATTATACAACTTTCCCTTTTCAAATACACCCACTGTATGAATGGCTGGAATAATTGATGTTCTTGGTATCCAAGCAATAAATTCATATCCTTTTCTACCTCCTACTAAGATTTCTCCTTCTTTAATTTCCCAGTTTAAACCCTGCTCTCTTGCTTCCTCAATATCATTCTGCCGTTTATTTATCCATTCTTCTAACGAAGAAAATTCTGATCCATTAACTTCGATGGTTCCAGAAAGACAATCTTTTTGAATGGCGCAATCTTTCCCCCCGAGTTCTTCTTTGGAAAAAGTCTGAAATTCAACATAAAATGCAAGATGAGAATACAAAACCCAATCAGTAGGATAATCTACTTGATAACCATAATTTTCATTTTTATATGTAGTCCATTTCTCTGGCACTATTTCTACTACTTCTTCTTTTTCTTTTTCCATCTCTTCCTCAATTTTTTCATATTTTGGAGTAATCCAATGATAATCTTCGGCTAAAATCACTCCTCCAAGAATCAATCCAATAATCATCCCTATTATCAGAAAAGACCAGCGCTTAAAAAATTGAACTGGAGGTTGATAGCCAAATTTCTCTTTGTGCTTCCAGAGAATCCAGTATACAAAAGCAAGAAACGGAATTTCAATTACAAGAATAAGACCTCCTCTCGTAAAAAATAAAACTAAACCAATTACAA
>WJLL01000058.1 GCA_014728535.1 Candidatus Portnoyibacteriota bacterium
ATTAATAGAATTCAAACTAATAAATTTATTTATTCTTTTTTTTGTTTTATCATGATAAAATTTATAGCACTCATTAGCAAACTTTTCTTCATCGATCTTTTTTTCTAATGGCCACAGGTTGTACTTGGCCCAGCTTAAAAAGTCTTTAAAGTTCGAAGTATTAGCTGTTTCTGAATAAAGATCTCCTTCTATGTATTTATAGCGATAAAAATTTTTTCCATATTTTTCTATTTTAGGTGTTACTTTATTTAATATTTTAGCTCTCTCTATTCTTTGTTTTATTATTTTAGAATCATAAAAAAACTTTATAACAAAATCTTTAAAAATAGAGATTGATTCATCTGTCTTGTCAAGGTTCGAAAAATTATCACCAATCTCTTTTCTGGCCTGGCTTAAACTTTCTATATTCCCTGCATCATGCCATTGCTTAAATTCTTTAACTGAAAAATTGCTTCCTCTTTCAAGCATTAAGTTTATTGCCATACAATCATTAAGTCCGCCATCTTTAGGATTTTTATTATAGAGAAATTCTAGAGCATCCCAAAAATCTTTATAATCTTTAATTCCAACCAAGCCAATGTGTAAAAAGTCAAAATCTAATGCTCCTTTTTTATTTATTTTTTGAACTTTTTTACTAGAAACAGTAAACGAACTATAAGAAGCAGAACCCCCCCCTTTAAATCCTCCACACCAATTATGACTTGGAGGAGATATTTTATCTTTAACAATCGTATCAGCAACATGAAGTATAAATGGACATCGAAGCTGTTTTTGAGCTTGCAACATTGAATATCCCAAGCTGCTTCCTTGGCCTCGATATTTTTTAACATTAACAAAGCTAATTTTCCTTTCTGGATAAGCCATTTTAATAAATTCCTTAACTTGTCCCGAAAAATATCCAGTTGTAATAACCAACTCTACATCTTTTGGATAAGATTCGATAATATAAGAAACGACTGGTTTTTTTCCAACCCGAACCAAAGATTTGTTTGTGTATTTAGTAATCTCCCCCAGCCTTTGTCCAAGTCCAGAAGTAGGTATCAGAACCTTATATTTATTTTTATAAACATTATTTTTTTCTTCCATAATCATCTTTTAGCCTAATTACATCATCCATCTCTGGAGTAGAACATTCTAAATAAAGAGAATCTTCTTTTTCTGCCCTCATTCTGTGTTTTTGATATGGCTTTATTGTAACTGTCTCTTTCGGAAGAAGGTGCAGAGTAATTTTTTCTGTAATTATTGACAATTCTCCAGAAAGAATAATTATAGTTTCTGTTTTTTTCTCATGATACTGATAAGAGCATTGATGACCCTTCCTCATAAAAAGCTTTTTGACAACATATTTGTTGTTTTTTTCTATTATTTCTTCGTAACCCCACGGCTTATTAATATGTTTTATTTTTTTATATTCCATTTGTAATTTATAAAGCAAGAGCCTAAATTAGGTTGAGATTGATGATTATAAAATGTATTATATGGATCACATTTTGAGATAAAAAATTGAGCACAATTTTCCCATCTATCAAGTTCTTTTACTGCCCATACACTAGTAATTAAGTCGATGTAATACTTTCCACTTTTTAGAGGAAGAGGTCCGATATTCAAAGAAATGATAGATTCCTTATCTTTAGGAGGGGAAAAGGTCGTCATTTGTTCAGCAGCTCCGTTGGCTATAATATTTCCTAGAGAGTCTTTAAGAAACCAAGAAATATTATATTCTTTTTTTTCTTTTTGCCTAATTCCAAATTGAAGAACTATATTGTCATTGAATTGAAATACGTTTTTGGATCTTCCCTCTGTGTCTAGGGTTTCAACAAAGCTAATATAGTTCTCTTTGTTTTTAACCTTGCTTGACTCTCTGTGATTAATAAAAGAGTTTTTTGACTTGTTTTGATTAACACTTAAATACTTTTCTATCACCTTGTTCGTCTCTCCTATCATTTTTATTTTACCACTATCCAAAAGAATAGATTTTTTACATAAGTTCTGTATAGCTCCCATATTGTGACTAACAAATAATATAGTTTGATTTCCCTCTTTAGTTATATTGTTCATTTTATCTAGGCATTTTTTTTGAAATCTAACATCCCCCACGGCCAAAACTTCGTCGATTAATAATATTTCTGGCTCAAGATGAGCAGCAACCGCAAAGGCCAATCTAACAAACATTCCTGAGGAATACCTTTTAACAGGAGTATCAAGAAATTTTCTTACCCCCGAAAAAGAAACTATCTCCTCAAATTTATTTTTTATCTCTTTCTTACTCATTCCAAGAATAGCTCCATTTAAAAATATGTTCTCTCTTCCAGTTAGCTCTGGATGAAAACCAGTTCCTACTTCTAGCATGCTAGCAACTCTTCCGTTTAATAATGCCATTCCTTCCGTCGGAGGAGTAATGCGAGAAAGAATTTTCAAAAGAGTCGTTTTTCCAGCGCCATTTGCCCCTATTATACCAACAGCCTCTCCTTGTTTTATCTTGAAAGAAATGTCTTTAAGGGCCCAAAAATCTTCTTTATTTTTATTTTTTAAAATCTTATTTTTTACAGAATTTATTGGACTTTTAACATTCTTAGCCAAACTATCACGCAAAGTAGAGTACCCACCTTGTTGATGAGATATTCTGTATTTCTTTGAAAGATTTTTTGTTTCAATAATAGTTTTACTCATAAACTTTATATAATATCAGTAAAGTTTTTTTCTGTTTTTTTAAAATAAATTAATCCTGCGAAAAATAATATTATAGAGGAAATTCCAGAAATAAGTAATAACGTCCAGTCTATAGAGGCCGTGCCTAAGATAGCTGCCCTAGAAGCTTTAATTACTCCCGTCATAGGATTTATTGCCAATATCCAAGAATAATTTTGCAAAATACTGGTTGGGTATATAACAGGAGTCACAAACAAAAGCATTTGTATAAAAAAGGGCAAAACATGACGCACATCTCTATACTTAACATTAATAGCTGCTAATAAAAGCCCAACACCCATGGCTACTAAAAATGTTATTACGAGCAATAAAGGAATAATTAATAAACCGACCATATTTGGAGAGTAGCTATAATAAACCATCAAACCAACCAATATTCCAGAAGCAATTAAGAAATCAATGAAGTTAGTTATTATTGAAGAGGTCGGCAAGATAAGTCTAGGGAAATAAGCTTTAGTTATAATGCTTTTATTAGAAATTAAACTATTGCTAGCTGCAGAAATAGATTTGGAAAAAAATTGCCATAAAAGCAATCCCACATAAACAAAAATGGGATAAGGAATTCCATCAGAAGGCATGTTGGCTAAGCCACCAAAAAAAACACTAAAAACAATCATTGCAATAAATGGTTGGAAAATTGCCCAAAGAAAACCAATAGCAGTTTGCTTATATCTTACCTTAAGATCTCGCCAAGTAAAAAAATAAAAAAGTTCTTTTTGTCTCCACATTTCTTTTAAGTCTATTGAGTTTAATCCTTTTTTTGGTTTTATTAATATTGATTTTTCCATTTTAGCAATTGTTTTAAAAATATTTTAGATTACCATTTATTAATTTTATCCTTAGCTCTTTTTTTTATTTTTTGATAGGTTTTAATTGCCCTTTTTTCAACTTTAGGAGAAACTAATCTTAAAATTTCTTTTCCTAAAATTCTATATTGCCCACCAACTTTATTAGCACGAATAACGCCTCTTTTTAAAAGACGTTTTA
>WJLL01000059.1 GCA_014728535.1 Candidatus Portnoyibacteriota bacterium
GTAGGAGATTTATATTATGATCTTGCAAAGCTAAATCATAGCCTTGTGATTAATCACGGAATAATAAATTCTAATTTATTTAAAATCAAGGTTTCTGAAAATCTTGTGAAATGCGATATTCTTCAAAAGAATTCTTTAGTTGAGTGTCAAAAATATCTTTGGCACTTTATAAAGAGAGAAGGATATGATCTTGAAAGGGTAAAAATTTTAACAGCACTTATTTGGCTCAATATGTCTCCTCTTCATCATCATCCCTTTAATAAGTTTTTATATTATTTTGGTAAATTAAATTTATGGAAAGAAATAAGATAAAAAAATTTAAAAATTTTATATTAGACGTTGATGGCGTTTTAACAACTGGACAGTTTTGTTATTCAGAAAAGGGCAAGGTTTTAAAAACATTTGGTCCAGACGACAGCGATGCTTTGTCTTTATTAAAAGATAAAATTTATATTCATATTATAAGTGGAGATAAAAGAGGGTTTAAAATAACCAAAAAAAGAATTTCTGAAGATATGAAATATCCCTTAGACTTAGTAAGTACATTTGAAAGATTAGATTGGATAAAAAGCAAAGGATTTGTTTTGGACGAAACTATTTTTATGGGAGACGGCATTTATGATGCCCTTGTTTTTCCTTATGTTGCTTATAGCATTGCTCCTGCTAATGCATTTTATAAAACAAAAGAATTGGCAGACTTTGTTACTGCAAGTAGGGGGGGTGAAGGGGCCGTAGCAGAAGCGTGCGTTCATATAGTAGAAGAATTATTTGGAGAAAAATTTGATGTTTTCAAGCAAGAGCTTAAAAATGGCTCTGGGGCTTGGAAGAAAAATAAAAAAAGATGAAAAAAATATCAAAGCTAGGAATAGGGCCAATGAGCTCAGAAATTATTGAGGCTGTTTTTAAATATTCAAAAGAAAAAAAAGAACCTTTAATGCTGATATCTTCTAAGAATCAAATAGATTGGGACGGAGGTTATGTAAATAATTGGAACACAAGACAATACATGACATATATTAAAAAAATGGAAGACAAGTACAGGGGCGCGAAAGTATATATGTGTCGTGATCATTGTGGTCCAGGGTTTAAAAAGAGCAAGCTGAAGGATACATATAAAACAATTGAAAACGATATAGAAAATGGATTTGATCTTATACATATAGACTTTTCTAAGCTTAAAAAAGATTATGATAAAATCTTAGATGAGTCAAAAAAAGCAATTAAATATATTCAAAAAAAATCTCCAGAAACATTGATTGAAGTCGGAACAGATGAAAATACTGGCTTGCTTTCCAAAAATTATTATAATCGCGTGAAGAAAGAGATGGAATTTTTTACTAATTTTTCTAATATTCATTTTTTTGTTTGTCAGACAGGTAGTTTGGTGAAAGAGATTAATCAAGTAGGGAAATTTAATAAAGAATTTATCAAAAAAATTAAATGTTTGGCAAAAAAACACAACTTATATTTAAAAGAACATAATTTGGATTATGTAAGCAAAGAAAGAATTAAATCAAGAAAAGGACTAATAGATGCTGTTAATGTTGCTCCTCAGCTTGGAGTAATACAAACAAATCTTACTATCACCAAGGCACTTTTATATGGAATTGATTTTAGCAATTTTTTGAATGATTCTTATAAAAGCAAAAAATGGGAAAAATGGTTATTCAAAGAAAAATCATGCAATAAGCTTTTATGTTCTTTGATTGCTGGACATTATATTTTTAATAATAAATCCTATAAGGATCTTTATGGAAAAATAAATAAACACGAAGACTTTAGAGAAACAATAATTAAAGAGATAATGAATAATATTGATTTATATATAAAAAATTTATGAAGATTAAAGTAAGGAAAAAATCATTAATAACAGGAAATAATAATCTAGAAAGATTATATTCTATAAAAAAATTTCCAGCGTTTATTGGATGTACGGAAAAGCCAAGGAAAGAAGACATTTTTGCGGACATGGAATTTGATATATGCAAAGATACAGGGCTTGTTCAATTAAGAAAATTATTGCCTCTTGAATTAATTTATAAAAAATATCACTCAGAAGCAATTGGAGATCTTTGGAAAGAACACAACCAGGAATTTTCAAAAATTATTTTAAGTCAAGATATAAAAAATGTTTTAGAGTTGGGTGGCTCTAATTTTAGATTGGCTAATATAATTTTGGACGAAAAAGAAAAAATAAATTGGACTGTTATTGATCCAAGCATAAAATCTTCTGATAGTAGAATAAATACAGTTAATTCATTTTTTGATGAGGGTTTTAAAAAAGATAAAAATATTCCTACTGTTGTTCATTCTCATTTTTTAGAACACAGCTACAATCCTATAAAAACACTAAAAAACATTTACAAAATTCTAGAGCCAAAAGGTAAACATATTTTTTCTGTTCCGAATTTATATAAATGGCTACAAAAAAAGACACCAAGTACTTTAAATTTTGAACACACTTTATTTTTAACAGAGTATTTTATTGATAATCTTTTGCCTTCTTTGGGATTTAAGATTGTTAATAAAAAATACTTTAAGGACCATAGCATTTTTTATATTACAGAGAAAGAAAAAAGCAAAGAAAAGATTTATTTAGAAAACAAATATAAAGATCACAAAACTCTTTTTCAAAAATTTATTAATTACCACGAGGAGGAAGTTAGAGAAATAAACCCTAAAATAAAAAATTTTAAGGGAGACATTTATTTATTTGGTGGACATATATTTTCTCAATTTCTTTTATCTTTTGGACTAGACAAAGAAAAGATAAAGGGCATTTTAGATAATTCTAAACTAAAACAAGGAAAAAGACTATATGGGAGCTCGTTTGCTGTAAGCAGTCCAGAGATATTAAGAGATAAAAAAAATATAGCAGTTATTTTGAAGGCCGGTTTTTATACTGAAGAAATTAGTAAACAGATATTAGAAATTAATAAAAATGCAATTATCTTTTCATAAAATTAAAAATTCTTCAAAAATTTGTAGTTTTATTAAATTTATAAAAATATTTTTAATAAAAACAAAAGTAAAAGCCCTTGATCTGCTTAAAGGACACAAAAGTCCAAAACATGAAAGTGACATAGTTATTTGTGGCTTAATAAGAACACCCAATCTTTTCATTAGATCTTTAAAAGACTTTATAAAATTAAGAAAGAAAGGAGTGGTGAATAAAATTATTTATTCTACTTGGAAAGGAGAGGTAGATAAGTATTCTAA
>WJLL01000060.1 GCA_014728535.1 Candidatus Portnoyibacteriota bacterium
GGACTTTGTCCTGACCGTTTTTATATCTAAAATTTTTTTCATTTATGGGGAAAATAGTTTTAAAGGGTCGTTATTTTGGTAATTTTTTGATATGATAAAGTTATGAAAGAAAACGTTAAAAAACTTTTAATCCAAGAATATTCTAAAGATGACGCCCAAAATATTTATATGACTAAAACCAAAAAAGGTCTTTGGAACAGCGAAGAATATCTTATTAATAAATATTTTAAGAATAAAAAAAGCAAAATCTTAGATATTGGTTGTGGTACAGGAAGAACAACTATGCCTTTAATTAAAAAAGGATATAATGTTATAGGAATAGATTTAATTCCTAAGATGATTGAAAATGCTAAAACAATAGCAAAACAAGAGGAATTAGATATAGATTACAGAATTATGGACGTAACCAAACTTGATTTTAAAGACAATACTTTTGATTATGCTTTGTTTTCTAATCAAGGATGGACGCAAATCCCAGGAGAAAAACAACGCCTAGAGGCGTTAAAAGAAATATATAGAACTTTAAAAAAGGGTGGAATATATATTTTTGCTGTTCATCCGAGAATAATATTTACCAGATACTTTTTTCTTTGGATTGTATTATGGATACGATACTATATTCTAAAACCATTAGGATTTAAAATTGAAGAAATAGATTTTGGCGATAGATTTTTTGGAAAGGGAGCTAAGCAGAAAAGATGGGTGCTTAAAAAATCAAAATACTTTTTCCCTGTTCCTACGCATATTCCTGCAAAAAAGAAAGTAATAGAACAGGTTAAAAAAGCAGGATTTAAGATTATAGAAATTAATGATAGCTTGCAACCTTTTAAAGGCAGAAGAAGAAAAAACCCACCAGTTTTTTATATTTGTAAGAAATAATTAGAGTGCATAAAACAGGCTTTAGTGTTGTTCGCCGTGTAGAGCTAGATTTTTTTATCAATTCTTGATTTTTTATAATATTTTTGATATTTTAAAATTAGGAGGAAAAGATGATAAGATTTTTTATTCTTTTAAAGAATAAGATTTTTAAGGAAAAATGTATTTGTGCAAAGATTTGTGATTGCGAGAATCCTCCGCCTGATAACTGGGATGGTTTAGATGGAGTTTATCATGTTAGTAATGAGTGTCCAGTCCATAATTTTAATCCTTATCCACATCCTGATTGTCCAGTACATTCTAGATAAGAGCTTCGGTTCCTTTGTGAGTAGAAATTTAAGCCGTCCGATGGGCGGCTTTTTTATATAGGGTGTTGCTATTATTTGTCAGTTTGCTATATTAAAATATAAGGATTAAAAATTAATTTAATACTAAACTATGAAAAAATCAATTATCATAACAATAGTAGTTGTCTTGTTAATAATAGTTGCTGGCGCAATATATTTTTTATCTCCTGAGGGATTTATTCCTAAGAAAGGAGAAAAGGGTGGTAATGCAGTAGCAATTGTTAATGGAGAAGAAATTTCTCAAGAAGAATATAATTCTGCTGAATCTCAAATTGCTGCAAATCAAGGAATTGATTTAGGTTCTGTTGATGAAGAAACAAAGCAACAGATTCAAAACCAAGCAATTAATAATCTTGTTTCGCAGACCTTACTAAGTCAAGCCATAGAGAATTCAGATGTTGCTATTTCAGAGCAGGAAATTAATAATCAAATACAAATTATTAAAGACAGGTTTGATAGCGAGGATGCTTTTAATCAAGCTCTTTCTGCCCAAGGCATGACAGAAGAAGATCTAAGATCTCAAATAGAATTAAGTCTTTCTCAGCAAGCATACTTTGATCAAGAATTAAATCTTTCTTCTGTTGAGGCTAGTGAAGAAGAAGTTGCATCTAAATATGAAGAAGTGGCTGCTAATCAAGAGGTTCCTCCTCTTGAGCAGGTGCGTGATCAAGTAGAGCAGCTGATTGTTCAAGAAAAACAGCAAGATTTGATTAATGATCATGTAGAAGAATTGAGGGCTGAAGCAGATATTCAAATCCTTATTTAATTTCTTAACAAATCCTTGTTTTTAAAGCCGAGAATTTTTATTCTCGGTTTTTTAATTGTGATATAATAAAAATATGTGGAAAAAGATAATTTTAGGTATTGTTGCCGGCTTGGTAATATTAGGAGGGTATATTGGATATACCCTTGTTAAAAACAAAGGAGCAGATTATAATGATAATCTTTATTTAGTTAATTATGTTATTGATGGGGATACTTTTAAGGTAAATGATGATGTTCGGGTTAGATTGTTGGGCATTGATTCTCCTGAGAAAGGGGAATGCTATTATGAAGAATCTCGTGAATTTTTGATTGATTTGATTGAGGGGAAGTATGTTAGACTGGAAAAGGATATTTCTGGCAAAGATGATTATGGTCGTTTACTTCGTTATGCTATCTTGGTTAATAAAGACGATGAAGAAGACAATATTCTTGTTAATGACCGCATTGTTCGTTTAGGATATGCTTTAGCTGTATCTAGTCCTCCTGATAATAGGTATAGGCAATTATTGTCTGCTGCTCAAGAAGAGGCTCTTAGAGAGGAAAGGGGATTGTGGGCTGCCTGTGATTATGAGAGGGAATATGAGGCTTTGAGGCAAAAGGATTATGATCCTCCTAATGAGGATTGTATAATTAAAGGCAATATTTCTGAGAGAGGATACGGGAAGGTATATTTTTTGCCTGGGTGTGATAATTACGAAAAAGTTAAAATTGATTTTAGTAGGGGCGAAAAATATTTTTGCTCTGAAGAAGAGGCTATAGAGGCTGGTTTTAAAAAAGCAACTAATTGTCCATAGCAAAAAATTAATTAAATATTTTTATGCAAATTTCTAAAAAATTACCACAATTTAATAATGAAAAAGCTATTCTTGTTATTGCTGGCATGTATGGCGCTGATTTCTATAATGCGTCTGATGGCGTTATTGAAAAGGTTGATGAATTTAGGATTTCAGAGCCTACTTATTCAGATAGGGAGGGTCATTTTCAGGTAAAGGGTCGTGGTAAAAGATTTGGCTCTGGATCTGTTTATGAGCCTAAAAAGCAAAAGGTGATTAATGTTTTATTAAATGAATTTGATAAGCATTTTGATGATATTGTTTCTTCTGGCGATTCTTTTTATCTTTTTTCTCCAGAATATATTTCTAATGAATTTGAAAAAGAAATTTCTGATAAATTCAAGAAAAAGATTAAAAGAGTTATTCATGGCAATTATCTTGGTGAGCATCCTTTTTCTTTTTTAAAGAAATTAGGAAAGATTCAAGACAAAGAGGCTTCTAGGAAGAAAGTGGTTCCTACTCCTAAAGAAGCTTGGAAGATTTTAAAGAAATCCAAGGTAGCTAGGAAAATTATTGGTAAAAAATAGATATGACTAAGAAAATAATATTCATTGTTCTTGTTTTGTCCCTCTTATTTATTGGTGGATTGTTTTTTTATTTATACCAATTCTATCAAGAAGAATTAGCTTATAGGGATTTGCTAGTTGAAAGAGAGAGGGCTGAGGAGAGTATTGTTGAAGAGGAGATTGTTGATGAAGAGATTGAGGAGGATGTTTTTGAAGAGGAAGAGATTGTTCTTGATGGAGCTTTATTAGATGTTCCTTTTATTGTTCAGGCTCCTTTTGGCAACTGGGATAATCCAATCTTTCAGGATGCTTGTGAAGAGGCTTCTTTGTTGATGGCCTTTAATTGGATTAATGGGACTGATATAGGTCTTGATGAGGCATATCAGGAAATAATTGAGATTGCTAGATTTGAGGAGATTAATTATGGTAGTTTTGTTGATAGATCTGCGGCTGACACTGCTGTTTTAATGGAAGACTATTTTGGTTATTCTGATGTTTCTGTTGTGTATGATTTTGGAATTGAGGATATTAAGAAAGAGCTGGAGGCTGGCAATTTGGTTATTGCTCCTATGAATGGAAGAGCCGTTGGCAATCCTCATTATACTACTCCTGGTCCTGAGAGGCATATGATTGTTATTATTGGCTATGATTCCTATGATTTTATTACAAATGATCCTGGCACTCAGTATGGAGAGGGCTACAGGTATGGACAAGAGGCATTTTTTAATGCTATAAGAGATTATAAGACGGGCGATCATTTGCCCATTTTAGATAATAAAAAAGCTATGATAATTATTAGAAAATAAATATGGAACCAAAAGAAGAAAAAACAATTGTATTAATAAAGCCTGATGGCGTTAAAAGAGGATTAGTTGGAGAGATTGTTTCTCGTATTGAGAAGCGGGGGTTGAAGATTATTGCTTTGGAGATGGTTTGGGCTACAAAAGAGCAAGTAGATGGCCATTATCCTAAGGATGTTAAGTGGATTAAGAGGGTTGGTGAAAAGACGATGGCTACTTATGATAAATATGGATTCGATCCTGTAGAGGAATTGGGGACTGATGATGCTGAAGAGATTGGAAAAAAAGTAAGGGGTTGGTTGATTGATTATTTAACTTCCGGCCCTGTTGTTAAGATGGTCATTAAAGGTATTCATGCTATTGATATGGTTAGGAAGTTGGTTGGAAATACTGTTCCTGCTCTTGCTGAGATGGGCACTATTCGTGGTGATTTTTCTGTTGATTCTCCTATTGCTGCCAATAAAGGAAAGAGGGGGATTCATAATATTATTCATGCTTCTGAAAATTTTGATGAAGCAGAGCATGAATTAAATTTTTGGTTTTCTCCTGAAGAGATTCATGATTATGATAGAGCAGAAGATGATATTATGTTTTAATTGTGGATAATAGGGGGTTGACATCCTTTTTTATTTTGCTAATCTATAAATAATATGTTAAAGATTATTAGCCAATTATATATTTATACACTAATCAGCCAGATTTTATTTGGTTGGATTATTGTAAAATTTGTAATTTCTAAGCGCTGGCTAGTGGAATCAAACTTATAAATTTTGTTAAATTGATTTTACTAGCCAGCTCTGAGAGCTGGCTAATTTTTTTAAAGGAGGTTGTACATTGTTTTATGAAGATTTAAAGAGAGGTTTTCCTGATGGAGTCTGTGAATTAAGTCATCGGGAGTTGGAAAAAGAAAAGGAGGATGAGGAAAGAGAAGAGAAAAAAGAGCATAATGGAATGGATCCAAAGGTTCCATAACTTTAGGAGGATTTATGAAGAAAAAAGATATTGAGCAAGGGCCTGGCTATACAGATCCTTTTGCTCCTAAGAAAAAATCTTTAAAAGGAGGTAAGAATGGAAGAATTGGTAAGGTGGTTTTGCGCCACAAGAGAAAAACTGGAGAGACTGCAAGAGATTTGCGGGATTGAGTTTTCTGGAGATCCTTGTAAGTTTACTTCTGAATTAGATAAGGGAATTCAGAATAAAAAAAGTGCTCAGGTGAATTTGATTAATGAAATAAGCTCTTACGAGACAGACATTGACTTGATTCGAAAGAATATGAGGAAAAGCCAAGCTGGAGTTGAAGGAGTTTCTTCTGAATGCGTCAAAAGGCTTGAAGTGCAAAAAAATATTTTATCTGACAGTCTTAAAGAGCAGAGGGCGCAGGAAAGAGAAATAGGCTCTTTTCTGGAAAGAATCACAAAGCCGGTGTGAAAAATAAGCGGGAGAAAAAAACTCCCGCTTATTATTTTGCTCTTTTTTCTTTAATTTCGTATAATTAAAATATGATTGAATCAATAATCTTAGGATCAATTCAAGGAATATTTGAGTGGCTGCCTATTTCTAGCCAAGGAAATCTTGTCTTATTAATGATAGGCCTTTTTAAAATAGGAGCCGTAGAAGCTTTTAAGTATTCTGTGTTTTTACATTTAGGCACGTTTTTGGCTGTGTTGGTGTATTTTCGCAAGGAAATTATTGATATATTAAAGCATTTGCCTAAATATTCTTTGGGCTTTAAAGATAAAAAAAGTGGCTTGATTTCTTTTCTTGTTGTTTCTACTCTTGTTACTGTTGTTATTGGCTTTCCTTTGTATCGTGCTTTTTCTTCCTTTTCCTTTAGAGGAGAGGTGTTTTTGGGGTTGGTTGGTTTGGCTTTGATTGTTAGTGGTTTGTTGCAGAGATATAGTCACAGGAAGAAGGTTAAAGAAGAAAGGATGCTTAGTTTTCGTGATAGTTTAATTTTAGGCTTCTTTCAGGGGTTAGCTATTATTCCTGGTATTTCTCGTTCTGGGATTACTGTTTCCGCTTTTTTGTTAAAGAGATATAGTCCTAAGCAGAGCTTGCATCTTTCTTTTTTAATGAGTATCCCTGTTTTATTTGGCGGTGGCATTTTTCTTCCTTTAGTCGATGGTTTGCCTGATATTAATATTATTAATCTCTTTTTAGGTCTTTTATTCTCTTTTATTTTTGGACTAATTACAATTAAGATTTTATTGGAGCTAGCTAAGAAAATTAGATTTTGGTTGTTTTGTGTTGTTATAGGGTTCTTGGCTTTTATTCCATTAATAATATATATTTTATGAATTTAAAGGAAAAAATTAGAGAAATACCTGATTGGCCTGAAAAAGGAGTTAATTTTAAAGACATCACTCCTTTATTGCAGGACAAAGAGGCTTTTGTTTATGCTGTTGATAAGATGGCAGAGCCATACATTAAATCAAAGCCTGATTTAATTGTTGGCATTGATGCTCGTGGCTTTATTTTGTCTGCTGCTATAGCATATAAGTTAAATACAGGATTAGCATTGATTCGCAAAAAAGGCAAATTGCCTTTTAAGACTCTTTCTGAAGATTATTCTTTAGAATATGCTGTTAATACTATAGAAATGCATGAGGATTCTATTAGTCCTGGCCAAAAGGTTCTTATTGTTGATGATGTTTTGGCTACTGGTGGCACTATGGAGGCTACTTTGAAGATTATTGAGAGATGTGGCGGTTATATTGTTGGTGTTAGTTTTTTGATTGAGCTGGGGTTTTTGGGCGGCAGGAAGAAGCTGGGGGATTATAGTGTAAATTCTTTATTGACTTATGAAAAATAAAGCAGACATTGGAATAATTGGAGGGTCCGGGCTTTATGAGTTTTTTGATAAAGGTGAGTGGATTCATGTTGATACTGATTATGGCAAGCCTAGTGA
>WJLL01000061.1 GCA_014728535.1 Candidatus Portnoyibacteriota bacterium
AATTACATCTCTTATCGAGCAATTAAAATTGCTAAAAAATATTCAAAGAAAGTTTTTTTAACAGCGCACGATGTTTCTTTAATTAATCCTGGAAAAATATTTATTAAAAATAAAAATCACATACCAAGGGTTAGCTTTAGAGAAAAATTAAGAAAAGAAAAAAAGAGATATAATCCTTTGAGAGAAATTGCTATAAAGCACTATTTAAAATACGTAGATAAAATATTTTGTGTAAGCAATTCTTTAAGAGAGCTGCTAAGAATAAACAAGATTAAAAATACAACTACAATATACAATGGAATTAATGTAAGAAAATGGAAAATCAGTCTTAAAGAAATAGAAAGATTTAAAAAGAAACACAATTTGATAAATAAAAAAGTATTAATTTTTACTGGGAGATTAATTGAAGCAAAGGGGGGAGATGAATTGTTAAAGTCTCTAGGTATTGTTGACAAGGCTTTTTCTAATTGGAGATTGCTTGTGGTTGGTAAAGAATGGGCTTATACTGAAAAATTAAAAAAAATAGCCAGCAAATTAAAAATAAAGGACAAAATTATTTTTACTGGCTTTTTAAACAGAAAAGAAATTAAAACAGCATATAATTCAGCAGACATATCTGTTTTTCCTTCTTTATGTTTTGAAACTTTTGGAATGAGCAACTTAGAGGCAATGGCTTGTAAAAAACCTGTTGTTAGTACTTGTTTTGGGGGACCTCAAGAAGTAGTTGAAGACAATAAAACAGGATATTTAATGGATCCTAGAGAATCTTCTTTAATGGCAAAAAAAATACTTAGCTTATTTAAAAACCCCAAAAAACAAGAGTCTTTTGGGGAGAGTGGCTATAATAGAGCGGCAAAAGTTTTTTCTCTGTCAAAACAAGTAAAAAAAACAATAGGTTGGTACGAAAAATAAATTAAAAGTTTCTATTTACAATTTTTAATACATCTTGAGGAGAGAATTTGTCGGTTTTAATATAGCACTTATTTCCAGTAATATATAATTTATTAGGGTCATATCCTTTTGTAAGGTAGTTATTATCAAGACAAACATTATAAAGTTCTGTGTTTGGAAAGGGTTGAAATATAAATTTAACAATTCTATCAAATCCAGTTTTTTTAGCAAAAGACAAACTTTCTTTCATTGTTTCTATTGTTTCTCCTGGAATTCCGAAAATAAAAGCACCTTCTGTTTTTATTCCTAAATCTTTACACATTTTTACAATTAACTTTACTTGTTTTAAGTCTATATTTTTCTTTATAATCTCTCGTAATACTTTTTGATTGCCAGATTCAATGCTCATTCTTAATTCAGTAAGACCTGCTTTTTTAAGCCAATACAGAACTTCCTTGTCCAATGTTGGCACAAAGGCGCCAGCGGGAGCCAATAAAGTAATGTTATATTTATTCTTAACTATTCCTTTGCAAATCTTAACAGTTCTTTCTTTTGAAATATTAAAATTATCATCTTGTATGTTTAAATGCTTGATTCCAAAATTTTTAACTAAGTAATCAATTTCTTCTAAAACATTTTCTGCAGATCGCATTCTCCACTTATGTTGCCACATATTATGGATGGCGCAAAAAGTACAATGATTCGGACATCCCCTAGATGTAATTATGTCTGCTGCTGGTAAAAATTTTCTATTTCTTTTATTGTGAATTTTATAATAAAGAGCATGAAAAGGAGCATTTGTGATTTTAGATGTAATAAAATTATTGATTTCATGTCCTAATCCCAATCCCTTCAATCTCAAATAAACTGCTTCATAAAAATATTGTTTTGAATAGTTATTATAATATTTTGGATTTCTTTTTGGAAATGGAATAGAATCTATGTTTTTTATAAGACTTCTTGGAGGATTAATGATTATTTCACCTTTTTTTCTGAAAGCAATACCGTTGATTTTTCCAAGCTCTTTGTTTTTTAAAATTTCTTTTGTTGTAACCTCTCCCTCTCCATAAACGATGATATCTATCTCCTTATAATCTTCAAGAATTTTTTCAGGATTTGCTGAAGGGTGAGGCCCTCCGACTACAATGGGCACATCTTTACTCCAGTCTCTGATCGTTTTTAATGTCAGTCTAATGCTGTTGTTTTGAGTAGAAAATGGCCAATTTATGCCAATTATATCCGGCTTATATTCGTCAATTTTTTTTAAAAGGTTTTTTGGTTTTATTCCTTGAAAGATTATTTCTGGATAATTAGGATGAGACCAATAATTATTCCACTTTTCAGCAAGAGCATCAATTAAAAAAACATCATGCTCTTTATCTAAAAAAGCAGTTAAATATTCAGCACCTAAGGATTCGTTAATAAACCTTGGAAAATAAAATTTCTCTACTGAAAAAAATGGTCTGACAATTAAAAATCTCATAACTTTAATAATAGCTTTTTTTAGAAAATTTATCAACATGAATAAAATAATCCTGTTTTTTCCAAAATACGAAACAAAAGCAAGACTCTTGCCAATGAGCCTATTATCTATATCAACTTCCTTAATTGACAAAGGATACAATGTCAAAATTATTGATCAAAGGACAGACAAAGAATGGAAAAGTACTTTAATAAAAGAATTAAATAAAAATCCATTAATTTTTGGAGTTTCTGCTTTGACTGGCAAGCAGATTTCTAATGGACTAGAGGCTTCTAAAATAGTAAAAGAGAATAGTAATGCACCTGTTGTGTGGGGAGGTGTGCATGCAAGTCTTTTACCAAAACAAACCTTGGAAAATAAATATATTGATTTTGTAATAATTGGAGAAGGGGAAATCTCTTTTCTTGAACTAGTTAACAAACTAAAAAGCAAGGAGCCTTTTAAAAACATAAAAGGATTGGGGTATAAAGAAAAAAAGGAAACATTTATTAATCCAGAAAGAGAATTTATTAATTTAAATAATTTACCCTCCACTCCTTATGATTTAATAAACATAGAAGACTATATTAATCAAAAATCAATGGCTACTGGCAGGCCAGCAAGAAATATAGCATTTTATACAAGCAGAGGATGTCCGCACAGATGCGCCTTTTGCTACAACAAGGAATTCAATAAAAGAAGATGGAGGGGGAAGTCTGCAGAAAGAGTTGTTCAAGAAATGGAAGAATTAATAAAAAAACATAATATTAAATCTTTTGATATAGAGGATGATGAATTTTTTGTTGACATAGAAAGAGCAAAAAAAATAAGTGAATTAATAATTAAAAAGAACTTAAATATAGAAATATTTACAACCTGTAGAGTAAATTATGTGGCGAATAATATGGACGATGATTATCTAAAATTACTTTACAAGGCTGGATTCAGAACTTTGGCTTTTGGCATAGAAAGTGGATCGGAAAGAATTTTAAATTTAATAAACAAAGATATAACCATTGATCAAATATTTGAAACAATAAAAAGATTGAAAAAGGCCAATATAAATTCAAAATACTATTTTATGACTGGATTTCCAACAGAAACAATAGAAGACGTGTATAAAACAACCGATTTGATTTATAAGATGAAAAAAACAGATCCTCAAATCAGAATACCATCATGGAGAATATTTACCCCCTATCCAGGCACAGGCTTATATAATTTATCCATAAAAGAAGGATGGGAGCCTCCTAAAAGCTTAGAAGGTTGGGCGAATTATAATTTTGAAAAGATTAAAATGCCCTGGGTTAAAACAAAAAAGAAAAGAATTATTAAAAATGTTTCTTTTTTGATAAATTATATAGAAATAGAAAAAACAAAAGGGAGTGGGGCATTCTTTAAAAT
>WJLL01000062.1 GCA_014728535.1 Candidatus Portnoyibacteriota bacterium
AATTAAAAGAAAAGATTATAATGAAAAGAATTCCTATTCGTGGAAGTATTGAATTAACTGGCAAATGTAATTTAAATTGCATACATTGCTATGCTAAAGGCGAGAGGAAAAATAAAGATATTTCTTTCCGAGAATTAAAAAAGATATTTGATCAAATTATTAAAGAAGGTTGTTTATTCTTGCAATTAACTGGAGGAGAATGCTTATTAAGAAAAGACTTTGATTTAATTTATTCTTATATAAGAAAAAAGGGACTTATTCCGACAATTATGACCAATGCTACTTTAATAAACGATAAATTAATTCAAACCTTAAAGAAGTATCCACCATATCATATAATGATTAGTCTTTATGGTAGCAATTCCTTGTATCATGATAAAATCACAAAGACCAACGGTTCTTTTAATAAAACATTGCAAAATATTTTTAAACTAAAGAAGGCAGGCATTAAAATATGGATAACATCAGTAATTATGAAAGAAAATTTTTCTAACTTTTCATCTATTAAAAAATTAGAAAAAAAAGATTAAAACTTCCATTGTATTCTATTCCTTTTTGATTCCTGGTTTAAATAAAAAACTAAATCCTTTAATTCATAATCTTGAGAATAATCAATGCAAAGCAATCTTAGAACATAAAGAAGAAGCCAGGGATTATAAAGCCAAAAACAAAACAGAAGCAGCCTATATAGATAAAACTTTTAATTGTAATGCTGGAAAACAAAGTTTTCATATTAACTCTGAAGGAGCTTTATTTATGTGTAAAATCGAAAGAAAAGAAGGATTTTCAATTTTAGATAATTCTTTTAAAAAGGCTTGGAATAAATTGAAAAAAACAAGAAAAGAAAAGTTAAACATTATTCAGTCATGTATAAATTGCAAAGAAAAAGAAATTTGTAATATCTGTCCTCCTTTAATAAGACTGTATAATTCAGTTTCTGATAATAATATTTATTGTTACAGAACAAAATTAAGAAAAAGTATAAAAAACCAGGCAAACAAAGAGTAATTTTCAAAAAATCATCTTTTCAATTTTATTTTTATTTAAAAAAAATATATAATAAGCATATATAAAATGATTTGATTTAAAATAATGAGTGGGATATAATAGAAATTCATAATTATAAAAAAATGAATTTAAATAAAAAATGTATCAAATCAATATCGGTCCTGATAATAACAGGTCTAATTTTTACATTTGCTCCTGTTCAAGCACAATATGATCTAGAAGACAACCAAGCCTTCTATGTAGACCAAGGCTATGACTGGAATGATAGAGAACAAATAACAGCAACACTAAAAAAAATATCAGACAAAGCATATTTCTATATAGAAGATGAATACTGGGAAGCATTATCAACAAACCAAAGAAATCTATACATGCAATATCTAGATTCAGTAGCAGACAATTTTGATACAAAAACATACCCAAAAGTAACTCAAACATTTGGCTATGAATGGAAGCCAGGAATAGATGATGAAGAAAAAATAACCATTCTTCTAACCAGACTTAAATCAACGGCTGGAGGATATTTTAACAGCAAAGACGAAATACCAAAAACACAAGAGCCAACATCAAATGAAAGAGAAATGATATATATTAACTCTGCTCAAATAGCCAATTCATTAATACACAGCCTTATAGCTCATGAATTTCAACATCTAATAAACTACAATCAAAAAGAAAGAGAATTAGGAGTAACAGAAGAAGTATGGCTAAATGAATTAAGGAGTGAATACGCTCCTACTGCAGCAAACTATGACAGCCAATACACAGGAACAAATCTAGAAAGAAGAGTGGAGGACTATTTAGCTAATCCATTTAATTCATTAACAAATTGGACAGGAAGCAAATATGATTATCCTTCTGTCAACTTATTTGGCCAATATCTAGCAGAACAATTCGGAGATGGAATATTTAAAAAAATGATGAATACAAACGAAACAGGAATAAGCAGCATAGAAAGGGCAGTAGAAGAACAAGGACACAACAAATCATTTGAGGAAATATTCAATAATTGGACTGTAGCAAACTATCTAAACGACACATCTTTATCCAATGGTCAATTTGGATATAAAAACTCGTATCTAAAAGAACAAGTAAATGTTTCTCCAATAACATACAGCATAACCTCAACAAGCATAATTAATATAGCCCAAAATGTAAAAAACTGGGCTCCTTACTGGTATAAATTTATAAACAAGCAGGATAGTGGAGCAATTGCCAAAGATTTAGAATTACAATTTGAAGGAGAAACAACACAAACAGATTTTCAAGTAACATATATATTAGATTATTTAACAAAGCCAGACATAATAGGATCTATAAATCTAGCCAATCAAGAAGGAAAATTACAAATACCAGATTTCAGAGACGAAGCAAGATCAGTAACAATCATTGTCTCAAATCAATTCAAAAAAAGCGGATTTGACAATGAAGAAGAAACTCCTCTTCCATTTGTTCTTTCTGTAGCAACAACGATAATAGATGAACCAGTAAATCCACCAGATGAGCCAAATCCAGATGAACCAGCAAGACCAGAAGACTTTGGCTTAAAAGAAGGTGATTTAATAAGCGCAGAAGGAGACTTTGATATATTCATAATAAATCAATATGGATACAAAAGATTGTTTCTTAATCCAACAATATTTGAAATGTATGGACATCTAGGTAGCTGGGAAGATGTAAAAACAGTAACCCCTGAAGTAAGAGATGCTTTTATTACATCTTCCTACTATAAGTATGTAAATGAAGAAAAAGTTTATGAATTGGAAGTAACAGGCGAAGACACAGGAATGCTGCACTGGTTGAACATAACAGGAGAGGCATTCTTAGAGCAAGGAGGAAAACCATCTTCAATATTCATAATCAATCAAGACGAGTTTAATTGGTACGAGAAAGGAGCTATCTACAGTTCTCTATAAACTTTATCCACTTTACAAGAAAATAAAAAAGAAAGATAATTAAATAAAGGCCGATGTTTTTAATATTATGCCAGCAGGCATTAAAATAAATGAAAAAGAAAACAAAGAAAGCTGCTAAAAAGAAGAAAAAGAAATAAGCAGAATATAAACAGGCCCTTTACAAGGGGGCTTGTTTTTTTACTCATATTTTGCAATAATATATAGGTAATGTTTAAAATAATAATAAAAACAAAAAACATAGATGCAGATGAGAATTTAAAAAGATATATTCATGAGAAGATTGGTTCTTTAGAAAAACTCTTCCCAGAGGAAGAGGAAATAATTACAGAAGTAGAAGTGGGCAAACCATCAAAGCACCACAAAAAAGGACCACACTTTTATGCAGAAGCAAATATATCTATACCAGGACCAAAAAAGCCATTAAGAGCAGAGTCATATCAAGAAGAAATAACAGCAGCTATTGATGAAATAAAAGACATTCTTTTTACAAAGATAAACAGATTTAAAGACAAAAAAGAGACAAAGAGAAGAAAGCGAAGAAGACGAGCAAAAAGAATAATGCATCTATGGCCATTTGGGAAAAAATAAGATGTGGAAGATATTTGGAGACCCAAACAAAAAAAGGCTGAATAAAATTCAGCCAATAGTAGATCAAGTAAATAAGCTCGAATCCAAATTCGAGCATTTTTCTAATGAAGAATTAAAAGAAAAGACACAAGAATTCAAAAACAGACTAAAAAAAGAAACCCTAGACCAAATACTGCCAGAAGCATTTGCTCTAGTAAGAGAAGCAGCAAAGAGAACACTAAGCCAAAGACACTATGATGTCCAACTAATAGGAGGCATTGTCATGCACCAAGGAGATATAGCTGAAATGAAAACAGGAGAAGGAAAAACACTAGCAGCCACCCTGCCTCTATACCTAAATGCTCTAACAGAAAAGGGAGTTCACCTGGTAACAGTGAATGACTATCTAGCTAGAAGAGACACGATATGGATGGGTCAAATATATAATCTATTAGGACTAACTACGGCCTGTATAAACCACGAAGCTGCATATATATATGATCCAGAATATAAAGAGCAAGACGAACAGAGAGATGAATTAGGCAGTTTCAAAATATTTGAAGAGTTTCTTAGACCAGTAGAAAGAAAGAAAGCCTATCAAGCTGATATTCTATATGGAACAAACAATGAATTTGGCTTTGATTATCTTAGAGACAACATGGCCTATGATAAAGAAACACTAACTCAAAGAGAATTTAATTATGCAATAATAGATGAAATAGACAGCATACTAATAGATGAAGCTAGAACTCCTTTAATAATATCTGCTCCTGATACAGAATCAGCAGATCTATATAAGAAATTTGCTACCTTAGTGCCAAGGCTAAAAAAGCAAGAAGACTATGAAGTAGATGAAAAATCAAAGGCTGTTACCCTAACAAACAAAGGAATAGATAAAATAGAAGGAATGCTGAACATAGACAACATATATCAAGAAAAAGGAATACAAATGGTCCATCATCTAGAGCAAGCACTAAAAGCTCATGTAATATTTAAAAAAGACAAAGACTATATTGTAAAAAACGGAGAAATAATATTGGTAGATGAATTTACAGGAAGATTAACTCCAGGAAGAAGATATTCTGGAGGATTGCATCAAGCAATAGAAGCAAAGGAAGGAGTAGAAGTAAAAAGAGAATCAAAGACAATGGCATCAATAACATTCCAAAACTTCTTTAGAATGTATGACAAGCTATCAGGAATGACAGGAACAGCCCTAAGCAATGCAGAAGAATTTGATAAAACGTATGGCCTGGATGTGGTAGTCATACCAACAAACAGGCCAATGATAAGAAAAGACCATCCGGATGTAATATACAAAACAGAAAAAGCAAAATTCAGAGCAGTAATAGAGAAAATAAGAGAATGCAACAAAAAACAACAACCTGTACTAGTAGGAACAGTATCTATAGATAAAAACGAACTCTTAGGCCATCTTTTAAAAACACAAGGAATAAGCTGCAACATATTAAATGCAAAAAACCATGAAAAGGAAGGAGAAATAATAGCCCAAGCAGGGAAGCCAGGAGCAGTAACCATAGCAACGAATATGGCAGGAAGAGGAGTAGATATAGTGCTGGGAGGAAACCCGCCAGAACAACCAGAAAAAGTAAAAGAAGCAGGAGGCTTATTTATAATAGGAACAGAAAGACACGAAGCAAGAAGAATAGACAATCAGCTAAGAGGAAGAGCAGGAAGGCAAGGAGATCCAGGAGAAAGCCAATTCTTTGTATCTCTAGAAGATGAATTAATGGTTAGATTTGGATCAGAAAGAATAAAGAGGATGATGGATGTAATGAAAATGCCTGAGGATCAACCAATACAAAACAAAATGATTTCAGGAGCAATAGAAAAATCTCAATCAAGAATTGAAGGATATAATCTAGATATTAGAGAGCATGTACTAAAATATGATGAAGTAATAAACAAGCAAAGAGAAGCAATATACAGAATGAGAAAAAAAATCCTATTTTCAACCTCACAAGAAATAGAAAATAGAATAAAAGAATTAATGACAGAAGAAGAACAAAAGAAATATGAAAAGAAAGAAACATCAACAGAAAGATTTATTATGCTAAGAACAATAGATATTTTCTGGATGGAGCATCTTCAAGCAATGGAATGCCTGAGACAAAGTGCAAGCCTGCAGGCCTATGGCCAAAAAGATCCTTTAGTAGAATACAAGAGCCAAGGAAAGAGAATGTTTGATCAAATGGTAAACAACATAGATAATAGTATTGTTGAAACTCTTATAAAAGCAGATGTAAGACTACAAAAACAACAACCACAAACACCAATATCAAAATCAAAAAAAGTAGGAAGAAACGACCCTTGTCCTTGCGGATCAGGGAAAAAGTATAAAAAGTGCTGTGGAAAATAACTTTACAAAATCTTTTTGGTGTTCTAAAATAAGCAATCATGGGAATATTTTTTAAATCAAAAAATAAAGATGAGTACTTAGACAAGCAAAGAAACAAAACCCGACTAATAGTAATCGGTATTTTTATACTTGCAATTATAGCTGGAAGTTTGGATTATCCAGCATTATGGAATAAGGCCTCAGACTATATAAACAACCAAACAGGGATTCAAATCCCTCATTTTAAAAATGTCCCATTTAGACTAGGATTAGATCTGCAAGGAGGAACTCATTTAATATATAAAGCAGATTTATCAGACATAGACAAAGAAGAAAGACAGGAATCAATGGAAGGGATAAGAGATGTAATAGAGAGGAGAGTAAACATGTTTGGAGTAACAGAACCAATAGTCCAAATAAATAAATCAGATGAAGCATACAGATTGATAGTAGAACTGCCAGGAGTAAAGGATATTCACCAAGCAATAGAAATGATAGGAGCAACTCCATATCTAGAATTTAAAGAAGAAAGATCACAGCAAACAACAGAGCAAATAATAGAACAACAAGAGCAAGGAAATGAAGAATACGAAAACATTGACCCATATTTCAAACCAACAGATTTAACAGGAAGATATTTAAAAAATGCAGAACTTGCATTTGACCAAACCACTACTCAGCCATACGTTGTTTTAGAATTCAATGAAACAGGAGCAGACTTATTTGCTCAAATAACAAAACAAAATGTAGGAAAAAGAGTAGCTATATATCTAGATGGAGCACCGATAAGCGTGCCTAGAGTAGAGCAAGAAATAGCTGGCGGAAGGGCCCAGATAACAGGAAACTTTACAATAGAAGAAGCAAAGCAACTAGCTCAAAGATTGAATGCAGGAGCTTTACCAGTACCAATAGAATTAATAAGCCAACAAAGCATAGGAGCCTCTCTAGGAGAAAAATCTTTGAATAAATCTTTAGAAGCTGCAATTATAGGGCTGATAGCAGTAGCCTTATTTATGATAATATACTACAGACTGCCGGGAATATTAGCAGTAATAGCTCTAGCAGTATATACAATATTTGTATTAGCGATATTTAAACTAATACCAGTAACCCTAACACTAGCTGGAATAGCTGGATTTATACTTTCAATTGGCATGGCAGTAGATGCCAATGTTTTAATCTTTGAAAGAGTAAAAGAAGAAAGAAAAAAGGGGAGAGACAAGCTATCAAGTATAGACGAAGGATTAAAAAGAGCATGGCCATCTATAAGAGATGGAAACCTGTCTACAATAATAACAGCAGTAATTCTTTACTGGTTTGGAACAAGCATAGTAAGAGGCTTCGCCCTAACTCTTCTAGTTGGTGTATTAATTAGTATGTTTACCGCAATAATTCTAACCAGGCATTTATTAAAACTGACTACAAAATCCTAATCATGTTTATTATCAAACACAGAAAAATATTTTACTTAATATCAACCCTGCTAATAGCAGCAAGCATTTTTGCATTAGCATCATGGGGTCTTAATTTTGGAATAGAATTTACAGGCGGAAGTTTAATGGAGGTAGAATTTAAAACACAAAGACCAACTCCTCAAACAATAGAAGAAAAAATAAATGAAATAGAATTAGAAGAACCTCTAGGAAGTGTAACAATTCAACCAACAGGAGAAAAAGGAGCATTAATAAGAACAAGAGATATAAGTGAAGACATTCATCAAAGCATACTTCAAAAAATACAAGAACTAGGAGAAGTAGAAGAACTAAGGTTTGAATCAATAGGACCTGTAATAGGGGAAGAATTAAAAGAAAAATCAATATACAGCATAATAATAGCTTTAATATTTATTCTTATATTTGTAGCATTTGCATTTAGAAAAATATCTTTTATAGTCAAGTCATACAAATATGGAGTATTAGCAATAGCAGCCCTATTCCATGACATTATTATTGTATTAGGAACATTTTCAATTTTAGGATACTTCCTAAATGTAGAAATAGGAGTAGCATTTGTAGCAGCCCTATTAGCCACATTGGGTTATTCTGTAAATGACACTATTGTTGTTTTTGATAGAGTAAGAGAAAATCTTTTACTAATTCAAGACAGAGAAGACTTCGAAACCCTAGTAGGAAAAAGCCTAAAACAAACACTAGTAAGATCTTTAAATACATCCCTAACAACCTTATTAGTATTAGCAGCTATTTTATTCTTAGGAGGCTCAAGTATATTCTATTTTGTTTTGGCTTTAATGATTGGAATAGCAGCTGGAACATATTCATCTCTATTTATTGCTAGTCCTTTATTGGTAAGCTGGCAGAAAAAGACTTGACAACAAAACATATTTTATTTAAATAAATTTTTTCGAAAAAAGGATTAATTCAAAAAGCGACCATCAAAAGGTGGTCGCTACTTTTCTCTAAGATTATCGCTATTTTCTCTTCAAATTATCTACGGAATTTATTTTTTGACCTATATACCAAGTAAAATAACTTGAAAATTTAATATCCTTTTCAAGGCTTTTATTTTCTAAATATTTTTCTGCAGCAACTGGGATGTCATTAACAATACTCCAAAAAAGTTCATTCTTGTTTTCTTCTTTTAAGTCAAAGTGGTTGATCGCCTTTAATATTAAGGGCTTTAAATATCCCTTTGTTTTACTAAAAGCTTGATCGTCTTTGTTCAATAGAGCATATTCTTCTTCTGCTGTTTTGGGGTTGAAATTTATTTCTTTTTTCATAATTTTAATTTTACAATTATTAAATAATCTTGTAAAATAAAAGATATAAAAAGATCCTTTCTTAAAAGCCTTGACAACATCTATTTTAATATGATATGCTAATTTCTTAATAAAAAACATTCTTTTGAGGCAAAGAACAGATATTATGGCTAAAAAATCAAAAAACACAAAAATTTCAAAATCAATCTCTAATAAAGTAGAGAAGTCTTTATCATATCTAACAAACCCTAGAATAAAAGAGATAATTGAAAGAAGGTTTGGTTTAAGAGATGGTCAATTTGAAACATTAGAATCAATTGGTCAAAGCCACGGCATAACAAGAGAAAGGGTGAGACAAATACAAAGCTCTGGCCTTAAAATATTAAAGTCAGACAAAGTACTTTCTTTATTTGATCCAATTTATAAGCAAATAAATGATTTATTCAAGGAGCACGGACATATAGTAGGAGAAGAGCATTTATATAAAGAAGTAACAGGAATAGATGAGCCACACCCAAGAAGAGGAGAATTATACTTACTTCTTACCTTAGGAGATCCATATGAAAGAATAGTAAATGATCCTAAATTTCATACTCACTGGCAAGCTCATCCAAAAGCAAGAACAGAAGCAGAAAAAGTGGCCAAAACATTAATTTCGCATTTTGAAAAACAAGGAAATCCATACAAAGAACAGGAAGTATTAAATGTTTTATCAAAAAAACACTCAGGCCTTCCAAGAAAACTTTTCTTTGTTGTTTTAGATATTTCAAAGCACGTAGACAAGAATGCATTTGGTGAAGTAGGCTTATCACATTGGCCAGAAGTGTCACCGCAAGGAATAAAAGATAAAGCATACTTAGTCCTTAAAAAAGAAGGAAAACCCCTTCATTTTAGAGAAATAACTGATTTAATAAACAAAACAGGGATATCAAAAAGACCAGCTTATGTGCAAACAGTGCATAATGAATTAATAAAAGATCCAAGATTTGTTTTAACAGGAAGAGGAACATATGCGCTGATAGACTGGGGATATCAACCAGGGACCGTAGAGGAGGTAATAGAAAAAATACTTCAAGAAAACAAAAAACCACTAACAAAAGAAGAAATAATAGAGAGAGTCTTAGAACAAAGACAAGTACAGCCAACAACAATTATATTAAACTTACAAAGATCTCCTAAAGCTCAAAAGCTAGATGATGGGAGATACACATTAGCTTAAATAAAAAATCGTGACAATAATAGATATTTACAAGATAGCCTTTAATATACTACTGAGCTATTGGTGGATTGCTGCACCGATAGTTCTTTTTTTAATTTTAAAAAGACTTTGGTTAAATCACAAAAGAACCGAATTTATAAAAGATCTTAAATGGGTTGTTTTAGAAATAAGAATTCCTAGAAATGTAGTAAAAACCCCAAAAGCAATGGAACAATTCTTTTCAGGCCTGCATGTAAGCAAAAAAGATCCTGATTTTAAAGAAAAATACTTTAAAGGAATGATTCCTACATGGCACAGTGTAGAAATAGTTGGAAAAGGAGGAAATATACATTTTTATGTTAGAACTCAAGAAAAGTTCAGAAATCTAGTTGAATCACAAATATATGCCCAATATCCACAAGCAGAAATATCAGAAGTGCCAGACTATATGCCAGAAATGCCAAAAGGAATACCAAATAAAGATTATGATTCATTGGTTTCAGAATTAATCTTAACAAAGCCAGACGCATACCCAATAAGAACATACCCATATTTCTTTGAAGAAAGAGAAGCAGAGGAAAGAACAGATCCAATAGCAGGCCTATTTGAATTTCTCAACACATTAAATCCTGGAGAAAATGTATGGATTCATATATTAATTAATCCAACAGGGGATGAGTGGAAAGAAGAAGGAGAAAAAGAAGTAAGCAAGATACTAGGAAAAGAAGTAAAGAAATCAAAAAAGGGAGGATTAATAATGCAAGAAACACATGGCTGGGCCAGTGCAATAGGGGATGGAATAAAAGAATTATTCTTTGGCCCAAGCTCTTCATCAAAAGAAGCAGAATCAGTACAAGAAGCAAAAGAATATTTAACCCCAGGTCAAAAAGAAGTGGTTTCTGCAATAGAAAAGAACATAAGCAAACTGGGATACAAGACGGTAATAAGATTTACATACTGGGCTCCAAAAGACATTTTCTCAAAAGACAGAATATCTTCTGTAGCAGGATTCTTTGCTCAATTTAACACTCAAAATTTAAATGGATTTAAGCCAAGCAAAGCAATAACAACAAAATTCAAGCTATTTAAAAAGAGAAGAGAAGCAAGCCAACAAAGATATTTAACATCTATGTTTAGAAAAAGAAAGTTTCCATTTTCTAAAATATCAACAAGGGGATTTGTTTTAAATACAGAAGAATTAGCTACAATATTTCATATACCAACAAAACAGGTTGAGCTTGAAAAAGTAGGCAAGCTAGAAGCTAAAAAATCAGGACCACCACCAGAACTTCCCACAGAGTAGAATTTGCTTTTTAAAAATGTTAATCTATCTATATGACTGAGAACAAAGATATAACAATTTTTGCTGAAACAAACTTTCGCAACAAGCGAACAAAGTTTGGCATTAGAAAAGATGATAGAAGAAGACATACTTATGTTATTGGTAAAACTGGAATGGGTAAAACGGTTCTTTTAGAGAACTTTGCTATTCAAGACATACAAAATGGAAATGGAGTAGCAATAGTTGACCCTCATGGAGAGTTTGCTGAAAGAATGCTAGATTTTGTGCCCTCAGGCAGAGTAAATGATGTAATATATTTTAATCCTGCTGATATGAATTATCCTATTGCATTTAATGCAATGGAGCAAGTAAATCCAGAATATAGGCATTTAGTAGCTTCAGGACTAATGGGCGTATTTAAGAAAATATGGGCTGGAATGTGGAGTTCAAGAATGGAATACATTCTTCACAACACGATCCTAGCCCTTTTAGAATACCCAGGAACTACTCTTTTGGGGATAAACAGAATGCTTGCAGATGATGATTATAGAAAAAAAGTAATAGACAAGGTAACAGACTCAACAGTAAAATCTTTTTGGCTTAATGAATTTGCCAAATATCCAGGCAGATATAAGGAGGAGGCAGTAGCTCCAATTCAAAACAAGGTTGGGCAATTTATATCTGCTCCTTTAATAAGAAATATAGTTGGCCAGGTAAAATCAAGCATAAACATGAGAGAGGTGATGGATCAGAAAAAAATCCTAATAGTAAACCTTTCAAAAGGACTAGCCGGAGAAGACGCTAGTCAGCTATTGGGTGCATTAATAATAACGAAGCTGCAATTAGCGGCAATGGCCAGAGTAGACATACCGGAAGAAGAGAGAAATGATTTTTATCTTTATGTAGATGAATTTCAAAACTTTGCTACCGATGCCTTTGCAAACATACTTTCTGAAGCAAGAAAATACAGACTTTGCCTTATTCTTGCTCATCAATACATTGCCCAGCTAGATGAAATGACAGAAAAAGGAAAAAGCACAAAAGTAAGAGACGCAGTATTCGGAAATGTAGGAACAATTATTAGCTTTAGAGTGGGAGCATCAGATGCAGAATTTTTAGAAAAAGAATTTCTTCCAGAATTTGAAGCAAATGATTTAGTAAATTTAAGAAAATATAATATTTATTTAAAATTAATGATAGATGGAGCAGCATCAAGAGCATTTAGCGCAACAACCCTGCCTCCTTTTGAAAGACCAGAACACAGCCATAGAGATAAAATAATTAGGCTCTCCAGAGAGAGATATGCAATACCAAGAGAAACAATAGAAGAGAAAATATCTAAATGGAGTGAATCTGTTAAAAAAGAAAAAGAAGAAAAAGGATTTGATGCAAAATGTGCCAAATGCGGAAAAAAAACAAAAGTACCATTTCAACCTGATGGTGTAAGGCCTGTTTACTGCCAAGATTGCTTGCAAAAAGTAAGAGAAGATACTAATGAAAAAGTAGATGAAAAAACAAAAGAAAAACCAAAAAAGAAGGAGGTAGATGTAAACAGTCTAAGAGAAAGCATAAAAGATGCTATAAAAGACGAAAAATAAGATGAAAAATATAGACAGAATACGAAAAGTAAAAATAGAAAAATTGAATAATCTCATAAAAGCAGGAATGAATCCTTATCCTGCAAAAACATCCAGAACCCACTCAAACAAAGAAGCTCTGGATAATTTTAGTAAATTAAAAAACAAAAAAATCTATTTGGCTGGAAGAATAAGGTCAATAAGGCAGCACGGAGGATCAACATTTTGTCATATAGAAGATGGGGCAGATGCAGAAAAACAACCAACTCAAATACAAGCATTTCTAAGAAAAAATGAAATAGGAAAAGAAAAATACGATCTATTTATAGAAAATATTGAAATAGGGGATTTTGTTGAATTTAAAGGATCTTTGTTTAAAACAAAAAGAGGAGAAAAGACAATAGAAGTAAAAGATTGGAAAATACTAAGCAAAACCCTACTGCCCCTACCAGAAGAATGGTATGGATTAAAAGATACAGAAGAAAGATATAGAAAAAGATATCTGGATTTAATAATGAATCCAGAAACAAGAGATGTATTTAAGAAAAGAAGCCAAATATTAAAATTAATAAGAGAATTCTTAGACAAGCATAATTTCTTAGAAGTAGAAACACCAATACTACAGCCAATGTATGGAGGAGCAAGTGCAAAACCATTTACCACCCACCTAGATGCTTTAAACACAGATCTTTATCTTAGAATATCAGATGAATTGTATCTAAAGCGATTAATAGTAGGAGGGTTTGAAAAAGTATATGAAGTATCAAAGGATTTTAGAAATGAGGGAATAGACAGACAACATAGTCCAGAATTTACTCAAATAGAATTTTACTGGGCATATGCAAATTATGAAGATTTAATGAAATTTACAGAAAAAATGATTTGTTTTGTTGTTAAGGAAGTATGCCAAAAATTAAAAATAGAATTTGAAGATAAGAAGATTAGTTTTAAAACTCCTTGGAGAAAGATTACATACAGAGATTTGATTTTAAAACATACAAAAATTGATATAAACAAAACAAAGACAGAAAAAGAACTAAGAGAAGAAATAAGAAAGAAGAAATTTAAAATAGACTTTTCTGGCATAGCAGGATACGGCCCAATACTAGACACCCTATACAAAGAATATTGCAGGCCAAAAGTAATACAGCCTACATTTATAACGGACCATCCAGCAGAATTAATGCCTTTAGCAAAAAGAAAAAAAGAAGATCCATCTAAAATAGAAAGCTTTCAATTATTAATATATGGCTATGAATTAATAAAAGCATATAGTGAATTAAATGATCCTCAAGACCAGAAACAAAGATGGTTGGAACAAGAAGGATTAGCCAAAAAAGGACTAGAAGAGTACGAGGCATTAGATGAAGAATATATTCAAGCATTAGAACACGGCATGCCTCCAACAGCAGGCTTTGGCATAGGAATAGACAGATTAACCGCCATATTAACAAACCAACATTCAATAAGAGACGTAATCTTATTTCCATTCATGCGTCCAAAAAAGAAAAAATGAACAAAGAAAAAACTCCACAATATTATAAGGAGAGAGAAAAGAAAACAAAAGAAACGCGCAAGAAACTATCAGCAGAAAAGCAATTAGAATATCCAACAGAAGCAATTAATAAAAAGATTGGCATACCAGCCAAAGAAATATTGAAATTAAGAAAATCTGAAGAAGCTCAAGACCAGCTTTTAATAGAAACAATAAGGCAAAGAGTCAGAAATGAGCTTGATAAAGAAATAACAGAACAAGACATAAAAAGACTAGAAAATCTTGAAAAACTAACAGAAAAAGAAAAAAAAGAATTAATTATTGATTTAAACACCCTCATTCTATATGAAAAAGGCCTTGCTGATGATGATGAATATGTACGTCGGGGAACAGCCAAATCCCTAGGCTCATTAGCAGAAAAAGACCCTGAAAACTTTATTCGTCTATATGAAAAAGGCCTTGCTGATCATGATGATGATGTGCGCGAAGGAACAGCCAAATCCCTAGGCTCATTAGTAGAAAAAATAGACTTTAGACAAAGGAAAAAAATAGAAAGGATTCTTAAGAATAAATATAAAATTTCAGATCAGGAAATTATTTATTCATATCAAATAATATCTAATTTATTAAAAAACAAAGAAGACTTGGGTGAATTAATTACAAAGTATTTGCCAGAGCTAAAAACCATTAAAGAATTTTCTAAAGAAGTCAACTCTCAATTAGCAGAAGACAAGAAAACAAAAAACATTGAAAAATTCTGGGAAAAAAACCAAATAGGGACAGCTAGACTGCAATTATTTGACATAAGCTTGTCTACTCAATTGATTAAACAACAATTAAGGTTGTTTGGCTTTCCAAGAACAGAAAAACTTCTTAATACATCTGAAAAAGTATTTTCAAATCCAGAAATCAGTGATTCTTTAAAAAAAATAACTGATTCTTTAACCGAGTTAAATACAGAATCTTTTTCCAGACTAATGAATTTAGCAGATGCATTCAATAGAATGAATTTCAAAGACAGCTTTAATCAACTAGCTGAAAAGCTCCAATCAAAAGATAAATTAACAGACAAAGAGGCACTAAGCGCACTAGGAAAAGAACTTTTACAAAACTTTGCCCAAAAACTAGATATTGAAGTCCATACAACTCAATCAGATATAAGCAAATGGAATTTAGAATACATATCTAAGCTATTTGAAGCAGAAAAGGACTTTGAAGAAGAAGATAAAGAATTTCTAAGGTTAATAATAAAAAGCACCTTTCAAGAAAAAAGCTTTAAAGAAGCATTGCTAGGAAACCATGAGGGAGAATATAGCGAGGATGAAAAAGAGTGGCTTGAAGAATTAGAAAATTACACCAATAAAGTAAAGCGAGAATTCCAAGAAAAAGGAATAGATTTTAACAGGTGGTTTAATTATGAAAAAACTGAAGAATTTAAAGTGGGCTCTTCTTTTGAAGACAAGAAAAACAAACAAGAGTCTTTTAATAAAGAATTGAATGAAGTAATTGTTAATCTATTAGGCAGTTACAGAGAAAAAAAGAAAGGCCTTTTATCTAAAGAGGATGCTAAACAAGTTTTTAATTCTGTATTTAAAAAATACGGCATTCAATTTAAGCAAGGAGAATTTCACCACAAACAAAAAGGGAAATTAAACATTAAAGACATAGAGCCCGTATTGTCTGATTTTAATAAAACAATAGAGCAAATTTATAAAAAAGAAAAAAACAAAGAGACCAAAGAAAATATTGCCACCAATCTTTCTCATCTTCAAGACTTAGAATCAAGATTGCCTGAACTATCTAAAGAATTGGAAAGACAAGGATATCATTTTTTAATAAAGCCATGGGATAGAAATCCTGGGTATGATATTTTCCAAGGGAATTACACTCACTGCTGTATAGCAGTAGAAAATTTTAACAGAGGTGCCATATTAGATTATTTATCAGACTCTGGCATGCAAGTAGTGGAAATTAAAGATCAAACAGAAGATAAAACCATTGCTCAAACATATATGTTTTTTTCTGAAGAGCCTGATGGAGACATTAATTTAGTATTAGACAATGTGGAAGTAAACAGTGATTATGCTGGCCTGTCTGATAAAATAAGGGAAAATTTATTTGAGTATATAAAAAAATACAGCCTAGACGTATGCCCGAAAACTACAAAAATTCTTTTAGGAACAGCATATAATGATGTAAAGACCAGCGATTTAGAAGAAAGAAATGTTACGCAAAGGAAAATAGGCGGAGCTCCAAGAAAAACAGAATATTTAGATGCTTTTGGTTCTTCAGCTTGGATTGAGCCAGGAAGGCAAACAAACAGGACTCTTCGTCTAGTAGCAGAAGACATTAAAAGAGGAAAAATAGAAAAAGAAAAAACAAGTCGAAGATATATTACAGAATCAATAAAAGAAATAAATAAAGACACCTTAAATCAAATATTAGAAGTAGAAAAAGCTTCTTTCCCAGAACAAATGCAATCCGACATAGAAGACTTAAGAGAAACCCTAGAAAATGAAAGAGGTATTCAGTTAATAACAAAAAACAAGGAGGATAAAATAGTTTCTTACCTCTCTTCTGAACCAATAGAAGACGCATATGAAGAATTAAAAGATTATGACCCAGAGCTAAAACCAGAAAAAGATTCTCTTTACGTAGAGTCTATTGCTACAAGGCCAGAGAACAGAGATATTAAAATACTTTTAAAAAATCTTAATACTATTAAAAAAGAAGCAAGAGAAAAGGGATATAGAAAAATTACAGCTCATGTAAGAGTAAATAATAATCTTTCCAATGTTCTTCAAAAGAAAGGATTTAAAAAATTAAGAACCATGAAAAACTGGCACAACTTTAATGAGCCATTTGATTATTTAGAATTAGAACTATGAACAGAGAACAAGCACTACAACTAGTAAAAGAAAAAATACAAAATAAAAACCTAATCAAGCACTGCTTAGCAGTAGAAATCTGCATGAAAGAATTAGCAGAACACTTCAATGAAGACAAGCAGGAATGGGCATTAGCAGGCCTATTGCATGATATTGATTATGAAGAAACAAAAGACGATCCAGAAAAGCATTCAATAATAGGAAGCCAAGAATTAAAAGAAAAAGGATTAAGCAAAGAAATATGTGAAGCAGTAAAGACACACAATGAAATGCATGGAATAGAGCCACAAACAAAAATGGGCAAGGCTCTTTTATGTGTAGATCCAATGACAGGACTAATTGTAGCCTCAACACTAGTCCTGCCAAGTAAAAAAATCCAAGACCTAACAACAGAAAACATATTAAATAGATACAAAGAAAACAGCTTTGCCAGAGGAGCAAATAGAGAAATAATAGCTAAATGTTCTGATATAGGATTAAGCCTTGAAGAATTTTCAGAAAAATGCCTCAAGGCAATGCAATCAATATCAGACGATCTAGGACTATGATTGATATAGAACTCTTAAGACAACACCCAGAAGAAATAAAACAAGGCGCAAAAAAGAAAGGCGTTGATATTGATATAGATCAAATATTAAAAATAGACAAACAAAGAAGAGAATTAATACAAGAAGTAGAAGAATTAAAAGCAAAAAAGAATAAAATAAGCAAAAAACAACTAACAGAAGAAGAAATACAGGAAGCAAAGAAAATAAAGGAGAGAATAAAAGAAGTAGAGCCAGAATTAGAAAAAATAGAAGAACAATTTAATAAAATGCTCTTATTAATTCCAAATCCTCCTTTAAAAACAGCACCAGAAGGAAAAGATGAAGAAGATAACAAGGTAATAAGAGAGGAAGGCAAAAAGCCAAAATTCAAATTTAAACCAAAAGACTATTTAACAATAGCAGAAAACTTAGACATTATAGATACTAAAAGAGCAGCAAAAGTATCAGGATCAAGATTTGGCTATCTAAAAGGAGCAGCTGTATTATTGGAAATAGCCTTAATTCAATTAACAATGGAAGAATTGAGAAAAGAAAATTTTATTCCAATTATTCCTCCAGCAATGATAAGACCAGAAATGATGCAAGCAATGGGATATGTAGAAAGAGGAGGAGATGAAATATATCATACAGCCAAAGACGATCTTTATTTAATCGGCACATCAGAGCAATCAATAGGGCCAATGCATGCAAATGAAACAATAGAAGAAAAGGAAATGCCAAAAAGATATGCAGCATTTTCTCCATGCTTTAGAAGAGAAGCAGGATCATATGGCAAAGACACAAAAGGAATACTAAGAGTGCATCAGTTTGATAAAATAGAAATGTTCAGCTTCTGCATGCCAACAGAATCAGAAACAGAACACAAAGAATTCCTAAAAATCCAAGAAAGATTAATGAACTTATTAAAACTGCCATACAGGGTATTAAACATATGCACAGGAGACCTAGGGGATCCTGCTGCAGCTAAATTTGACATAGAAACATGGATGCCAGGCCAAAAAGAATACAGAGAAACTCATTCAACGTCAAACTGCACAGATTTTCAAGCCAGAAGATTAAACATTAAGTATAAAAGAGGAGACAAGCAAAATTTTGTTCATACAGTCAATGGAACAGCATTTGCAATAGGAAGAATAATAATATCTATTATTGAGAATTACCAAAAAGAAAACGGAACAATAGAGATTCCTAAAAAACTAAGAAAATATATTAACTTGAAAGAAATAAAGTGAAAAAAAGAAAAACAAAAAAAGGAACTAGAATTAGAAGAGCCTTTTTCCTAATACTCTTCTTTTTTTTAATCCTAGGATATATCTTTTTTCTTTCTCCCTTATTTAATATAAAGAGCATAGCTGTAACAGGGAATAAAGAAATAAAAGAAAGCCAAGTACAGGAATCTATAAAAACAAAAAATATATTCTTAGCTACAAATAATAAAATAGAAAAGCAAATAAGAGAAAAGCTATTTAAAGTATATGATATTTCAATAGAAAAAGATCTAATTAAAAGAACAATAAGAATTAATATTAAAGAAAGAGAAAGAGAGGCAATAGTGTGTCATATAGAAAAAGAAGACCAAGATTGTTTTTACATAGACCAAAAAGGAATAATATTTGAAGAAGCTCCTCAAACAAGCGGCTCCCTTATTATCTTAATAGAAGATTATTCAGAAAAAGAATTTAATCTAGGAGAAAAAACATACAAAGAAGAAACCATAGAATCAATAATCAAAATAAAGGAATATTTATCAAAGGAAATAGGACTAAAAACACAAAAATTTGAAAAAATAGAAACCTCTACCTTGAAAGCCTTAACTTCAGAAGGATGGTATGTAATGTTTAATTTAGAAAAAGATATACTAAAACAGCTTTTAAGTTTAAAAGCTGCTTTAGAAACAAAGATATCTGATCAGGAAAGAGAATCTTTAGAATATATTGATTTAAGAATAGAAAACAGAATCTACTATAAATAACCTAGTCAATATAGTAGACAAAAATTGAATTGCCAATAATCTCCACAGGCTCATACTGATACAACCACAAATATTGATCAGTGGGCTGACTCCATCCTTTTGTAGGAATAGCCCTGTTCTGTTGCAAGAATGTAGCCGAAACAGCCAACCAGCTGTTTTTTGCTTTTTTAGGATCATATTCAGCATGCCATTCTTCATACTTATCTCCTAAATAATACTTAACAGTAGCACCACCAAAATAGTCCACCTTTATTTTATCAATACCTTTTTCATCAACCCAATTACTCAATCTCTTTAGATCCTGCCCCCAATCAAGATTAGAATCAGTAACATATATATGTCCTTTTTCAGCACCACCTACTAATTCATTAAAGTGAGTCAAATAATATGGGAATATAGACAGGGAAGAATAAGCGTACCAAGTCAATAAAACAAATAAAACAAGAAAATAACCAATAAGCAGATTCTTATTCTTTTTAACAGCATCATATAGCCTCTTTAATTGTCCAGAAATAAGGATATAGATAAAAGGAAAAACAGGCAAAACATGACGTACTCCGATATTCAAATTACTGGTAATACTAGAAGCCCAATAAACTACAAGAAATATCAACATAGCCCATTCAGCAAAATTGACCCTAAAAGAATGACCGATCTTTCCAAAGAAATTTTTCCAAAATCTTTTATCCAACCTACTAACCAAAAACAACAAAGCAACAATTGTCAAAAAATGCAAAGCCAAAGGAGTCTTGATTAAATAAACAATAGGGAAATAATGATGCCACCCTTTATTAGTCACATCTCCTAAGAAATATGTAGTATTTCCTCCAGTTGCTCTTTGGAAAACCATGAACAAGCCCAGCAAGTATTGAGCATAAGGCCTAAGAACTGGCTTTTCAGCCATCCAAACCAAGCCAATGTTAACAGGCTTAATAGGGAAGTGAGAAGAGATAAAGTCTGTATCAGAAATTTGTTTTTCAGCAGGATAACCAGAAACATGAAATAAATAAACAGGATAAACAAGAATATATCCAATAATCATTATTAACAAAAATCTTCCTATATACTTAAATAATAAAGGCCAAAACTTTTTTTCTTTTCTCTTTAGAAAAACCCAGAATAAAATCAAAACACCAAAATAGGGAATTAATAAAAACAAAGAGAATTTAATTAACTGAGCAATGCCAAAGAATATACCAGACAAAATCAAATTCTTTTTTGTTGGACTTTGCAAGTATTTAACAAAGTAATATATTCCTATAAAAAACCCAAAAGCAGCGCCTACATCTGTTGTTACGTATCGCCCATGAGCAATAAAGGTGGGAGCAAAAGAAAACAAAAAGACAGCTAAAAATCCAGTCCATTTGCCATATAATTCTTTTGTCCAGCGATAAATAAAGAAAGCAAGCAAAGCTAGCAACAACAGCATGGGCAGACGAGACCAAAATAAGATTTCATCAGCATCGTTGCCAACCTCATAAAGAAAATTAAAACCAAAGTTCCATTGACCATTCACCTTATTTTGCCAAGAATCTAAATGATCAGGAAAGTTGATATCATTAACAAACAATAAAGGAACAGCAGATAAATCTTTTAATAAAGGAGGATGCTCTGGATTTAAACGCATGTCTTGTTGAGTTAAATAAGAATAGCCCGCTGGTGTGTGGGCCACTTCATCCATAATAGCTGATTCTTGACGCAAAGAAATAGTAGCTAAGACAAGCATCAAGGCTATTAAAAGAATAGAGAATATCGGAGCTAATTTTTTTGACATAATTTTTATTTAATTTTGTTAACTATTTTTATTTTACCATATTTATGATATAATGAGAACTATGATAGAAAAATTATACAAAGATTTTGAAAAAAAGAAAACAGAAGCAATAGAAAGAACAGAAACAAAGGAAAAGGAATTAACTCCTGAAAAAGAAAGGGAGATTGTTAAAGAAACTGTTTCTGAAAATATTCAAGATGCTCAGCCAGTGCCTCAAAGCCAGCAAAAAGATACAAAAAACAAGGCAAAACAGATAAAAACAGAACCCCAGGAAAGACAAGTCTATCTTTTAACAGAAATAGCCTTTGAAAGGGGAATCTCTCATGCAATAGATGTAGCAAAAAGATTAGACAACCCATATCTGCTAGACGAGTTCCATGATGCTCTAGTAGATGAATTTTGTGCAAAATTAATTGCTGAAGGCAAGCTTAAAGAAATATAATGTTTAAACAATACATTCCATACCTGATAGCTTCTGGCGTTTTTCTTGCAATTATTTCTGTAGTAATAGCACTAATAATAGATAGAATAAGAAAGAAAGGAAAGATTATTAGATCCCTAAACATGGATCTTTTTCTGGTAAAACTGCCAAGAGAAACAAAAGAAGATATATCATCTGAAGAAAAAAAATCAAGAATTGCTGTAATGGAGCAATTCTTATCAGGCCTAGGCGCTTTAAAGGAAGGAGGCTTCCTAAAGCGTTTTTTGTACAATAGGCCATATATAGTGCTGGAAATAGCTGTTCCTTTTTCAACAGCAGAAATATCTTTCTATATTTCTACTCCAAAAAAATATTCAAAATTTATTCAAAAACAAATATATGGATTCTATCCTAAAGCAACAGTTGAAGACATAGAAGACTATAATATATTCCATCCAAAAGGATGTGCAGCAGGAGGAAGAGTAAAGTTGGAAAAGAAAAACATTCTTCCCATAAGAACATATAAGGAATTGGAGATAGATCCTCTAGAGAGTTTATCCAATACATTAAGCAAAATAGAAGAAACAGGAGAAGGGGGTGTTATTCAAATAGCAATAAAGCCAGCTCAAAAAGGATGGAATAAGTTTGGATTAAAAGTAGCTCAAAAAATGAATGAAGGACTAAGCTTTGAAGATGCTGTAAAAGGAAAAGAAATGAAAAAAGAAGACAAAGAAAAACCACAAGCAACAAAAGTATCTCCTCTAGGGGAAGAAACAATAAAAGCTCTTCAAGCAAAAGCAAGTAAGCCAGGATTTGAAACAAATATAAGGATACTCTTCTCAGCAGAAACAGAAGAAAGAGCAGAGGGATTGCTTGCTCAATCAGAAGGAGTATTTGAACAATTTTCAGCACCCAACATTAATTCTTTAAAATTTGAAAAACAAACAAACAAAAATCTTAAAAACCTATGCTATAATTTCTCTTTTAGAATGTTTAGCGAAAAAGATAAAATGATATTAAATTCAGAAGAATTATCTAGCATATTTCATTTTCCTTTAACTGCAATGGGATCTCCAAAACTTAAATGGCTAAAAGCAAAAGAGGCACCGCCACCATCAGATGTGCCAAAAGAAGGAGTAATATTGGGCAAAAACATATTTAGAGGAGATGAAACAGTGATAAGAATGGCTGAAAAAGATAGAAGAAGGCATTTATACATAATAGGACAGACTGGTACAGGTAAGTCTGTGTTTATTAGCAATATGATTCGCCAAGACATAGAAGCAGGAAAAGGGCTAGCTTTTATAGATCCCCATGGAGACGTAGTAGAAAGCGTACTAAGCTTTGTTCCAAAAGAAAGGATGGAAGATGTGATATATTTTGATCCCTCTGACATAGAAAGGCCAATGGGATTAAATCTATTAGAATACGACCCCAATCACCCAGAACAAAAAACATTTTTGGCCAATGAAACCATAAATATATTTAAAAAACTATGGGAAGGCGTACCAGAAGCATTTGGTCCAATGTTTGAACAATACATGAGAAATGCTTTGCTATTAGTTATGGACGATCCAGAATCAGGATCTACCTTGCTAGAAGTGCCAAAGGTTTTGGCAGATACTGAATTTAGAAAACACAAGCTCTTAAAAACAAACAATCAGGTAGTAAAAGATTTTTGGGAAAAAGAAGCAGAAAAAGCAGGAGGAGAAGCAGCTTTAGCAAACATGGTCCCTTACATCACAAGTAAGACAAACCTCTTTCTTGCAAATGATATTATGAGGCCAATTATTTGTCAGCAAAAAAGTGCTTTTGACTTTAGAAAAGTAATGGATGAAAAGAAAATACTTTTAATAAACCTAAGCAAGGGAAGGCTGGGAGAATTAAACAGTAATCTATTAGGATTAACAATGGTAGGAAAAATACTAATGGCTGCTTTTTCAAGAGTAGACATGCCGGAAGAAAAAAGAAATGACTTTTATTTATATATAGACGAGTTTCAAAACTTTACTACTGACAGTATTTCTACAATACTTGCAGAAGCAAGAAAGTATAAATTAAACTTAATAATAGCCCATCAATTTATAGCTCAATTAAAAGAATCAATAAGAGATTCTGTTTTTGGAAATGCAGGTAGCATGGCCTCATTCAGAATAGGAGCAGAAGACGCAGAAGCATTATCAAAACAATTTGAGCCAACATTCACCCAGCAAGATTTAATGAATATTGATAATTTTAATGCTTATCTTAAATTATTAATAAATAATCAAACTGCAGCGCCATTTAATATTCAAACATACCCGCCAATCCAAGGAAATGCAGAAATTGCTTCAAAAATTAAAGAATTATCAAGATCTAAATATGGGAGAGATAGGCTGGAAGTGGAAAGAGAAGTTGATAGAAGATCTTCAAAAGCTAAGTCTGAAATAAAGCCGCCGGAAGAAAGTGAATTTCACTAAAAGAATTCGGAGGTAGAAGCCTCCGAATTTTATTTTTCCCAAATTTTATTATATAATTAAAATAATGGAACAAATAATACAAGCATTTAAAACAATAGGCCATGCCTTTGTTCAAGAACCAAGTATTTGGTGGTTTTTAGCCCCCATTTTTATATTATGGCTAGGAATGGAGATATATTTTGGTCAATATAAGAAGGAAAGTCTAGGATGGAACAGCATATTGGCCAATAGCATTTCATTTGCTTGGATTAACATAGCTAGCTTTAGATTAATATTTATGGAAGGAGTAGAAGAATTTACTCCAAGAATATTAATACTAGGGATATTTTTAATTTATAGTCTTGCATTAATATTCATTGCATTCTTTCACAAATTCTCAACAAAGGTGGGAAAAATATTGGCAGGGCCAACTCAAATATATTTTCTTTCAACTCTATCCATCCTTTGGGGGCAGGGAGTGTTAGCAATAACAGAGTGGATCGTAATCGATCTTCTAATAGCCTTCATTATAATTAAAATTTTATTCAAGCTTCTAAGAAGAAACCTGGGCACTTTAGGTGAAGTAGAAGCTGTTAAAAAAGGGGAAAACCCACTATAAAAATATGAAAAAAAGCGACATAATTGCCAGCCTAATTTTAGGCCTAATAGTAGGAATATTTTCAATATTCATTTTAAAAAGCCTGGGAGTAACTATTATTCCTTTATGGAGCCTATTAATAATTCTTCCAGTTTTAGCATTAATAGGAATATATATAGCCTATTTAATAGGCAAGAAATTAATAATAATATTTCAATTTGCTAAATTTGCTGCTGTAGGATTTGCAAACACAGCAGTAGATTTCGGAATATTAAATCTATTAATGTGGGCAACAAGCACATACGAAGGAAGCAAAATACTTCTATTAAACAGCATCTCCTTTTTAATAGCAGTAATTCATAGCTATGCTTGGAATAAATTCTGGACATTTAGAGCAGGAAAAAGGGGAGATATGACAAGCCAATTCCTTCAATTTTTAGTAGTAACTATAATAGGACTATTAATAAATGGAAGCATAGTATACTTAATAACCACCTATACAGCGCCTATGTTTGGCCTATCAATGCAATTATGGGCAAATATAGCGAAAGTAGTAGCTACAGTGTTTTCATTGATATGGAACTTTGTAGGATACAAATTTATTGTATTTAAAAAGAAAGAAATAAAAAATGAGCCATCTAGTAATATACAGAAAATATAGACCACAGAGATTTTCAGAAGTATCAGGACAAGAGCATGTAATACAAACATTAACAAATGCCTTAAAAGAAGGTAAAATTGCTCATGCATATTTGTTTGCAGGGCCTAGAGGAACAGGAAAAACAACAATAGCCAGACTACTAGCTAAGGCAATAAATTGCACAGGAGACAATAATATAGAGCCATGCAATAAATGCCTTTCCTGTACAGAAATATCAAACAACAGAGCCATTGATTTAATAGAAATAGATGCTGCATCAAACAGAGGAATAGATGAGATAAGGGAAATAAGGGAGAGAGCAAGATTTACACCAACCCAAAGCAAATATAAGGTGTTTGTAATAGACGAAGCCCACCAATTGACAAAAGAAGCTTTTAATGCTTTACTAAAAACTCTAGAAGAGCCACCAGCTCATGCAATATTTATTCTAGCTACAACAGAGCCACACAAAATGCTGCCAACCATTCTTTCAAGGGTTCAAAGATTTGATTTCAGAAAACTTTCTCTTCCAGACATAATAAAGAAACTGAAAACTGTAGCAAAAAAGGAAAAAATAGACATAGAGGAAAAAGCATTAAGAGTTATTGCTTTAAATGCAGAAGGATATATGAGAGATGCAGAAAGCATGCTGGGACAGGTGATTGCCTTTTCAACAACAAAGGATAAGAAGAAAATAACGATTGAGAATGTAAAAGAAATATTGGGAATAGTAGATATAAATTTAGCAATTAAATTTATAGACCTACTAGCGGAAAAGAAAACAAAAGAAGCGATACTCTTTATTGATAAATTTGTAAGTCAAGGATATGATTTAGTGCAATTTGTGCAATCATTAATAAATTACTCCAGAAAACTATTATTAATCAGCATAAACAAAGATTTATCTAAATTAATAAAGGAAGAATTAAGTTCAGAACAACTAAATACAGCAAAAAAACAATCAGAAAAATTTTCTTCTCAACAAATATCTCAAATAATAGAAATCCTTATAAACTGCTTATATAAAATAAAAAGATCTTCATTTCCACAAATAGAATTGGAATTAGCTATTGTGGATATAAATGAAAAATAATAATGCCGGATCGTCTAACGGTAGGACGCCAGGTTTTGGTCCTGGAAATCGGGGTTCGAGTCCCTGTCCGGCAGCCGAATAGGGAAGTATGGAGTGACCGGTACGGACCAGGGAAACACTCGGAAAAGACCCTAATTTACCTTCAAAATAGGCACTCTAAACCAAGGTAGCCAGCCATTTAATGTAACCAACACATCTATAAAAATCGCTTTTTTAGCGATTTTTTTAACAAAAAACACAATTTTAAAAC
>WJLL01000063.1 GCA_014728535.1 Candidatus Portnoyibacteriota bacterium
ATATGATATGTCTGCTGTTGGAGGCACTTTGTCTATCTTGGTTATCTTTCCTTCCCAGCAGAATCCTGTAGATGGCGTGCCATCTGAACATCCTTGAGATAGATTGCCTGCATTGTCTTCTACTTGATACCTGAATTGATACCAATGACATTGATCTCCTGTGTAATCAAAGCTGTCTATTGTAGTTGTATAGTCTGACCAAGTTGATGGCCATGTATCTGTTATGTATTTTGATTTAATATCTACATTGCCTGATTTTATTCCTGAATCATCATCTGATTCTGTTAGTGTTACATTAAAAGTGTCTGTTGTTATCCATCCATCTGGGTAGTCTATTTGGCATACTGGTGGGGTGGTGTCAGGGACGTCTGCAGTAAAATCAAAAGTATATATGACGCTGTTTGAAATAGTATATGCTGGATTGTAGTGAACAGCCTCGTCTGTGGCTCTTAAATACAGGGTGTGTTCTCCCTTTGTATATGTGGGCGATAAAACAAAAGAAAATCTGTATTTATTTGTTGAATAATTGTATGTGTTTAGACAGCCGTCTTGGCCAATTCCTCGCTCATACCACTTTGGATATTCTATTCTTTTCCAGTTACCGCTATCAGTGATTTTTCCTATATCATACTTATACTCAAAAGAAACAATTTCTGAAGAAAAGTATTTACAATAATCTTTAGTTAAACATTCAGGAGCACAAGTTTCATCATCACATATTTGATATATTGCTCCTTGCAATCTAGTATTAACTCCATTATCAGAAACAAGAATCTGATTTTCTTCAGGATAATATATTACTATAGGGTTTAAAACAATTGCAGAAATAGTTTGTACTCTGCTAGGACAGTCTATGGCAGAACCTTCTTTAATAAAGAAAAAAGAAGTTAAAAGTATTGTTAATATTAAAATTAGGATTAGTTTTTTATGCATATTTCCCATATGTTTATTATACAATCTTTGAAAGAAAAGAAAAAGGGAAAGCTGTTCTTAGCTTTCCCCAAAAGTTTCAACTCTGCCATCATTGTGGACGACAAATTTTGCTTTTCCGCACCACGGTTGTGCACCCATGGGTTTCGTTCTTTCTAGAAGAGTTCCGTTAATGTAGATGTTTGTGCAGACGTACATATGAGATGCTCTTACAAATCCGTCATAACGCTTAGGATCGTTAACCCAAATTATATTTATTTTTTCAGTATATACTGTAATTTCAGATTCAAATGTTCTGTCATCTTTCTTATCCATGTCTCTATAGACTTCTTCTGGTTGCATTTCTCCTGGAATATATTTTTCGCAAAGAAGATTGGCTTGATCAGGAGCTTCTGGGCAAGCAATGCTATCTCTTTCATAAATAACCTCAATACTAACAACCCTAGACTCTTCTTCAGGATCACTGGGACCAAAAATATCACAACCGCAGAAAAGAAAACAAGTCAAGAATATAATAAGAATGTTCTTATACATCTTCTCCTCCTTTCCCTATTTTTTTATTTAAAAAGAACTATAATGTTCTGATTTTAATAATAAAAGATATTAAACAATGTGTCAATTTCAATTTATTTTTAGTTAAAAATCAGCGAAGCTGAGCTTTTAATTCTTCGCTTGTTTTTCTCCTTATTTTTGCCTGGATTCTATTTATTTCCTCATTGGTTAATGTTCTTTCGTGAGATCTATAAATTATTCTAAAAGTATAACTAATTTTGTTTTTGCCAATTTTTTCAGGATTCTTATATTTATCTATAAGAATAACTTCTTCTACTAAATCTTTACCATAATCTCTTACTATTTCATAATAACTATTCAGCTCTGTATCTTGATCAACAATAAAAGATATGTCCCTAGAAGTCATAGGAAATTTACTTACTTCTTCGTATTTACTATTTATATCTTTAAATTGTCTTGTTATTCTTTCATCATTAGACCAAAAAACTCTAATATCAGGAACATTCATTTTTATCATGGCCAATCTTTCTAATCCAAAGCCAAAAGCCCAGCCATTGTATATAGAGGGATCTAGATTTAATTTTTTTAAAACCTCTTTATGAACTATGCCAGCTCCTAGAATTTCCAGCCAATCTTCATCTCTTTTAATTTCAACTTGTATGCTGGGATCTGTAAAAGGAAAACTGTCTTTTAAGACTTTGTATTTAACTGAATTTCCATAAATCTTTTTTGCTATATCTATTAAAACCTCTTTTAGATTTTCTACTTTTATAATCTTTTTTTCTTTTTTACAAATATATAGTCCATCTATTTGATGAAAGGCAGGAAAATGATTTCTGTCTATTTCATCTTTTCTGTAAACCTTGCCATAGCATAAGGCCTTTAACTCTTCATTATTTTTTATTTTCTCTTGAACCTTTGGATGTTTAATATAAAAAGGCCACATCGTTGTTGTATGTGTCCTTAATACATATTTTTCATTAAGATAGTATGTATCTGTTTTTTTTCTGCTGGGATGATTAATTGGCGTATTTAATAAATCAAAATTATTTTTCACACTTACAACTTCGGGAATTTCAATTATATCAAAATCTTTAAATCTTTCAATGCTTAAAATTGCATCAACAATAAATTTTATAGGAGATTTTTCTTTTCTAGATAAGTCTGGCAAGTTTAGCAATCTTTTTATTCTTTTACTGTTTGTGTCCTTTTTTTTCTTAGTTTCAATTATTAATTTTTCAACTAAAAGATCTTTGATTTTCATAATTTCTCTTGACATAAATTGTTTTTTATTTTAATTCTTTTTTAATCTGACTATAGTTTTCTTTAAGCATTTCCTTAATTAAAAATTTAGTCATGTCTTTAAAAAGACGACATCTTAATTTAAAAATTTTAGAATCACCAATTTTTCTGGTTAGATAACAACCGCCCATACAAGCCCCTTCTAACTCACAATTTTTGCACTGGCTTATATTACAAGTCCAATTTTTTTCTATAAAATCAATATAATTTCCTGAAAAAATATCTTTTATTTCTTTGCTTGTTTTATATTCATTTAAATAAATACAAGGTCTGATTTGGCCCATTACATCTATCGTTATGGCAGTACCAGCAAAAGAGGGGCAGGAGGCAATATTTTTTTTAAATATCAAATTTTTAAAAGGTTTTTGCCAATATCCAGTAACTTCTAAGCCAATTCTTGAACCATAAGAGTAAAGATTAATAACATTCTTTAAAAGTTTATCATAATTACATTTTATAAATCCTACCATGTCTGGCTCAATACAAACTTTTTTAATTCCTAAATTTTTAATAAAATCCAAAAAATTATTTCTAATAAGTCCTACATTCTGATTATGAATAACAGAGCCTATTGTAATTTTTTTTGAATTAATTTCTTTCATAATTAATTTTAAAGAGCGCAGAACATCTTTAAAGGTTTCTGTCCCATCCTTATATTTTCTTCCTAAGTTACTTTTTCTAAGACCATCCAGACTAACTCCAACATCAAATTTATTTAAAGCTAAAAATTTTATTATTTTTTCATTTAAAAGAGCACTGTTTGTTGTTATTTCAAAATCTATAAACACTTTTTCTTTTGATTTTTCTTTTGCATAATTAACTATTTTTTTTAAAACACTAAAGTTTAACAAAGGCTCTCCACCGCCAAAGGCAATTGTAACTTTTTTTATTTTATTTTTTATAGCAAGTTCTATAAATTGATCTATTCTTTTCTTTGCTGTCTTGAACCTTAAATAAGTCTTTTTTTTATTGCTTGAATTACATTTTTTCTTTATACAATAAGAACACCGAAAATTACAATTATCAGTCATGCAAAATCCTAAAAAGATTAATTTTTTCTTCTTTCTCAAGACGCTCTTATGATACTTTCTTTGTCTTGATATTTTTTTAACGTCCTCTCCTTTTTTGCTAATTAAAAGGTCATTTTTTATTAAAGATTTTAAAATATTTTTTTCTTTTATAGTTAATTTTTTGTTGTTTGCTTTGTTTAGATTCTTAGTTTTATAAATTAACCATTTATATGTGTTGCGATCAAGTATTAAATAGTTTGCAGTAAGAGAATTGAAACAAAAAGAGCGCCCCACAGAATACTCTTTGGACTTTAAGTAAAATTTAATTAGGTAATTTCTTACACCCCATAAACCAAATGCAGACTTGTATATCAATCAAATCAATACTCAAATACCGCGTCAACCTCTAAATCTCTAGTAAATTCCTGACATCCAACAGCAAACAGTCTCATAACAGCTCCTACATTAGCTCCATCTATGTAGTCTAAGGGCTCTCCCTCATTTCCCAAACTATCACTACCCTCAACATTTTCACATTGCAATTCAATAACAAATTCAAAGTCCAAATGAACATTTTTATTATAAGGATAAAGATCTCCAAAAGGATAATCATCTAATTCAATAAAAGAAAATTCAGAACCACCCAGCTTAATTTCTCTTTCATGTTCATTAACTATTAAAAGCATTTTAGAAACATAAGAATCCTCTAGTCCATATAGCTCATCTTTTCTGTTACTTAAGTCAGAGCTAGTAAAGTATACCCAGATCTTGGGAATGTCAAAAACAAGAAATCTTTCAGCGGTAATTCTGTATTTCCCCAAGCTAACTCTAGTCTTATTATTCTTACTAATTACCCATTTATCACTAGGCTCTTCCAAAACTTCTGGTTCTAAATTATGAGGGCCAGCACAACCATAACTAATATCTTGATTTAATCCTTCTTCTCTGCCCGGATTATCAGAAGGAGAAAGGGGTTGAGGATTATAGTATTCTGTGTCTTCAGGCACTTCTCCTGAACCATTATTTTCTTGAGCCCTTCTGGCATAATCAAAATAAAAGAAAACTCCTACTAATATAAGGGCAAGAATAACTGGCAATATAATTTGCCAATTTATTTTATCTTTTTTTACTTTTTTCTCTTCATTTTCCATATATTTTAATATAAGGGATTTTAATTTTTTTGTCTAATAAAAAAGGCCCCCTCTATGTTAGAGTGGGCCATGTTCAGAGCTAGGACAAAGGTGATTAATATCACCAATGTCCATAAAAAAAATAAAATTTTTTTTGCTTTTCGGTTTTTGACATTTTGCCAAAAACCTAACAAAAAGAAACCGACAAAAAGAAAAGCCAACAGAATCAAGTCATATCTCATTTTTACCTCCTTAACTACATTATATCACAGAACCTTTCAAATGTCAACCTCAACAACCTTTTTCCTCCCCTTTTCTCCCTTTAAAATTCTAATACAATTCTTAGAAACCCGGTAATAAGAAGCGAGTAAATTAATCAACTCTTTATTAGCCCTCCCCTTTTCTGGAGAAGAATTCAAATAAACCTTCAAAGAATCATTATCTCTTTTAATCTCCTGCTTACTGGCATTGGTAATTACTTTTACATTTAAAATCATGCTCTTCTTCTAAAGCCCCTTATTTCTGATGAACAACTCTTTGAGGAAAAGGAATTTCTATTCCCTCTTTATCAAATGCAATCTTTAGTCTTTTTCTTAATTCGCCCATAACATTCCATTGTTGCAAAGGTTTGGTTTCTCCTAATATCTTAATTTCAATAGCAGAATCCTGAAAGGCATTAACTCGCAAAAATTCTGGAGCTTTAATAATGTGCTTGCCCCATTCTGAATCATTAGCTAAATCTTTTCCAACCTCATTAACAACCTTAATTACTTTTTCTAAGTCAGAATCATAAGAAACACCAATGTCAACATTAACTCTAGCAAATTCTTTAGATAAATTAGATGCTTTACTAATACCCCCATTAGAAATATGGTGAACAGCACCATCTATATCTCTAAGGATAGTAGTTCTTAATGTTATCTCTTCAACTGAACCGCAAGTATCGCCCAAACAAACTACGTCTCCAATGCGATATTGGTTTTCAAAAATAATAAACATACCAGCTATAATATCTTTAATCAGATACTGAGCTCCAAAGCCAAAGGCCAAACCAGCTATTCCAGCACCAGCCAGAATGGGCCCTATATCTACTCCAATTTCAGATATTATCATCATTAGCACAACCAACCAAACAACTATCTTGACTGTTGTACTAAAAATACCAACAAGAGTATTTTCTCTTTTTTCTTCAGCTTCCTTGCTTAAAAAACGATCACCACTAACTGCCTTTCTTACTATCTTATCAATAAGGATTTTGCCAAACCTATTGATCAAAAAACCAATAACAATTATTATTAATATATTAAACCCATGAGCAGAAAGCCATGGCAAAATAGCGTCTAATATGCTTTTAAATAAATCATTCATAGAATAATATTTTAATTTTTACCTATTATGTATTATAATATAAAAAGAAAAAATGAAAAAATTTAAACCAAGCAAAAAACAAATAATAATCGGGATTATAGCATTTACATTAATATTTGGCGGAGGAATAACTGCTGGATATTTTTATTTTAATCAAGCACCAAGCAACCAACAAGCAGAGCAAACCCAAAACAAGCACCATTCTTTTATAGGAGAAATATATGACAAAATACAAGAATATTATTGGGAAGAAGTAAGCGATGAAAGTCTAAGCAATATATTCAAATTAGGAGCTGAAAAAATAACAGGAGAGCCTCAAGAATTAATGCAAAAAAACAAACAAGGAGTTTTGAGTCTATTCGACAAAACAACTCAAGGCATGGACGAAGAAAAGAAAAATGCATTTGCAGTCCAATTGAGCAATATTGTTCTTGTTAATTTAAAGCCATTTAAAAGAAGCGGATTGTTTACTCAAAAACAAGAAGAAGAATTAAAAAATAAAGTTCAAAATGTTAATCCAGAAACAGACTTATATGCATCCTTAGGACTAGAGAAAGGAGCCGCTCAAGAAGAAATAGACAAAGCATATAAAGAAAAAACAGAGCCACTAAAAAATAAAGGTACAGAGGAAGCAAAACAAGAATTAAAGGAATTAGATTATGCATATAATGTTCTGTCAAATAATCAAGCAAAAGAAATATATGACAGTTCTGGAACAGAACCAACAATCCTAGCAAACTTAATAAGCCCAAACATTCTGCACCTTTATATGAAAAGAGTTTCACCAACCAGCGTACACGACCTTAAAAGAGTAACTGAAGAATATGATAAAGGAGAAAAACTAGATACTTTAATATTAGACTTAAGAAAAAATATCGGTGGATCTCTAGACATTCTTCCATATCTATTAGGTCCATTTATAGGCAACAATCAATATGCTTTTGAATTATTCCAGCAAGGAAATCATGAACCATTCAAAACAAAGCTGGGCTGGCTGCCAAGTCTAGTTAGATACAAAAAGGTAGTTATTTTAACAGATAAAAATACTCAATCATCTGCTGAAGTTATGGCAGCAACATTAAAAAAATATAATGTGGGAGTTTTGGTGGGAGAAACCACAAAAGGATGGGGAACAATAGAAAAGGTTTATCAAATAGAAAATCAAATTGATCCTGAACAAAAGTATTCAATGTTTTTAGTAAATCACTTAACCTTAAGAGATGATAACCAACCAATAGAAGGAAATGGAGTTGATCCATTAATAAATATCAATGATTCTAATTGGAAAGAATTGTTGTATAAGTATTTCAACTCTCAAAGAATAGTAAATGTGGTAGAAGATATATGGAATACCCCGCCAGAAGAATTGTAAAAGAAGAATTAAAAAAACAGTCAAAAGACTGTTTTTTTTAATTTGAATATTGAAAATATAGAGAAGTGCCATTCCATCCCGGATCCCCCTCAAAAACACCAGTCCCTCCTTTAGCAGTGGGCTCATTTATTTCCAAGTCAGTTTCTTCATTTTCATTTTCTAAATTAGCATAAAGAGCGCACTTATCTCCATCTTCATTTACAATATAATAATATTTTGATTCTTCGTTATTTCCCGATCTAGGATCTCGGGGAATTTTTTTTATGTATTTTTCATATTTAGGATATTTTTCGATTAGTTCATCAGCTAAATCTATCAGGTCATACTCCCCGCCACCCTGACTAGGCAAATAACAAGATATGGTTAAAAATCTTCCTATTTGAGAAATGTCTGTTTTTCTTTTTGTATCTCTTGCTTTATCTCTGGCATTAAAAAGAGAAACCATAACTATACTGGCTATGATTCCTATTATTGCAATAACAACTAAAATCTCAATTAAAGAAAATCCTCTTTTTTTCATAGACCTCCTTCTTTTATAAAGCGCTGAACAGAACGATCATAAGTCTTTTCAACCTCAGAAGAAAAATAACAAGCAGGCAATTCATTTCTAGATCGATGATACTCTATACACTCGCAGCAAACACCTTTTCTTGGACAATCAGGATAAGTACAAGGACAGTTGTTTAAATTTTCTTCTTTTTTACACTCCATAGAAAGCAAAAATTTTACTACAAAAAGTAGCGCCCTCCTTAAAAATTAAATAAATTTTCCATTATTTCTTAGCTAACTTTCCAGCAATACCTAAAACCCATAAGCCAGATAAACCAACAACAACATAAATAACTCTAGCTATAGTTGACATATCTCCAAAAATAGTAGCAACCAAGTCAAAGCTGAAAAGACCAACCAGCCCCCAATTAACTCCTCCAATTATTAGTAAAATAATGGCAATCCAATCTATTGCGCTTAATTTATTCATTTTTTTAGAAAATTAATTAATTATCGACCTTTATTTGAAAGCTTTCAGAAATATTATAAAACAAATCTCTATACTGCTCCCAATTTTCTTCTAAGGTATTAGAAGAAATAATCCATACATTTGATTGATCAATAATTAAAGACAATAAAACCCTAAAATTAATCTCCTGCTGAATTAATCTTAAATGCAAATAATAAACAGGCCTATTATTAATCGTAGTAGTTTCTTCTTTAATTATTTTTAAATCTCCAGAGCTTTGCATTAAAGACTCTTTTACTTTTTCTATATACTCTTCCTTGGTCATATCCCCTAAAACATCCTGAATTATAGAGTAATAACTTCTAAAATTAATCTCCTGAGCCTTTGGGTCAGTAATCTCTTCGCTAGAATTTATTGCAATTGCTAAAGACCCTGCCGGAGGCGTTCCCTCCTGCCAACCTTCTGGTAATTTTACAGAAAATTGATCATTAGAAATTTCTTTCTTGCCATCAGTTTCTTCAATAGGCTCTTTAGGGGCAAGAATAAAATAATAAACGCCCCCTGCAGCAAAAGCAATTAACAATATCATTATTAAAGTAATTAAAGTTTTTTTATTCATTAAATTAAATCACATTCAATATTAACTCAGCATAATAATGCAATAATCAATATTTTTGCAATAATTAATATTTACTTCTGACAAATAGGACAGTAATACGAACTGCGACCAGCTATGGTTTCTTTTTTTAAATCATGACCATTTGGACATTTCATATCTTTCTGCCTATGAGGAATAAGCCATCTAGAGGGATCAAAGCTTCCTTCTGGCGGACCTATTTTTATTGCTTCTTTTAATACTTTTTTCATTTTATCATACAAAGCCTTCTTTTTGCTATTGCTTAAGTCTTGAATTTTAGACTTAGGACTTATTTTTGCCCTAAAAAATATTTCATCAGAAAAAATATTGCCTATGCCAGCTATTTCTGTTTGATCCATAAAGAAGCTCTTAATACCCCTGCTTTTATTATTCTCCAATAATTCTAAAAATTCTTTTTCAGAAATCTCTAATGGCTCAACTCCCATATTCTTTAGAAGGCTAATTTCTCTAATATCCTCAACTAAATATATTTTCCCCAACTTTCTTTTGTTAATCCATTCTAGTTTATATCCATTATTAAAATTAAAAACAACTTTAGCAAAATGACTTTCTTTCCCTTGTTTAAAATAACTTAAATAACCTGTCATGCCAAAATGAAAAATAAGTTTTTCAGAAATGCCACCAATTTCAATAATAAGAAATTTTCCTCTTCGCCAAGCATCTTCAAATTTATGACCAATTATCTTTTTCTTAAAATCATTAAAAGTTATTTTTCTAATCAAGCTCTTTTGATTAGATTCAATATTTTCCACTTTCTTATGAAGACTCGTTTTTTTAAAATATTTCTTAAAATTTTCTACATCAGGCAGTTCAGGCATAATTTAAATGTATTTAACGGCCCTTAAGGCGCTTTTTTCTTTATCTTTTAACTCCAACATTATATCAAAATCAAGACCTCTAACAGAATTAATAAACTTAGAAAACTTATTAATATTAATTGAATTAGCATGACTCCCCACTCTTTTGCCCCGAGCCTGCAAACTATAGTCTATTATGGGCAAAGAATCTTTCCAAGCATCTAGAGCCATCTTAAGTCCTCCAATCAGATCTTCACCATTATTATTTATCTCATGATGAAGAGTGTCAAAAACAACAGGAACACCCACTTCTTTATTAACAGCTAAACAATCTTTTAAATTATATATCTTATCATCATTTTCAATAACAAGTCTTTTTTTCAAAAGAGAAGGAATTTTTTTATACCTATCAACAAATCTTTTAATGCTTTTTTCTTTATCGCCATAAGCTCCTCCAATATGAATCTGAATTTTATTCTCAAGCCCCAATCCCATTAAATCAAGAACCTTGTTGTGGTAATTCAATTCAGCCAAAGAATTTTTATAAATATCATTAGACAAAGCATTGATAAGAACAAATTGATCAGGATGCATGCTCACTCTCATACTATTGTTTTTAATAAAATCTCCTATCCTCTTAAAATCCTCCTTAAATTCTTTTGACCAATTAAACCTGCAAACAGAGTGAGAAGCAAAAGGAACTAGGCCAGAACCAATTCTAAAAAATAACAAATTATTTTCTTTATTGAACTTTAAAATCTTTTCCAAACAAGACAAATTCTCAGCAACAATTTCCCTAATTTTACTAGAGGAATAAGAAGCTAATCTAAAAGTTCTATTGCTCGTACAGCCAATTGAAGAATTTATACAAGCATAGCCAATTCTCATAATTAAAGATTTAGAATAAGAATTGAAAGATTTAAAAGAGCTGCAAAACTAACCCAAGCAATATATGGGATCAACAACCAGGCTGCTATTTTTGATAAATCTCGAAAAGCAAGAATTGTTTTTAATATAAATATCCATAAAACAACAATAACAATAAAGCCTAAAAGAGGAGATTCCAAGCCAAAAAACATAACTGACCAAAGAATGTTAAAAACTAATTGAATAAAAAATAAGATAATGGCCTTTTTATTTTTCTTATTTACCCCATTTTTCCAAATCAAAAATAAAGAAACCCCCATTAATAAGAATAAAAGAGTCCACACAGGAGCAAAAACCCAGTCAGGAGGATTAAACGAAGGCCTCTCTATTGTTCTATACCAAGAATCCACAGAAGGCGCTGTAAAAATAGAACCGATAATCCCAGCTCCTTCACAAATAACTATACTAGCTAAAAATATTAAAATCTTTTTCATAATTAACAGGTGGTATGAATTAAGGCATTAACGCTCTTGCCTTTCTCCATCTCCTCATTATATTTTTTAATAGCCCTAGGAGTAATACCTGAAAAAACATTTACTCCTTCTTTTTCCATTTTATTTAAAAAATCATCTCCAACTTTCATAACACCACTCTGGCCAGTACCAATCACAACAATATCAGGATTATTTTTTAAAAGCGCATCAATTTCCCAGTCTCCAATTTTATGACTTGTGCCAAAAACTTTTTTTAATTTTTCACTTTCTCTTTCAATAACAGAGTCTCCCACGATCAAAACTTGACCATATTTTTCATTATCCACAACAATTTGTCCAAATTTTGTTGAATTAATATAAGGCATATTATTTCACTAAAACAATTATTTCCCTTTTTCTGGGCCTGTTGTCAAAGTCAATAAAAACAATTTGCTGCCATTGACCTAAAACCAAATCACCATTTATTACAGGCAAAGACAAAGAAGGCCTAAATAAAGAAGAAAGAAGATGAGCATGGCCATTGTCATCAATTTTATTATGCTCATAATCTCCTTCAACAGGAACTAATTTATATAAGAAATTTTTAAAATCCCTTACCAAACCAGATTCATTTTCTATCATTGTTAATCCACAAGTAGAACCAGAAGAGAATACTAAACAAACTCCTTCTTTAGTATTAGCTTTTTTAACAACCTTTTTAACCTGTGAAGTTATGTCTATAATGTCATTATTGCCTTTTGTAGATATAGAAATTTTTTCCATTACCGTTCATATAGGCCTATTAATTCAGCCTTATCAAT
>WJLL01000064.1 GCA_014728535.1 Candidatus Portnoyibacteriota bacterium
AATGGATATCAATGTAACAGGAACAACAAATATTGCTGTAGCTTGCGCAAAGCACAATGCATTTCTGCAATACGCATCTACATGCTGCGTATATGGAAATCAAGAAACTCATCCATCAGATGAAAAATCACATCCAAATCCTACTGAAATATATGCCTGCTCAAAACTAGCAGGGGAGTATGCTGTATTAGGATATCACAAACTTTATGGGTTAAAACATAATATGCTAAGATTTGCAACAATTTATGGAGTAGAAATGAGACCAGCCCTAGCTCCTTATGTATTTCTAAAACAAGGAATAAAAGAAGAGCCATTCACAGTGCACGGAGACGGAAAACAAACCAGAACACTAACATATGTTGATGATCTAGTAGATGGATGCATAGCAGTATTAAACAGCGATATAGAGAATGAGATTATAAATCTCACAACAGAAGAAGAAGTGTCTGTATTAGACATAATAGATCATGTAAAAAAACTAACAAAAACAAAATCAGAAATTAAATATATTGGCCAAAGACCAGGCCAAATATGGGAGGAAAAAATAAAGGCAACAAAAGCCAAGAAATTAGCAGGATGGGAAGCTAAGCATAGCTTTGAGGAAGGAATGAAAAAAAGCTATGAATGGATGAAAAAAATAGACCCAAATAAATTATAAGGAAACTAGAATACAAATAAAGCCGGCAACAAACCGGCTTTTTGATTTGACAAAAACATATAAAAGTGATAGAATAACAAAAAAGGAGGAATAAATTGATAAGAATATTTATAGTAAATTCCAAAGGGAAGGCAAAGATAGGCATTTTATTTATCAATCAAATGATAGAAGAATGTGAAAAATCTGCAAAAAGAATATTGATAAAAGAAGAAAAAGCATTTATTGAGAAAGTTAAAAAAGAAGATTTTTTTAAAGAACTTTTAAAGAAGCTAAACATGACAGAACAAGAGTGGATAAACAATACAGTAAAAGCAACAATTGGTTGCAGCAAAAAGGGGGAAGTATGTAATTTATGTGAAAAATTAATTGACCATTCTTTTGTAGAAATAAATCTTTGCTCGAAATGTTTAAAAAGAACAGAAGAATTATTAAAAAAAGAAAAACTCTATCTAAAATAAGGATGGAGTTTTTTTTATTGACTTCCATTTCTCTAAGAAATATAATATAATAAAATTATGACTAATTCAGACACTCTGACAAAAATACTCAAATGGGGAATATACATATCTTTATTTCTCCCATTGGTCATATTTTCACAATATTTATCGCCATTTCATTTCGGCAAAGTAATTTTATTCAGAAGCATTGTCGAAATAATGGCCATTTTTTATATCCTCCTTATTCTGATAAACAAGAAATACAGACCTAAGTGGACTTTAATCCTAATCTCATTTTCAATTTTCACAGCTTTATACATATTCAGTGGAGTAGTAGGAAATAATTTCTATAGAAGCTTCTGGGGAAGCCTAGAAAGAATGGGAGGAATATTCAGCTTTATCCACTACTGGATATATTTTATTATCTTAACAAGCATAATTAAATCAAAAGAAGATTGGCATAAAGTATTAAAACTTTCTGTTTTTGTAGGATTTCTTTCAATCTTATTTGGCTATGGTCAAAAACTAAGACTGGGAGATTTTTTTGTAGGATGGCAGCACGGTGAAAGGGTAATAGGAACAATAGGAAACCCAGCTCTATTTGCAGGATATCTCTTATTTATTCTATACCTATCTCTTTTCTTCCTATTAAAAAAAGAAACACCAGCAAATCAAAAAGGCTTTTTTGCTGTGGTATTTATTTTAGGAATACCAATAATTTTAATGACAGCAGTAAGAGGATCAATCCTGGCTTTATTCGGGTCTTTATTCCTCCTAGCATTATTTTATGTAATAACAAGCAAGAATAAGAAGCTAAAAATATCTCTAGCCGCAATACTGGTCTTGTTTATAATATTCACATCATTAATCTTTATAAACAAAAACAAGCCATGGGTAGAAAACACAGATTGGTTGAGAAGAATAACAACAATATCAATAGAATCATCTACTGCTCAGACCAGGCTTTGGTCGTGGGATAGTGCAATAAGAGGATGGAAAGACAAGCCAGTGTTTGGCTGGGGACCAGAAAACTTTTCAGTTCTGCATATGAAATATTTTCACGCAGGACACTTTACACACATAGGATCAGAAACAATATGGGATAGAGCCCACAACACACTAATAAACACACTAGCAACAATGGGAATAGTAGGATTATTAAGCTACCTTTTCCTTTTATTTTCCATCTTCTATTTCTTAATAAAAGAATTTAAATTAAAAAGAATAAGCAAAGCAACATTTGGAGTTTTTTCTGCAATGCTTATTGCATATATATTCCACAATCTTTTCATATTTGATACATTTGCCAATTACTTTCTTTTTTTCATAACAATGGGATATATAAACTTCATAGGAGGAACAAGATACTATTCAAAAAAAGAAGAACCAGAACAAAACAAAGTGCCTTCCATTCTGCTAATCCTTATTCTTCTAGCAGGAGCAATTCTATTGATATATCAATTAAATATAAAGCCAGCCAAAGCAAATTATGCTTGCACAAGAGCAATACTAATAGGAAGGTCAGGCCAAGTAGAAAAAGCATTGAATAAATATGATGAAGCATTAAAATACAACACCAAACAAGGCGCCTATGAAATAAGGCACAAGCTGGCAAAATTTGCTATTGAAGTAGCAGAGGATTCAAAGAGGCGAGACAAAACAATAAACTATGCTCCTGTATTAAATTATGCAATAGATCAAGTAGAGAACAATATAAAAGACTATCCAGACGACACTATTCCTCATTTATACATAGGAAGAATGTATATACTTATGGGGGACTTAGAAAAAGAAGCCTATACAAAAGCAAAGCAACATATAAGGGAGGCAGTAGAAATAAACAAAACAAATCCAAGAATATGGTATGAATTAGGCCAAGCTCAATTGTCAGCAGGAGAAGAAGAAGGGTCATATCAAAGCTTTAAAACAGCCCTAGAACTAAATCCAAAAGTAGCAACATCATGGTGGTTTACTGGAATAGCTGCTTATCAAGCAAATCATTATCAAGAAGCATTAGAATATATAGAAAAGGCAAGAGAATTAGGATACTCAGAATACAAAAACAATATTGTAGATATAATGAGAATGGTAAAAATATATGAAAAAAATGAAAAATACTATCAGGTAGTGCAAGGATACGAATTGGCAGTAAACGAACAACCAAGCAATCCTCAGCTGTATGCATCTTTAGCAGCAGCCTATGCAAAGATAGGAGATTATCAAAAAGCAATTATGGCAGCTCAAAAAGCTGCAGAAATAGATCCGTCATTTCAAGAAGAAGCACAAAAATTCATAAATATAATCAATTCACAATAATCATGAAAAGAACAAAAATAATAGTAACAGGAGGAGCAGGATTTATCGGTTCTCATTTAACAGATGCCCTTATCAATAAGGGCTTTGATGTTACAGTTATAGACAATCTCTCCTTGGGAAAAAAACAAAACATAAATCCAAAAGCAAAATTCTATAAAAAAGATATAAAAAATCTAAAACAAATAGAACCTCTTTTTAAAAACATAGATTACGTATTTCATCTAGCAGCTCAACCAAGAATACAGCCATCAATAATAAATCCAATAGAATCTCATAAAGACAATGTAGATGGAACTTTAAATGTATTAACAGCAGCAAGGAACAATAAAGTAAAAAAATTAATTTACTCTGCATCCTCTTCTGTTTATGGGGATCAAGACAAGCTCCCCCTAACAGAAAACATGGATCCAAAACCAAAAAACCCATATGCTTTATTCAAGTTAATAGGAGAAAAGTATTGCAAGCTCTTCAGCGACCTATACAAGCTACCAACTGTATGCTTAAGATATTTTAATGTTTATGGTCCAAGACAAATATCAGAAGGAGCATATGCAACAGTAATTGGAATATTTTTAAAACAAAAAAAACAAAACAAGCCCCTAACAATAGTAGGGGATGGAAAACAAACAAGAGACTTTACTCATGTAAAAGACATAGTAAGAGCAAACCTATTGGCAATGAAAAAATCAAAAGCTAGAAATGGGGAAATAATAAATATTGGAACTGGCAAAAACTACACCATAAATCAAATAGCCAAGCTAATAGAAGGTAAAACAAAATACATAGAACAAAGACCAGGAGAAAGCAGAGATACTTTAGCAAGCATAAAAAAAGCAAAAGAAATACTTAGCTGGGAGCCAAAAATTTCAATAGAACAAGGAATAGAAGAATTAAAAAAACTTGACAATTAATTTTTGATTTGCTACACTAACATTAGTGTTGAGTGGAATACTCCATACTGGAGAGACCTCTGGCTTTTGTCGAGGTCTCTTCTTTTTATTTTGTTGACATAATATTATATGCTTTTTATACTTAAAATAGATCATAAGAATTTGTGATTTAAAAGGAGCTCGGAACTAGCACCCACTCAACACTAAGTATGGGGTAAAACTTTCCGGGCTCCTTTTAGTGCACAGACTTGACAAGCCATTTTATAATGTCCTATGATAATAATAGATTTGCACTTTTCATAAAAAAGAAAAGAGAGGAGGAAAAAATGAGAAAAGTATTTCTTTTCTTTTCATGCCTGCTTGTTATTTTTCTTTTTACTTCCTGTGATGGAATTTTCAGCCCAAGCTCTCCATCTGAACCAGGCGACATAGAAGTAAGACGAATTAGTGTTACTGTAGAATACGAAAGAACTTTTGATAAGGGGTGTGCTACATATTCCAACAACAATGCAGTAAATCTAGAAGGATTTGGTCAGTCAAGAATGAATCAGAAAGAAGAACACTATTTTGTAATTGAAATTCAAAACGTAAGAGCGGATAGCAAAAGATACATAAACTGCCTAGATGGATACTTCTATAATGCTGATGGTAGTAAATGCTATATTCGAGCACACAACATTTGGATAAATGGAGTAAAAGCTCCATACGAAAAAAATAAAGCAACAGGAGAAGAGTGGATAACTCTTTACGGGTTCGATGAAAACAATAAACCAATTTTTGATTAAGAAAGGAAAAAATGAAAAAGGAAACAAACCCAAGCAGGTAATGGGCAATTTGCAAAAATAATGCAGATTGCCCTTTTTAATTTCTCTTTTCAATTAAAAAATTATATAATTTAAATATATAAAAAATAAAAGAATGAGTGCAAGAATAACAAAAATATCAATTTTTTCCTTAATCCTGATCACGGGAATATTTTCAATATTTCAAATAACCAATGCGAGCTGTACGGGATGTGCTGTTGCGATCAGGCAATGCCCAACAGAATCAGTAGAAGCACCCTATACTCCCAGTGCATTAATAACAGGAGGAATGTGTCAAGAAGATACGGAATGTATAAGATCTGATCCTTGTTCTATAGACTATGATGCGTATGAGGCGGGAAATATAAAATACAGACTATATAAGCATATCGATTCTGAAAAAAGGGAGCTAATTCAATTCTCTTCTCCGGCGCAGAAGATACCAAAACAAAAACCAATCAGCTGTGATTGTCAATGTAAAGACGACAATGGAAAAGACTGCGTTATAGGGCAAAAAGAGAGCGTCACTGCATATGCTTATCCAATAATAGAACCAGGCACGTATACAATATCATTCAGCGCCTTTAGCCTATATGACTGTAACAACTCTTGCACTTTCACAGTAATAGATGACACCACCCCACCAGTATGCCAAATAGACTACCCAGATGGATGGATAACAACAGATGCTTTTAATGTAACATTAACAGAATCAGACGATGATTCAGGAATAAAATCAGGCAATGTAGATATTAAATCAAAACACAAAGATAGCACCTGGCCAGCTTGGTCAGATTATACAGAACACCCAGACCATCCAAACATAACAACAGATTTTTCACACACAGGAGACAATTGCCACTTTTATCAATTCAGGTATCAAGTAGAAGACAATGCAGGCAATCTATCTCAAGGATGTTCAGATGGCACGCCATCTACAGGATTCTGCTGGGAAGGAAAGATAACCAAGATAGACAAAGTGCCTCCAACAGCAGACATATCATAT
>WJLL01000065.1 GCA_014728535.1 Candidatus Portnoyibacteriota bacterium
AAGAAAATAATTAATCGTTTAAAAATATGCCCAAAAAGAAAACTACAAAGAAAACAAGTAAAAAAAGTACAAGCAAAAAAACAACTAGAAGAACAACTAAAAAAACAAAACCCTCTGGTTATGATGCTAAAGACATTTATGTCTTAGAGGGACTGGATCCAGTAAGAAAAAGACCAGGAATGTATATTGGTTCAACTGGCACCGAGGGGCTTCATCATTTAATTTGGGAAGTTGTTGACAACTCTCTTGATGAGGCAATTGCTGGTTACTGTACGGATGTTGGAATAACTTTATTACCTGATGGCAAGGTTTCTGTGGCTGATAATGGAAGAGGAATTCCTGTTGATAAACACGCTCTAACCAAGAAATCTGCTTTAGAAACAGTTATGACCACACTTCATGCTGGAGGTAAATTTGGTGGTCAATCATATAAAATTGCTGGTGGTCTTCACGGAGTTGGTGTTTCTGTTGTTTGCGCTCTTTCCAAGTCTTTAAAGGCAGAAGTTTGCAGGGGTGGTGATGTTTATGTGCAAGAATATTCTAAGGGCAAGGCTACTAGTAAAATTAAAAAAATAGGAAAGTGTAGAGGTTCTGGTACTAATATCACCTTTGAGCCTGACGGAGAAGTTTTTTCTGATCTTGAATTTAAATGGGATAAAATATTAGATCACCTTCGTCAGCAAGCATATCTTACCAAGAATGTAAGAATTACAATAATGGATCAAAGGAGCGAAAACGAAGAAGATCATGTTAGCCACAGCTTTTATTTTGAAGGCGGCCTTGTTTCATATATTAAACATCTTAATAGAACTCAAAAACCACTACATAGTAATGTTTTTTATACTGAAAGAGAAAAAGATGGGATTATGGTGGAGATAGCTCTTCAATATACTGAAGATATTCAAGGATTAGAAAAAAGTTTTGCGAATAATATTCATACTGGAGAAGGAGGAATGCATTTAACTGGCTTTAGAACCGCCCTTACAAGAATAATTAATGATTATGCTAGGAAAAATAATTTCTTAAAAGAAGATGAGGCAAATTTAACAGGAGACGATGTTAGGGAGGGGTTGACTGCTGTTATTAGCGTAGGATTAAAAGAGCCTCAATTTGAAGGACAAACAAAAGCTAAACTTGGCAATCCAGAAGCTAGAACTGCAGTTGAATCAGTTATGCTTGATGCCTTTGAAGAGTTTTTAGAGAAAAATCCTAATGATGCAAAGCAGATTTTAGGCAAATCAATACTAGCTCAAAAAGCAAGAAAAGCTGCTAAAGCAGCAAGAGATACAGTAATAAGAAAGGGGATACTTGACGGAGTTACTCTTCCTGGGAAGTTGGCAGATTGTGCTACTAGAGACGCTGAACAGGCTGAGCTATACATTGTAGAGGGAGATAGTGCTGGAGGATCAGCAAAACAAGGCAGAGATAGACACTTTCAGGCTATTTTGCCTTTAAGAGGAAAGATCCTTAATGTGGAAAGAGCTAGATTAGATAAAATTTTGTCTTCTAAAGAAATTAAGGCTCTTATTGTTGCTTTAGGAGCTGCTATTGCTGATGAATTTGATATTGATAAACTTCGCTATCACAATATCGTTATCATGACAGATGCAGATGTTGATGGAGCTCATATTAGAACTCTTCTTTTAACTCTATTCTATCGCTACTTTCCTCAAATAATTGAGAAAGGATATTTGTATATTGCTCAACCGCCATTGTATAAGATACAAAAAGGAAAAACAGCAGAGTATGTTTATACTGAAGCAGGCAAAGAAGAAGCTTTAAAAAAGATTAAAAAATCATCTTCAAAGAAAAAGGAAGAAGATATTAAGGGTTTGAGCATTCAAAGATACAAAGGATTGGGAGAAATGAATCCTGGATTATTATGGGAAACTACAATGGATCCTAAGAAAAGAATTATGAAAAGAGTAAGCATAGAAGATGCTGAAGAAGCAGATAAAATCTTTGATGTGCTAATGGGTAGCGAAGTATTACCTAGAAAGAAATTTATTCAAACTCATGCTAAGAGTGTTAAAAATCTTGATGTTTAATAAATATTTTGTTAAAAACTTGACATTTATTTTTAAAGCCTATACATTAATAAATGTGGCCGGGAGGCCATTTTAAAAAACTTATAATAAATATGAATCCTTTAAAGAGAGTATCTACATTTCTTAAAGAAGTTAAGGTTGAAATGAAGAAGGTAAATTGGCCTAGTAAGAAAGACACCACCAAATATACATTGATAGTTATTGGTGTGAGTTTTGCTGTGGCTATTTTCTTGGGCGGCCTAGACTTTCTCTTTACTTGGATAATTAGTCTTTTAATATAATATGCCTAAGCAAGTAAGTGATAAAAAAAGACACTGGTATGCAATTCATACTTATCCTGCCTCAGAAGATACCGTGGCTCATAATTTAAAACAAAGAATAGAATCAATGGATATGGATGATAAGATTTTTAATGTTTTGGTTCCCAAAGAAAAAAAGATAAAGATAAAAGGAGGGAAAAGATATGTAGTAGAAGAAAAAATATATCCTAATTATGTTTTTGTAGAGATGATAGTTACAGATGACTCTTGGTATGTTGTAAGAAACACTCCTAGAGTCACTGGCTTTATTGGGTCAGGAATAACTCCTGTTCCAATATCTGATAAAGAAATTATGAAGCTTTTAAAGAAATCAGGAGAAGAAGAGCCTACATATAAAATTGAGGTTGACGTGGGAGATCCTGTTAAAATAACAGATGGTCCATTTAAAGATTTTGATGGTAAAATTAGTGAAATTGATAAAGAAAAAGGAAAGGTAAAAGTTTTAGTTAACATGTTTGGAAGAGAAACTCCTGTTGAGTTAGACTTCCTTCAAGTGAAGAAAATTTAATTAATACATTTATGGCTAAACCAGTAAAAACAATTATCAAACTTCAAATTCCAGCCGGGCAAGCAAATCCAGCTCCTCCTGTTGGTCCTGCCTTGGGTCAGCACGGATTAAATATTCAGGATTTTTGTAGTAAATTTAATGAAGCCACTAAAGATAAGGGCGGGGATGTTATTCCTGTTGAGATTACTGTTTATGAAGACAGAAGTTTTGATTTTAAGCTAAAAACACCTCCTGCTGCTGAATTATTAAAAAAAGCAGCTGGTGTTCAGAAAGGATCAGGAGTGCCACAGAAAGACAAGGTTGGCAAGGTTACTAAAGATCAGGTTAAAGAAATTGCTGAAAAGAAAATGGCTGACTTAAATGCTAATGACATAGAAGCTGCTATGAAAATTGTTGAAGGGACTGCAAGAAATATGGGTATTGAAGTTAAATAAAGAAAGAGATGCATTTTATTTATCGGGCGATTTTTAATCGCCCTTTTATTGTAATTTTTTTTAATGTATGTATAATATAGTTGAAAGGAGGTTGAACATTGAAAAAAAGAATTTCTAAAGACAGATATTATCTAAATATAGCTAGGGAAGTTTCTAAAAGAAGCACTTGTTTTAGAAGAAGAATAGGCGCTATTATTGTTTGTGGCGATCAAATTATTTCTACAGGATATGTAGGTGCTCCCAGAAAGACCAAAGATTGTTTTGAGCATAAAGAATGTTTAAGGGACAATCTAAATATTCCTCATGGTCAAAGATATGAAATATGCAGAAGTGTTCATGCTGAACAAAATGCGATTATTAATGCTGCCCGAGCTGGCGTTAGTTTATACAGTGGAGATATGTATATTTGGGGCTCTAATTTAATAGGCAAGACTATTAATGCATTTCCTTGTTTTATTTGCAAGAAAATGATTATTAATGCTGGCCTTAAGAGAGTGGTTTGTTCTACGGAGAGTGAAGAAATGAAAATATTCGATGTTGATAATTGGATTAGAGATTGGCAAAGGCAAGATATTGTTGATGATAGACACCAGTATGGAAAATAAAACAAAGCCCTGTTAAAGCGGGGCTTTTTTTTATAAAATAAAGATGTTATTATATAAGCACAATGAGTAAGAAACACAAGCCTACAATTGGATTAGAGATTCATGTTGAGCTGAAAACCAAAACAAAAATGTTTTGTGATTCTTTAAATGATCCTTTAGAGAAAAAGCCAAATGTAAATATTTGTCCTATTTGTACAGCTCAACCTGGAACTCTTCCTGTGATTAATAAAAAGGCAGTAGATAGTGTAATAAAGGCTGGCCTGGCTTTGAATTGTAGTATTAATAAAAAAACTTGGTTTGAAAGAAAAAACTATTTTTATCCAGACCTTCCTAAGGGATATCAAATTTCTCAATACGAGTCTCCTTTATGTTATGAGGGCTTTCTTAGTATTGATGGCAGAGAAATAAGAATAAATAGAATACACCTGGAAGAAGATACTGGTAAATTAATACATGATAAGAAAGGCCACTCTTTAGTGGATTTTAATAGAGCTGGAGTGCCACTAATGGAATTGGTTACAGAGCCTGATATAAGGTCAGCTGAAGAAGCTAAAAAATTTGGCCAAGAATTACAATTAATCTTTAGATATTTAGGCATTTCTGATGCCAATATGGAGAAGGGGCAAATGAGAGTCGAAGCTAATATTTCTCTTAATATGGGAACTAAAGTAGAGGTTAAGAATTTAAACTCTTTTAGAGCAGTTGAAAGAGCTATTAAATATGAAGTTAAAAGACAAGAAGAAGTTTTAAAAGATGGAGGAGAAGTTAAGCATGAAACTAGGGGGTGGAATGATACAAAACAAAAAACTTTTTCTCAAAGAGAAAAAGAAGTTTCTGCTGATTATCGATATTTTCCTGAGCCTGATCTGCCTCCTTTAGATATTTCTTCAAAGGATATAGACAAAATAAAAGGAGAGATTTCTGAATTGCCTCAAGAAAGAAGAAATAGACTTGAAGAAGAGTATGGTCTGAATAAAGAAGATATTGAAATATTTGTTGTTTATAAATATTTAGGTGATTTTTTTGAGCAAGCAATAAGTGAATTAAAGGCATGGCTTAAATCTGGCAAGATAAATACGGACATAGAAAAGTTAATAAAACCAAGCGCGAATTATATTATGACAGAATTTCCTAAATACGTTGATTCTGAAAATATTGTTATTATTCCTGAAAATTTTGCTGAATTAATATATTTAAATTTTATAGGAGAGATATCTAGCAGTGGGACTCAGGATGTTTTGAATGAAATGTTTAAAACAGGAGAAGATCCTTCTCATATCATTAATTCTAAGGGGTTAAAGCAAGTGAGCGGGGAAGAAGAGTTGGGCGAAGCAATAGATAATGCTATTAAAAAAAATCCTTCTGCTGTAAAAGATTACAAAGAAGGAAAAAAAGAAGCTGTTCAGTTTTTGGTTGGGCAAGTAATGCGCGAAACAAGGGGGGCTGCAAATCCGAAGGTAGCAGCCAAGGTTATTAAAGAAAAATTAAAAGCTTAAAAAGTTTTTAATTAGCTTTTTAGCTTGATTATAGTTTTTTATCCAGTGCACTTTTTTGCCTGGATATTTTTTTAACCAGGTCATTTGTCTTTTTGCATATTTTATTATTTCCTTTTCTAATTCCTCGACCATTTCTTGTTTGTTTATTTCTCCTTTTAAATATCTAGACACGTATCTGTATTCTAATCCAAAATCATCTAATCTTTTCCAGCTAACTCCTATCTTTCTTAGATTTTTAACTTCAGCAATTAATCCTCCCCTTATTCTTTTAATAAGTCTTTTTTTTATTAAATTTTTTAATTCTTGAGAGTCTTTTTTTATTCCGATATAAAGGGGATTGAATGCTTGTTTTTTCTTTAGCCTAGGAACTGGCTTTCCTGTTTTTATAATTATTTCTAAGGCTCTAATTAACCTTCTTTTATTATGAGAGTCTATGGTTTTTGCTCTTTTTGGATCTAATGTTCTTAATTTTTTAAATAAACTTTCTGTTGTTTCTTTTTCTAATTTTTTTCTTAATTTTAAATCTGGTTTTACTTTTGGTATTTCTAGATTTTTTATTATTGCTTGAATATAAAAACCTGTTCCTCCGCAGATGATTGGGATTTTATTTCTTTTGTATATTTGCTTTATTTTCAAAAAAGCTCTTTTTTTGAATTGGGCTACCGTAAATCTTCTTTTTGGACTAGCTATATCAAGCAGGTGATGGGGGATTTCCCTCATTTCCTTTTTTGTTATTTTTCCAGTCCCTAAATCCATGTTTTTGTATACTTGTCTTGAGTCTGCAGATATTATTTCTCCATTAAAATCTTTAGCGATTTCTACTGCTAAATCACTTTTTCCTGAGGCGGTTGGCCCAACAACTATGATTATTTTTCTATTCCTTTTAATCCCCATGGCTCTGCTTTTGTTATTTTAACATTAATAAATTTTCCTACTTTGTTTTTTGATTTAATTTTAATTTTTACTGTTTTGTAATGAGTTGCTTTTCCTATATAATTGTTATCTTTTTTAAAAT
>WJLL01000009.1 GCA_014728535.1 Candidatus Portnoyibacteriota bacterium
GCTTATTATGTCGCAAAGCTCTTTTAATAAATAAGGTATTTGGTCTTTGGAGAAAATTATTTCCCCTCCTTCTCCGCTTCTGTTAGAAAAAAGAGTTGCTCTTTCTTTTTCGATTAAAAAGGAATCTTTTATTCCCTTTTTTAGGAAAATGATGTTTAGGGAGCTTGCCCCTCCTTCAAGAGAAGGAGAAACTTTATGGAGCTGTATATCTCCATCTTTTTCTGACAGAAAGTCTACTCTGCTCGTTTCCTCATCTTCAAATTGAGAATTTAAGAAACTTAAATAAATAGATCTAAGCACTAAAGCCTCCTTTATTTAATTTTTTAAGAACTAAAAACAGTATAATAAATATTTATTATACTGTCAATAGCCCCGAGGGGATTTGAACCCCTGTTACCACCGTGAGAGGGTGGCGTCCTAGGCCACTAGACGACGGGGCCTTAAAAAATATATTATCATTTTATGATTAATAAATCAACTCACTAGAATGTCTTTTGCTTTTTCTGGTTCTGCCATTATTTCTTCTACTATTTTTTCCATTTTTATTCCCCTGGAGCCTTTTACTAGTATGATGTCGTCTTGTTGTATTCTTTTTTGTACTTCTTTTTTTGCTTGTTCTGATGTATCAAATTGGAAAATGTTTTCTTTTGGAAAGTTATGCTTTGCTGCTGATTCAGCGATAAATTTTGATCTTGTTCCTACTGTAAATATTAAATCAGCTGTTTCTGCTGCTTTCCTTCCTATTATTTTGTGTGCCTCTGGAGCATATTCCCCTATTTCTAGCATATCGCCTAATATTGCTATTTTTCTTCTTTCTTTAAATATTTTTAGACTTTGAATTGCTGCTTCCATTGATAATAGGGCTGCATTGTATGTGTCGTCTATAATAAAGGAGTTTTTTATTCCTGGCATTATTCTCATTCTTCCTGGCAAGGGTTGGAAGTTTTTTAATGCTTCTACTATTTCAACTAGATTCATGTTGAATGCAGTGCCTACTGTTGCTGCGGCTAGAGCTGAATATAGTGTTTGTTCTCCTATTGCATTGTATAGAGTGCCTGGCACACTTCCTCCTTTGAATTCTAATTTAAATATTAGCTTGCTTTGCTTTTTTTTTGTATCAATTAAAATATCATAATTCGTTGCTTTCAGGTCTGCTTGCTCATTTAATCCATATGTAATTACATTTGCTTTTGTTTTTTCTTTCATTTCTCTTACTTTTTCATCATCATAGTTTAGTATTGCTGTTTGGTTGTTTTTTAAATCCTTTATTAGGCTTGCTTTTTCTTTTGCTACTTCTTCTGGATTTTTAAAGAATTCAATATGAACAGGGATTTGGCCTAGCGCTGTTATTACTCCCACTGATGGATGAACAAATTTTGTCAGGTATTTTATATCCCCTGGTCTGTCTGCGCCCATTTCGATTATTAAAAAGCTGGGGTATTTTTTTTGTTTAAATATTATCATCCATCCAATTTGGATGAATTTTATGAGCCAGGAAATTACTGATCTTCCGCTTGTTTCCAAACCAAAGATAGTTAGAGGAACTCCTATTTCATTATTATAGTTTCTTGTGTTTCTTCTTACTCTATGCTCTCCAAATTGGCTCTTTAATACATGATATATTGCTTCTTTTGTTGATGTCTTGCCTACACTGCCTGTTATAGCTATAACAACAGGCTTGTATCTCTTTAATACAATTATGGCTAGAATTTTTAATATTTTTTGAAGTATTTTTCTAAATATTTTCATTGGCTTGGTGATATTTCATAATAGTTTAATATATATTTGGCTATTTTTCCAAATATAGGGGCTACAGAGTCAGATGCAAAATTAATAGTTTGCGGCTTGTCTATTTTTACTAGTAAAGAGAATCTAGAATTAAATGCTGGGAAAAAGCCTCCAAATATATGTATTGTGTCTTTTGAATATCCTCCTTTTTCTGGTATTTGAGCTGTTCCTGTTTTTCCTGCTACTGCATATCCTGATACTCCTGCTTTTTTTCCAAATCCATTTTCTACTACACTAACAAGCATTGCTGTTAGTCTAGAGGCTGTATCTGAAGAAATTACTCTGCCTATTTCTTCTTTTTCTATTTCCTCTATTTTTCCATCTGGATATATTATTTTTTCAGCTACATGTGGTTTTAATAATATTCCATTGTTTGCTATTGCAGTTATAGCGCTTATCATTTGAATAGAAGTTACAGCTATTCCTTGTCCAAATGCTGCTGTTGCATATTCTAGGTCTTTATTTGTTTCTAGATTTGACAGATTTCCTTCTGCTTCTCCTGTTAGATCTATTCCTGTTTCTCGATTAAAGCCGAATTTTCTTATATATTCTTTAAATTCTTTTTTTCCTGTTTTTTGTTGTACAAATACAGCTCCTGTGTTTAATGATTTTTCCAATACTTGAACCATTGTTTGGATTCCTTCTGCTTCTTCGTGAGAGTTCTTTATTTTGTGTCCGCTTATTTCTATTAATCCCTTGTCTTCGTATGTTGTTCTTGGATTTACTGCACTTGTATCTAATCCTGCAGCCATTGTTATTGCTTTAAATATAGATCCTGGTTCATACATGTCATGTATTGCTGGGTTTAAAAATAGGTTTATGTCTTTTACTTCACTATATTCATTATTATTAAATGTTGGATAATTAGCCATTCCTTTTATTGCTCCTGTTCTTGTATCCATCACTATAATAGTTCCTCCTTCTGCTTGCAAGTTGTTTACTGCTTCTTTTAGTTCTTTTTCTATGAAAAATTGTATATTTGGATCTATGGTCAATATTATGTCTGCCCCATCTTTTGGTTCTTTTAATGCCTTGCCTCCTACTGATATGAGGTTTCCTAGGCTGTCTTTCTTTGCTTCTATCATGCCTAGTTGACCAGCTAGTTCTTCTTCATAATATTCTTCTATTCCATATCTTCCTACTCTTTTATCTCCTTTGTATCCTACAAATCCTATAATATGGCATGCTAATGGTTGGGCTGGATAATAGCGCCATGTTTCTGTTCTTAATCCTATTCCTGGGATTTCTAGGTCTTTTATTTTTTCTGCTGTTTGATTGTCTACCTTGCTTTCTAGTGGTTCGTATGGATCATCTTCTTTGCCTATTCTTTGTTCTAATGTTTCTTTTTCAATATTTAAAAGAGGAGATAGTTTTTCAACCGCCTCCTTCTTTTCTTCTATGTTTTTTGGTATAGCATATATTAGCCACCAATCTTTGTTTATAACAGCAGGGAAAAGAGATGATCTTGAGTCTGTTTCTGTGAGTCTGTCCCTCATAAATATCTCTCCCCTGTCTGGATATATTGTTTGGAATATTTCGTGCTGGTTTTCAGCTAGTTTTTGATAATATGCGTGGCTTAATACTTGCAGGCTGAAGAGCCGGAATATTATTATTCCAAAAAATATTGCAATAAAAAAAAGCAGTGTGTAAAATCTCCAGTTTTTCATATGTTATTAATTTATTTTTCTGCCACTGTCCTATAATGTAAAGTAACATACTCTACTGTCTCAGCTTCAACCATTTCAAAATCCTGGGCTTTTTCTTCCAGGTTGTTGATTGATCTGAGATTAGAAATATTAACCTGCATTATTTTGTTCTCTGCTTCCAATTCTTTTATCTCTTTATTTAATTCTCTCATTTTGTATCCACTACCAGCAATAGCATTTACTTCTAGAATATAGAAGAAGAGGCCTAATACTATTAGGGTGACTAAAATTACAGATATTGTTGATCTGACTCTTTCTTCTTTTCTTGCTTTGGTTTTGTTTTGTGAGCAAGATATGCTGTTGTGTATTAGAGCATTTACTGTCATAGTTTTGTTTGCTTAGAATCTTGGGTGGGGTTCTGCCCCACCTAAGGTTCCAAGAATTTTCTCTTGGAGCCCCTTTTTATATTTTGATACCTACTCTTAATTTGGCGCTCCTGCTTCGGGGATTCATTCTTTTTTCTTCTTCATCAGGAGCAATTGGTTTTTTTGTTAAGATTTCTATTTTTCCTTCTTTTGCTTTTTCTCTTAAAAATATCTTTGCAATTCTGTCTTCTAGAGAGTGAAAGGAAATTATTGCTATTCTCCCCTCTTTGTCTAGTATTTCTAAAGAATCTTCTAGTCCTTGTTTTAAATTTTCTAATTCATCATTTACTTCAATTCTTAATGCTTGGAATATTCTAGCCAATACTCTGTCTTTTTTTCCTCTTCTTGTTTTGCTTCTTGGTATTGCTCTGATTATTATATTCTTTAGCTGAGTTGTTGTTTTTATTGGAGATATCTTTCTTTGGGCCATTATTCCTCTGACTATTCTTCTTGAGAATCTTTCTTGGGCATATTTTTGAAAAAGGCCTATCAAGCTTTCCTCCGGCCAATTGTTTATTATTTCCTGTGCAGAAACATCTTGGCTTCCGTTAAGGATCATTATTAGGGGTTCATCTTTTTTATATGTAAATCCTTTCTTGCTTTCTTCTATTTGCCAACTTGAAAGGCCTAAGTCAAATAGAACCCCCTTTATGTTTTGAAATCTATTTTCCTCTACTGCCTTTTTTATGTTTTTAAAATTACTTCTGACTAGCATTAGTCTTCCCTGGCTTTCATATTTCATTATTTCTGGATCTAGCTTTATTCTCTTTAAGGATTCTGTGTCTGCATCTATTCCTAAAACCTTGCCATTTGGTTCTGTTTTTTTTAATATGGCTTTGGTATGACCTGCTTCTCCTAGTGTGCAATCAATGAAATTTTCTCCTGGTTTTGGGTCTAAATATTTTATCGTTTTGTTTAAAAGAACCGGGATGTGCATGATTCTTTATTTTTTTATACTCCTAATTCTCCCAATCTTTCTGCCATTACATTCACTTCTTTTTCACTTTGTTTCTTGAATAATTCCCATTTTTCTTTATCCCATACTTCCATTCTACTGTGTACTCCTGCAATTACTACATTCTTTTTTAATTGAGCATATGTTTTTAAATAGTCAGGAACAAGTATTCTCCCAAGCTTGTCTAGGGTTACCTCTGTTGCTCCTGCCAGCATCAGTCTTACAAAGCTTCTGCTATTCTTTTCTCCAAATGGAAGGGCGGATAGTTTGTCTACCAGCTTTTTCCATTCTTTTATTGGGAATATAAAAAGGCAGTTGTCCAGTCCCCTGGTTATAACTGCCTTGGCGCCAAGCTCCTTCCTTAGTTTAGAAGGAATTGCTAGTCTCTTTTTTGTATCAATTGTATGGCTGTATTCACCTATTAGCATTTTGCTTAGCTTTTAATTTTTAGTTTTCCCCAGATTTCCTTGCTTATTAACACTTTTATCCACAATTTAACACTCTATTTAAATTTTAATCCACCTAATATGTATTGTCAACCCACCTAATTTTAGGTGTTGTTTTTTTTATTTTGAGCTCAAAAATTAAAAAAATGTGGATTTTTATCCACATGTTTTTAACAAATTGGCTTTTTTTTAGTTTTTTAGCATTAATTTTAAAAGGAAAATGGTGCCTTTTTTAAAACCTAAACTAATTGTCAGGTTAAACCTTATATTCAGTTTAAATTTTAAAAAAATTTTAAGATATGTCTTTTGCCTCTATTTTTACAAAATCTCCTCTCTTTAAATTATCTTGAAGTATTTTCTTTGCTACCCTGCTTTCTATTTGATCCTGGATTACTCTTCTCATTGGCCTAGCTCCAAATTCTGGCTTATATCCTAATTCTGCTACTTTTTCTACTAAATCATGATCTATTACTAATGTAATTCCCATTCCTTCTTGTAGTCTTTTTGATAGTCCATTTAGCATTAGTTTGGCTATTTGAATTAGGTGTTCATGTTCTAGGGGTTTAAATACCACAGCAGCATCAAATCTGTTTAATAGCTCTGGCCTAAATATTCCTTGTTTTAAAAGATAGTCTATTAAATCTTCTTTAAAAGAAGAAAGATCTACTCCTTGCTTCACATTGCTTCTTATTAATTCTGCTCCTGCGTTTGACGTCCCTATAATTATTGAGTCTCTGAAACTGACTTTTCTTCCAAATGCATCTGTTAACCACCCTTCGTCTAATACTTGGAGTAATAAATTTAATATATTTGGATTTGATTTTTCTATCTCATCGAATAAAACTAAAGAGAAAGGATTTTGACTTAATGCCTTTGTTAATAATCCTGGCTCATTTCTTGATGGTGCTCCTATTAATCTTTCTATAGAGCTTGTGTCTTGATATTCTGACATATCAAATCTTACCATTTTATCTTCTGATCCAAAATATGCTGCTGAAAGAGCTTTGGCTGTTTCTGTTTTTCCTACTCCTGTAGGCCCTAGGAATAAAAATGTGCCCATTGGCCTGTTTTTGCCTGAAACTCCTGTTCTCGCCCTTCTCATTGCTTCTGATATTAGTTTTACTGCCTCTTCTTGGTCTACTATTCTTTGATGTATTGTTTGTTCTAGATTAAGAAGCTTCTTTCTTTCTATTTCTTCCATATCTCCTATTGGCACTTCTGTTCTTCTGCTCATTACTTCATTTAGGTGTTGTGGGAGGACCTTGTTTTTGTTTTGTCTTTTTGAATAAACAATTGTTTCTGTTAATACATCTATGGCTTTTTCTGGGAAAGGTGTATCTTGAATGTGATGATCTGTTAAATTCACAACATCCCTTATTATCCTGTAGGTTATTATTGTTTTGTATTGCTTTTCTAATCCAGGGACCATGTCTTCTAGAATCATTATTGTTTGAAGAGGGCTTGGTTCATCTATCTCTATTTTTGTAAATGCATTCTTTACTGCAGGAGCATTGTTGATGTGCTTGTGCCATCCCTCATAGTTTGTTGTTCCTATCACTTGGAAGTTGGTCAGTGTTAAATATGGAGTAATAACAGAAGCAATATTTATTTCACCTGGTCCTTGAGCTGAGCCTAGATAATTATGTATCTCGTCTATTAATAGAATTACATTTCCTGCGCTAGCTGCTTCTGAGAATATTGTTTTTAGCCTATTCAGCATTTCTCCTTCTGTGTCTAGGCCTGCTAGTGCGGCTTGCGTGTCTAATTCTAATATTCTTTTGTCATTTAGATTGATAAATGAGTTTCCTTGGCAGACTTTTTTTGCAAAAGCATATGCTGTTGTTGTTCTTCCTACTCCTGGCCTGCCTACTAGCAATATATTATTAGCTCCGCTTCTAGCTAGGATTCTTTCCATTGCATAGATTTCTTTTTTATGAGCCATTAGGTGAATAGATAGATTTTGTTTTCTTATTTGCTTGGATATGTCTGTGCTGTATTTGTCTAGATTTACTGTATATCCTACTGCCCACTTTTTTCCTACTCCCCTGTTTTTCCTTAGATTCTCTAATCTCCAAAATTGTTTTCTTCTCTTTATTTCTCTTTCTACAAAATCTTCCCAAGCAGCAACATGGTCTACATCATCTGATTCCATATTTATTGCAGCTAGTATTTCTCTAAAATATTTGTTTTTTTCTGCTGCTGTTGTTAAAAAGTCTCTTAATTCTATTTGTCTATGAAAGTTTGCTGCTGCCTTAAATGCTGCTTTTGATATTATGTCTAAAAATTCATTAGTATATTTTTTACTTTGATTTTCTTCTCTTATTGTTTTTATTCTTGGTTCTAGCTTTTCTTTAAGAAGCTTCTTGTTTATTTCCATTTCCTGAAATATCAGTCTTGCTCTTTTATTGTCCCACAGCTTTAGTATTAAAACAGGAGTTGATACTGGTATATTGTGGCTTTCTGAAAATCTTATTGTTCTGTCTAATGCTTGTGCTAAGCGGAAATCTAAATATTCTGCTAGATTTGTTTCTTTTAATTTTCCTTGAGTTGATAGTTGTTGTGCCAAGGATCTTCTTAAGAGAAAATTAGAAGATAGATCGTCTAAAAATCCTAGCCATATTATTCCTTTTATTGTTAAGGCCAGAAAAAGAAAGAATAAGGCCAGAATTTCTTGGGATGTTAAATTTAATATTCCTGGCTTAAGAAATGATAAAAATGAAAGTATTGATAAGATTGCAAAAAGCCAAGTTGCTGTTTTGGCAATTATTGGCGGATAGATCTTGCTTATTTTTACTGCTCTGTATATGTTTGTTTTTTTGAATTCAAAATTCATAATATGAGTATTAAAAATAGAGCAATTAGAACGAGAATTATTAGGGGTAAAAATAGCCAGAGGATTAATATTATTGCACCAGCTATTATTGTTAAAATAAAAAAGAAGATTCCCACTATAATAGTGAAGAATCTTATTATAAATCCAGTTCCTCTAGAAATTAAATTATACATTATGTACTCAAATATTTTCTTTAAATCTAATCCTCTTGGTTTCTTTGTTATGTCTCTTTTCCATGGAGAGAATAGAGTTTTTAAAAGAAGCGGAATTGAAAAATATTCAGTAGAGAATATTAAGAAGTTTTTCCACCCCTTTATTATGTCTTTTACTTCTTCATTGTAAAACCAGTATAAGAAGATTAATACAGTCTTGATCATACATTCTTATTATATACTATATTGAGGATTTTAAAAAGCACTTGCAGAGTCTCTAAAGTTTTGAAAAAGAGAAAAGCCCCAAGTGGATAAACCACGAGGGGCTTGTTTTTTAATCGAGCAGGTCGCCAATGGCGAATTTATCGCCATGGGCAATCGCAACTACATACTTCGATAACTTCGGGTCAAAGCATGCAATTGCCTGGTAAAGATGCGCCAGCTTGTGAGCTAGCAGCATTGCCACAGGCAGAGACGCCGGGCCATTGACCCGGATCACCTCGCCACCGGCGAGTTCTCCGGACTCGGCCATCTCCTCGAGGCGTGCCTCTGCCTCTTTCACGATCTCGTTGTTTTGGGCCGGTGACCCAAAACCAATTTTTAGTATCCCATTTTCTAGGGATATTTTGTAAGTGCTCATCTTCCTTCCTCCTTTTTTTATTGATATTATTAGTATAACATATTGCTATGTTCTTGTCAAGGGTTGTTTATAGCCTTGAGTTGTTTATATGTTGAAATAAATTCATCTATATTTTTTGGGCTTATCAAATATCTAGCTCCATTTTTTATGGATAAAAGGATAAAGTCTCCGCTTGCTTTTGTTTTTAAATATATTGGTATTCCTTGAATGTTTTTTTCTTTCATTCTGCCAATTCTTATGGTTGCTTTTTCAATAGCAACGGGCAGAGAGCAATACTGAATTAATTTCATAAACTTAAGTTCATTTTTTACCATTGACACTGGTTGTATTGTCCATTTTTGCCATTCTGAATCTCTCTTTAGCCTTGTAGTTAATTTTTCTACTTCTTTTCCTGGTATTTTTTCAATGTCTTTAATTTCAGAAAAATTAAAAACAGCTGTTTTTGGAGATATGCCAAGAGGCTTAATAATTAAAGACTTGTCTGTAAGTATATATGTGGGTTTTTTAGAAAATCTTCTGTATGAAATAATGGAAAGGGCCAATGCTGATCCTATTGTAAATATTAAACCAATTGTTAATTGATTTCCCCCTGTTGTTGTTCCAAAAATATTACCACTTAAATGACTTATTATTAAAATAATGCCAATAATTAAAAATGCTATAAATAGAATAAAAAATAGCCATGTGTTCTTTGTGCTTTTTTGAGGTAAGAAAATTTTTTCCATAATATATTCTATGGGCACACGTGGATTTGAACCACGGACCTTTGCAGTGTGAATGCAACGCTCTGCCCCTGAGCTATGCGCCCAGTTTTACCATAAATCTATTTTTTGTATTAAAACTTCATTTTCTCCATCTAGGAGGTCTCTTACAAATCTATCATACATATCATACCTGTACTCAAACTCTTTTGTTGTCATTACTGCACAATTAATTATTTTCCCCACTTCTGCTTCTATGTTTTTAATAAAGCTATTTAGTTTTTTGTGATTTATTTTATCTCCTGCAATAAATATGTCTGCTCTATTGTTTTCATTGCCAACAAAAACGCCTGATAAAACAAACAATTTTATATTCCCTATTTTTTTTGCTTTGTTTAATAAATCATCTTTTGAAGCTACTGTTGATTTTAAAACAAGGTTTTTTAATTCTGTAAAAAAATCAAATCCTGGATTGATATAATAAACTCTTTTTCTTTGCTTTTTTATTTCTCCTCTTTTTGTTTTATACGGCACCCAAGCTGTTTTATCTTTTACTAGGTTGATTTTTTGAAGTTTTTCTAATTCTCTTTTAATTAATCTTTTGTCTGTTCTTATTCTGTCAAAAATTTCTTTTGCTGGAAATGCATCTTCTGCATTTCTGAAAAAGAATTTCAAGAGCTTGAGCTTTGTTGGAGATTCAAAAAGCTCTTCCAACATTCCTTTTGGCTTTTCTTTTTTTGAAGAGGTTTTTCTTTTTCTTGTAGTCTTTTTTGTTTTTCTTCTTACTGGTTTTTTTCTGGACTGTTTCTTTCTTATTGTCTTTTTTCTTGGTTTTCTTTTTGTTGCTGTCTTTTTCTTTCTAATTTTCCTTTTTGTTGTTGTTCTTTTTTTTCTAGCTGGCTTTCTTTTTGCTGTTTTTTTCTTGGCTGGCTTTGTTTTGGCTTGTCTCTTCTTTGTTGTTTTCCTTTTTTTGTTTGTTTTTTGTTTTCTTGGCATAATATTTCCCTTATTTTTCTCTATTTATATATTACTCTTATGAGAAGAAATTGTAAAGTCTTTTTCTTTACTTGAGACTTGTTTTGATATATAATTAGTATTTATGGACGATAAATCTCTAAATTTATATTTTCGGGAAATCGTTTATCAAGACTCTTCTGCAAAAAAGAAGTCTGTTTGTGGAGTTTTTTCTCATGAAGCCTTAAATGCAGAAGACGCAAGATTGGGCAATCTTTATCTAGTTGGCAAAATATCTAATTTCCCAGCCAAAAAACATAAGAATTACGATTTTCTTTTAAACATACTCGCCTCTGTTATTAAGAGGGAGTTTTATTCTAATCATAAAAGAAGCACATTAGAAGCTTTGGAGTCTGCTTTGCAAAGTGCAAATATGTATTTGGCTGATTTTGTTAAAAGAGGTCATGATGAATGGATTGGAAACATGAGCTTTACTTGTTTTGCTTTTCGTAAAAATGACATCCATATTGCCAGAACCGGTGATATGCTTATTTACTTATTTAGGGGCAATACAATGACCGATGTAACCAGAAAGTTTAATGGTCAAGAAGAAAAGCCAGATCCTTCAAAAACATTTTCTAATATTGCTAGTGGTGATTTGGAAGAAAATGACAAGATTATAGTAAGCACTGCAAATACCTTAGACGTTATTTCCAGGCAAAAAATTAGAGAATTAATTTCTTATCCTGGAAGTGAGCAGATATATAGCTATTTGAAAGAAAATCTTGATAAAAAATCAAATAAAGAAAAAATTGATGCTTTTGCTGCTCTGATCTTAGAAGCTAAAAGCAGGCCTATAGATCTTGGCAAAAAGAAGGAAGTTAAAGAAACAAAAGAAGAGCCAGTTGAGGGTTTTGATTTTGAAGAAATTGTTAATTCTAAAATGGAAGTTGGTGTTAATAAAATAAAGGAAAAGGTTTCTTCCTCTATAAAAGATTCTGCATTCTTTAAATACTTGCTTGATTATAGGGTTGGAAGATATATGATAGGCTTATTTATTTTTTCCTTGCTTGTCTTGTCTCCATATATTGTTCAGAAAATGGGATATGAGCAGAAGATTAATAAAATTGAAAATTTATTTAAAAGAACCAGAGAAGCAATAGCAAAAAGTGAAACTTCTCTGGTTTATCAGAATCAAAATAGAGCCAGTATGATTTTGCAAAATGCTAATGATCTAATGGCCAATGCTAGTTCTTTATTAAATAAATTGCCTGAAGCAGTTAGAAAAGAACCTTTGGTAGATTTTGAACTAATTAAAGAGCAATTTGATGTTCAAAAGAATAGCATTAACAATATTGTTAATATTACTCAAGCTGAAGAAATAGCTGATTTA
>WJLL01000010.1 GCA_014728535.1 Candidatus Portnoyibacteriota bacterium
ACCATTAAGCCAAGTGGCTACGCATGTAAATGAAGAAAAGGTAGAAAAAATAAATATTGAAGAAAATAAGCTAGAAATAGAATTAAAGGACGGAACAAAAAAAACAAGCCAAAAAGAAGCAGAAACAAGTTTAACTGAGTCATTAAAAAACTATGGCGTAGACACAGAAAAACTAAAACAAATAACACTAGAAGTAAGCCAACCATCAGGACTAACATTTTGGCTTACAAATCTACTGCCTTTTATTCTTCCATTTTTATTCGTGGGAATATTAATATGGATAATGTTTAAACAAGCTCAAAAAGGACAAACAAAAGCTATGTCTTTTGGAAAATCTACTGCAAGACTCTCACAGCCATACAGCAAAAAGAAGAATATAAAATTTAATGATGTAGCAGGAGCAGAACAAGCAAAAGTAGAATTAAGAGAAGTAGTAGATTTTTTAAGACATCCTAAAAAATTTATAGACATAGGAGCCAGAATACCAAAAGGAGTTCTTTTAATGGGACCACCAGGAACTGGAAAAACCCTACTAGCCAGGGCAGTAGCAGGAGAAGCAAATGTGCCGTTCTTTCATATTTCAGGATCTGAATTTGTAGAAATGTTTGTTGGGGTAGGAGCATCAAGAGTAAGAGATTTATTTAAAATGGCAAAGAAAGGAGCACCAGCAATAATCTTTATAGATGAAATAGATGCAGTAGGAAGACACAGAGGAGCAGGCCTGGGAGGCGGACACGACGAAAGAGAACAAACATTAAACCAAATCTTAGTAGAAATGGATGGATTTGATACTCACACCAATGTTATAATAATAGCAGCAACAAATAGGCCAGATATACTTGATCCTGCCCTTTTAAGACCAGGAAGGTTTGATAGAAGGGTAGTTTTAGACATGCCAGACATAAAGGAAAGGCATGCTATATTAAAAATACACTCAAGGAATAAAAAGCTAGAAAAAGATATAAACTTAAGAGAAATAGCAGAAAGAACACCGGGATTCTCAGGAGCAGACCTGGCCAATCTAATAAATGAAGCAGCGATCTTAGCAGCAAGACACAACAAAAAAACAATATCTCAAAAAGAACTCATTGATTCAATTGAAAAAGTACTTCTAGGCCCAGAAAGAAAAAGCCATATATTAAACGACAAAGAAAAGAAAATAGCAGCCTATCATGAAGCAGGTCATGCACTAGTAGCAGCAAATCTAAAACACACAGATCCTGTACACAAAGTATCTATTGTATCAAGGGGAAGAGCAGCAGGATACACATTAAAACTGCCAGAAGAAGATAAACAGCTAAAAACAAGATCAGAGTTTGTAGATGAATTATCTGTATTTTTAGGAGGATATTGTGCAGAAAGAATGATCTTTAATGAACTAACGACAGGAGCATCAAACGATCTAAAACAGGCATCAGAACTAGCAAGAAAATTAATAACAAAATACGGAATGAGTAAAAAAATAGGACCAATAACATATGGCCATGAAGAAGAGTCTGTATTTCTAGGAAAAGAAATATCTAGTGGAAAAAACTATTCAGAAGATATAGCTTCTAAAATAGACAAGGAACTAACATCAATGATGAAGAAAGCACAAAGAACAGCAGAAAGAATATTAAAAAAGAAAAAGAAAAAACTAGAAGAAATAGCAAAAAGACTAATAGAAAAAGAAACTATAGAAAGAAAAGAATTTGAAAAAATAATCAAGGGCTAGTAGCTCAGGGGTTAGAGCACCACTCTTATAAAGTGGGGGTCGGTGGTTCAAATCCACCCTAGCCCATTATGGAACAAATACCCAACGAAAATTTAAACCAAGACTCAGAGCAATCAAAAATGAGGGATATTCTTTTAATACAAAAGGAGTTAATTGAAGAATCAGGCATAAATCCAGAAAAATGGATAAATACATATAGTGAGTCATTCAGAAAAATAACAGAAGAAGAACCGGATATAATAAATGACAAGGAAGAAATAAAAAGAAGACTCAAAAAAGAAACAATACACTAAAGGGCACGTAGCTCAGCTGGCTAGAGCGTCTCGTTGACATCGAGGAGGTCACAGGTTCAAGTCCTGTCGTGCCCATAAAGCTTGCAAAATTCAGTTTTGTGGGCAATAATTCAAAATTAAAAAATTTTATTACTATGCCTAATCAAAAACTAATAGATTATATCAAAGAAAACAAAAAAGCTGGTTTTTCTAATGAAGATATTAAGAAAAATTTATTAAGGGAAGGTTGGAGCGAGGAAGATATTGAGAAAGAACTTAAATCATTCGAAGAAACATCTCAAATGTCCCCAGTTTCTCCCAAAGCTCCAAAAGTTGAGGAGACTTTTCAACCTGAAAAAGAAATTAAAAAAGCTAAGCCTCCCACTACTCTTATCTCGATAGTTTTCTTGATAGCAGGAATTGGTCACCTTGCTTCTATTCCTATTCTTTTGTTATTCAGTTTAGCTAGCTGGTCATTTACCATGATGGCAATTTTTTCAGTAATTTCTCTATTCTGCTTTTTGCCACCTGTATTGCTTTATGG
>WJLL01000011.1 GCA_014728535.1 Candidatus Portnoyibacteriota bacterium
ATCAAGAAAACAGAATAAAACTACTTGAGGATTACTTTAATGGAAATGCCCGTATTGAGCCTAAACGGTTTGTCTCGTCCATTAAAGAGTTAAAAACTTTGATGTATAACGACGCTCTGTAATTTTCAAGCCAAAGTGAATAAATATGCAAAATGAAAAGCCACAATTTAACAATGAAAGCAAAAAATATTTTACCATTGTGCCGAATTATGTTGTTGACCATTCCGTCTCGCATGAGAAAAGCCTATATCTGACAATGAAGCGTCTGGCGGGCGAATTACTACTGAGATGTTTAACAAAAAGCTAAAAGAATATAAAGAAAAGCAACAGGAAATTTTAGAAAAATTGAAACAACACGATATTGCTGATGAAAGCTATTATATAACCGTAGATACGACTTTAAACCTTGCTCAAAGAGCTTATGAGATATTTAAAAGTTCTGAAATAGCTGAAAAACGGCAACTTTTGAATTTTCTACTTCAGAACTGCAAATTAAAGGACAAAAAGCTCCTATTTAAGCTGAAAACACCGTTTGATGCGGTGCTTTCATCACAAGAGTGTTCTAATTGGCTCCGGGGGCCAGATTCGAACTGGCAACCAACTCGTTAACAGCGAGCTGCTCTACCATTGAGCTACCCCGGAATAACACCAGTATAACCAAAAAAAAATACAAAATCAATACCACCCTAAAAATTTGACAAATAAAATAAAATAGCATATTATATTAAAAGCTCTTAAAAATTCTCTCAAAGAGAGAAAAATAAAAGTCTTTAAAGGAGAAAAAACAATGAATGAAAAAATATGCTCACATTACAAAAAGTCCATAAAACCAGGACAGGGCATTGAAGACACAACCCCAGAATGGTTTATGCTTGTGGATGCAATAGGTCTTATTTTATTGTCTTCTGCATTGATTTTATTTGCTATTATGATCATTTTTGTTCCCCCAAAATGGAAAGAAATAACTATGGCCATACCTCAAGAAATAGAAAAAGTCGTAGAAGTTGAAAGCATAAAGAACATAGTTATTGAAACGAAAACAATAACATTTGGAGGAGGAATAGGAGCAGGAATAGGAACTGCCCAAATTCAATTTGAAACAGCAGAAAAATTCCTAAAAGAATTAGAAGAAGGAAGCAAAATTTATGTTTCCCTAGAAAATCATAGATATTATGTCTTAAAAAGATATCTATCAGCTCCACAAAACCAATCTATTGTTTTTGTTTATGAAAAGAAAATATCTCCACCAAAAGAATACAACACAGCAAGAGTAAAACATTTAACCCAGGAAAAAGCAATTTTTTCAGTCAAATAAAGGAGAAAAAATGAAAGAAACAATAAGATTTGTTTTAAACAAAAAGACGCAGGAGAAAATAAGGGAGCTCATCGAGGAAGGATACAAATATGTATGCCTGCACTGCAAAACAGCATACAAAAGCAAAAGACGGGAACCCTACGAAGATGGCCATGGCGGCAGACATATAGAGATGTGCAAATGCGGCTCTGATTTGTTTGAAGAATTAAAAAATCTCCGCTGCCTAATGCCAGAAGTAAAACCAATTCAAGAAACCCTGGTATTTAAAGAACACCACGCAAAGTACTGCAAGTGCGAAAAAGGAGAATTTTGGACCGGCAGCTCTGCAACTGAATGCAGGCCTAAATTCAAACTCCTAAAAGAAGAAGAGGATAAAAGAGTATTCAGATGCCCAAAAAGCAATCTAAAGATCATAATCCTAAAAAGCACAGAAGAAGAACTAGAAGAGCCGGATGAACTAGGCTCTACGTATCTAAGAATACACAACGAAAAAATGTATATCTAAGGGAGGTCTAATAAAGACCTCCTCTTTTGTTTCAAATAAAAATTTGACAAATAAAATAAAATAGCATATTATATTAAAAGCTCTTAAAAATTCTCTCAAAGAGAGAAAAATAAAAATCTTTAAAGGAGGAAAAAGTGAATAAAATAAAATTTGATTCAATGCTTTTATTCTTTCTTGTATTGGTTTTAGTTGTTGTTATAATCAATATTCCCCTCGCCCCAGAATGGAAAGAAATAACCATAGCCATACCTCAAGAAATAGAAGAAGCCATAGAAGTTGAAAGCATAAAGAATATAGTTATTGAAACAGCAAGAATAGGATTTGGAGGAGGAATAGGAGTAGGAATAGGAACTGCCCAAGTTCAATTTGAAACAGCAGAAAAATTTCTAAAAGAATTAGAAGAAGAAAGTAAAATCTATGTTTCCCTAGAAAATCACAGATATTATGCCTTAAAAAGATATTTGTCAGCTCCAAAGAATCAATCTATTGTTTTTGTTTACGAAAGAAAAATACGCCCACCAGAAGAATATGACTCAGCAAGAGTAAAGCATTTAACCCAAGAAGAAGTAATTTTTTCAGTCAAATAACCCCTAAAAGAGGTCTAGCAAAGACCTCTTTTATATTCCAAACAAAAAGAATTTTTGCTAAAATAAAGATATGGAAAAATTAGAAAAAACAAAGAAAGAAAAGAAAGGGATTTTTGAAAGAATATACAAGTCTAAGACCGCCAGGGCCTTAACATTTTTAAGCTTCTTAGGGATCAGCAGCAACCTCCTGCCAAAACAAAAACACGAATACCAACCACCACAACAAAAACAAGAATTAATAGAGCACCAGCAAGAACTTGAATTAAAAGAATTATCAGACAAATTCAAAATCAAAAAAGAAATAGACAAAGAAAGAAACATTATCCATATAAGCCAATTACATGGAGCAGAATCTATAGCCCAAACCCAAGAAAAAGCAGATATAAAAGAAATAATATCCAACCAAAAAGATATAGAAGAATTAATGCTATTCCTATCCGAGGAATATGATATAAGCAACTTCTACGCCGAAGGACTATTAGAGGAAGATTTAAAATTCATAAACACAACAAAAGAATATATCAACAAAGACAACAATCTGCCAATTGAAAAATGGCACAAACTGCTAAATCTAAAAAACACCATAAACACAGAAGAATCAAAAAACCAAATACCAGACCGCCACAGAGCATATCTGTTGTATTTAATAAAAACCGAACTCAGCAAAGAAACAAAACAACTAGAAAAATACAAAAAAGAAGAAGCACCCAAAGAATACAAAGAAATGTTTAATCAATGGAATCAAGAAAACATCAACCCAGAAGAAATATATACAAATCTAAAGAAACACACAGAACACACATCCAACCACCCCCTAATAAAGGAAGACAACATATATATTTTCGGAGCACCAGCAAAGCTCTATATAGAAGGCAAAATAAATATCGAAGCTGCTGAAACAATAGAAGCAAACAAAAAAGCATTCAGCCCATACTCAGATCAAAAAACAGAATTCACCCAAGAAGAATTAAAAGATCCAGAAAAAATAAAAGAATTCCAAGAAATACTTGAACAAAGAAAAAATGAATTTAAAAACAAAGTGAATATAAGGGAGGATGCAGCCATAGACACAATAATGGATAATCCTGATTCTAAGAATCAAAAATACATTCCCCTAATTTATGGAAAGGGCCACGACTTTAAAGACAACATTGAACAACACAACAACAAAAATCCGGACCAAAAAATAGGATTAATAAAAATTGTTTCAAAATAAAAGACACACAAAAAAACAAGCGCATCTTTTTCAAGATGCGCCTTTTCATTTTAAAGAATCCACAATCAAAACCACAGTCCCAATGTCAGCCCAATAAAACACTCTCTCCGCATTCTCGCCAGCCAGCCTAACACAACCATGAGAGGCAGGATAGCCAGGCAGCTCTCCCCCATGAATACAATGACCCCTCCTGGTAAATGCAAGCATCCAAGGCATAGGATCGCCATAAATAGAAGAAATATGATATTCGCTCTTATAAAAAACAGAAAATCTGCCTCTGGGAGTAGAACAATCTCCCAAATCATTTAAAACATGATCAGGACTAAGCCCCTCTTCTACTCCAGAAGAAATAGAATAAGAGAATTTCAATTTTCCATATTCATAGCCCATCATTATCTGCTCATCAATAATCACTAAAATTAACTTTGGTGTTTCTTTTTCTTCATTTAAAATACTAGAAAGTAAAGATTCTTTTCCAAACAAAAGCAAGGGAGCTGAAAAAACAATCAAGAAAACAAATATTTTTCTAAAGAACATTTTTCCCTCCTCAAATTAATTATATCATTTCAAAAAATCAACACAAATATTTGACTTTTATTAAATAATAATATATACTAACAAAAGTAAGCAACTTATTCGTTTCTCCTTCCATAATTATGTGTTAGGATGCTGAATAAGAAATTAGTCGAATTGCTTCTTAAAATTAATTATGTAAGGAAATCATGTCAAAGAAACTATACGTTGGTGGTATACCATATGAAACCACCGAAGATTCTTTAAAAGATTTATTTTCCAAAATAGGAACAGTAGAATCTGTTGCTATTATCACAGACAGAATGTCAGGAAGATCAAAAGGTTTCGGCTTTGTTGAAATGTCAACAGAGGAAGAAGCCAAAAAAGCTATTGATGAATTGAATGAATCAGAGCTTGGCGGAAGAAAGATTACTGTGAATGAAGCCAGACCAAGAGAGGAAAAATAAATAGAATCGATAAAAAGCCCCGCATTTTCTGCGGGGTTTTTAAAATATTAAAAATTGACAAAATAAACACATAGTGCTATTATTTATATAACCCAAAACAAAGGAGGAGAACCTTGAAAAATTTTTTTAAATCATTAAGAACAATTGATGGAATAAGCCAAATAGGCATATTTATTTTTGGAGTAACTGCTTTATTCTTAATTGCATATAAGATTAAATGGGGATTTGTTTTTGGCCTATTATCCCAACCCTTTTTCTTTATTGCTGCAATAAGAAAAAGGCAGTGGGGAATATTTGCTTTATGCATCCCCTACACTATAAATTGGATCCTTGGCATTATTAATTGGTTTTAGAAAAACAAAAAGACAAAAAGCTAAGAATAAAATCTTAGCTTTTTTTATTAAATTTGACTAACAAAAACAAACAATATACAATGAAAAGACAACATGCAACTAATATTTTCAATAAAAAACATTAATAAAATTAATTAATTAATTAAATTAAGCCCTTTTTGTATTAAAAGGGCTATTATTAACTAAAAAATATGAAAAAAATAATAACAATAATAATAATCTTAATAGTGGCAATCGCCCTCTTTGTAATAATAAGACCACAACAAACAGAAGAAATAACAAGCTTTGAAGAATGCGTAGAAGCAGGATATCCAGTAATGGAATCATATCCGCAACAATGCAAAACACCAGACGGAAAAACATTTACAGAAAACATAGGAAATGAATTAGAAAAAGATCACTTAATAAGAATAACAAGCCCCAGACCAAACGAAATAATACAAAGCCCACTAACAATAAAAGGTCAAGCAAAAGGAACCTGGTTCTTTGAAGCAGACTTCCCTATCAAGCTAAAAGACGCAAACAACAATACAATAGCAACAGCAATAGCCCAAACAACAGAAGACTGGATGACAGAAGAATTTATTTCATTTCAAGCAGAATTAGAATTTCAAAAGCCAGAAACAAAAGAAGGAACACTAATATTGGAAAAAGCAAACCCATCAGGACTCCCAGAAAACGAAGATCAATTAATAATTCCCATAAAATTCAAATAAATTAAAAAATATAAATCATGAAAAAAACAATAATAATATTAGCCATAATAATCATAGCAATAGCTGCGTATCTAATATTTGCAACAGAAGAAGAACAAACAACATCCCCACCAACAGAAAATGAAAATAAAACAGGAGAAAACAACACCAACCTGCCTCTAACCATAGCAGAAGGATTTCAAATATCCACGCTTGCAGAAAACTTGCCTGGAGCAAGAGCGATGGTAATTGATGGAATGGGAAATATGTGGGTAAGCAGAACAGAGCAAGGAGCAATAACCCTGCTAGAAATAGAAAATAATCAAGTAAAAAACAAAGAAGACATATTTACAAATCTAAACCAACCACACGGCCTAGCCATAGACCCTCAAGACCCCCTAACTCTCTACTACGCAGAAACAGACAAAGTATCAAAAGTAGAACTGTACACAGAAGCAAAGCCAGAAAAAATCATAGATCTGCCAGCAGGAGGAAGACACTTCACCAGAACAATCATGTTTGGCCCAGACAACAAACTATATATATCAATAGGATCATCATGCGACACCTGCGAGGAAGAAAACAATAAAAGAGCAACAATATTAAGAGCAAATAAAGATGGAAGCAATCTAGAAATATTCGCCTCTGGACTAAGAAATGCTGTATTTATGACAACCCACTATGTAACAGGAGAAATGTGGGCAACAGAAATGGGCAGAGACCACCTGGGAGACAATACTCCTCCAGATGAAATAAATATATTAAAAGAAGGAGAGCACTATGGTTGGCCTTATTGCTATGGAAAACAAACATATGATTCTGAATTTAATAAAAAAAGCCCGGAATTCTGTCAACAAACAGAGCCGTCATATATAGACATACAAGCCCACTCAGCTCCCCTAGGCCTAGACTTTATACCAGAAGAAGGATGGCCAGAAAATTATTGGCATGATCTTTTAGTCGCCTATCATGGATCATGGAATAGAACAAAGCCAACAGGATATAAGGTAGTAAGATTTAAATTAGATGCCCAAGGAGATCCAAAAAACAACCAATTTGAAAGAACAGATTTTATATCAGGATGGCTAACAGAAAACAATGAAAAACTAGGCAGACCAGTAGATATATTGCTCCAACCAGGAGGAATTATGTATCTATCAGATGACATGGGTGGAAGAATTTACAAAATTACATACCAACAATAACTTGACAAAAGCAAAATAAGATGATATCCTAACAATAGGAGGTTTTAATGGATAAAAAAACCAAAATTAAGCTCTTTCTTTATTTACTCTTAACTATTGCTGTTTATGCAATAGTAGGATATTTAATAACAAAAAGCGCAATTCTAGCTTTATTCGCTGGAATAGCATTTTTTTCATTAATTTCATTGCTACTATTAGCAATAATAGTGACAATGAAAACAATAGCCGAGCGCTAATTTAGCACTCGGCTTTATTTTTTAACAATGCATAGGATTAATCTTATCAAGCTCTTTAAGGATTTCTTCAATTTCTTTTTCGGCTTTATTGATATTAATATTCTTTATTCCCTTTGCTTTAGAAATAAAAGGTATTGCCTCTTTAATTAACTGCTCATCATTATAAAGCTTAATCAACATATCTTGCAATATTTTACACATATGAAAATCAGCCCAAACCTTAATAACAACCTTTGCTTCTGATTCTTTTCTATTTAAAAGCATTCTCTTCTCTCTGACAAATCTGCCACAAAAATATTTAGCATTAAACAATTCTTCATCAGAAACGCCTAAAAATCTGGCTGCATAATTTAATGCAAAATAATACGGACAAATTTTGCCATTAAAATTGTGCCCAGGCTGCCCTCTTCTAATTTTCCAGAGCACATTGAATCCATCTCCCTCAACAATCCCATTTTTTCTATTAAATTCAATTG
>WJLL01000012.1 GCA_014728535.1 Candidatus Portnoyibacteriota bacterium
AGATTAGACTTTAATAATAGTAAAAAAAAGAAAGGTTATGTATTAAAAAGCCTTGCTTTTTTCCTATTCATATCTTTATCTGCCTATTTAATACTCTTTACTCCCCTTTTTCAAGAAAGATCTTTCTTTGTTTCAGGGCAAAATCTAAATAATGGCCTTGGCTCTGTTAAAGGGCTTTCTTTTAATAATGAAAGGGTTAATCTTTTGGTTTTAGGAATTCCTGGAAAAGGACACCATGGAGAAAGTTTAACAGATACAATCATGATTATTAATAGTGGAAATAATGGAGAAAATCCTGTTGGTATTTCTATTCCCCGCGATTTGTTTGTTAAGTTTCCTGACAGAAGCTTTTATACAAAAATTAATTCTTTGTATCGTTGGGGAAGAAATGAAAAACAAGGAGTTGAATTAGTGGCTTCTGTTTTAAATGATATTACTGGTCTTAATTTCGATTATTATGCTGTTGTTGATTTAGATGCTGTTGAAGAGGTAGTTGATAAAATAGGAGGCATTGATGTTTTTGTAGAAAAAGATATATACGATCCCCTATATCCTGCTCCATATGATTCTTATCAGTTATTTGAAATTAAAAAAGGATTCCATCATTTAGATGGAGAGACTGCTGTTAAATACATGAGAAGTAGACATGAAGCTGGTGGAGATTTTAGCAGAATAAAAAGACAGCAGCAGGTTGTTAATGAGGTAGTTAAAAAAATGTTGTCTATGAATTTTTGGGATCTGCCTACTTTACTGAATGTTTGGTATTCTGTTGATAAAAATGTTTATACAAATATTAGCTTGGTTGATATTAAATATGTTTGGAATCTTGCTAAGCAAACTAGGTTTGAAGGAATTGATTTTCATACAATAAGTGCTATTGGAGACAATCCCCTGCTTTATTCAGATGTTGTTGTTTTGGGCGGAGAAGATGCTGCTGTTTTAAAGCCTGTTGAGGGCTTGAGTGAATATGTGAATATTAGAGAATATATTAAGGAAATAATAGATCTATGAATATATTAATAGGATTAGGAAATCCTGGAAGAAAGTATAAAAAAACCCGGCATAATGCAGGATTTATGGTTATAGATCATTTGTCTAAAGATAATGATTTCGTTTTTTTAAAAGAAAAAGAAATTTCAGAAGCCTTTATTAAAGAAGGAAGGTTGAATAATAAGGAGGTTATTTTGGCTAAACCTTTAACATATATGAATAATTCAGGAAGGGCTGCTAAGAAATTAATTGATGAGTATGCAGGCCCCTTGATTGTAGTTCATGATGACATTGATATTCCTTTTGGCCAGATTAGGGTTAATAAAGGAATAGGCTCTGCTGGTCATAAAGGAGTGCAGTCTATTATTGACACCCTTGGCCATAATGATTTTCTCAGAATTAGAATTGGCATAAGACCAGACTTTGAAGTAGACACTGAAGAATATGTTTTAAATAAGTTTTCTAGAGAACAGAAAAAAGAATTAAAGAATGTTTTAGAGAATGCAGTGATGGAAATTAAAAACCACATCATTTAGACGTGGTTTATGGATTCTTTTTTTCCCAAAGATGGCATATTGGAAAAACTAATCCAATAAAAAAGCAGAATATTATTGTTAGAGAATCCATTTTTAGAACGATAGCGAGAATGATAAGAAGCGAATAGTAAATAACTGTTAAAACTTTCATCATTTTTATTCTCCTTTTTTGCTTCCAGTCCTGCCCCTGAGCGTTAAATTATTCCACAAAAGCGGAAAACCTAAGCTTTAGACCAAACCAAATCAAGGAGGGAAGATCTGATATTAGCCACTCAGAAGACAGGACAAGAAACAAAAACTTTAATTCTGTATATATCCTAACATATTACACAAAAAATGTCAAGCAAAAATGACAACATTTACAAAATTTCTTTGCAGGATAAAGACTATCCTGCTATTCTTAAAGAGATTTCCGATCCCCCAAAAGAAATATACGTAAAAGGAAAAATTCTTGAAAAAGACAAATTGGCTGTTGCTGTTGTTGGAACAAGAAATTGTACTCCTTATGGAAAAAAGATTGCTTTAGATATTTCTGGAAAATTAGCTGGCATGGGAATCACTATTGTAAGTGGCCTAGCTAAAGGAATAGACACCTATGCTCATAGAGCAGCTTTAAATAAAAAAGGAAGAACTATTGCTGTATTGGGTACTGGCTTAGATAAAAAAAGTTTTTATCCTTCTTCTAATTATACTTTGTCTGAAAAAATATCAAAACAAGGAGCAGTAATATCTGAATACCCTCTTGGTACTAGAGGAGCCAAGCATACATTTCCTCAAAGAAATAGAATTATTAGTGGATTAAGTTTAGGAATTGTTGTTATAGAAGCTGCTGAAAGAAGCGGCTCTTTAATTACAGCCATGCTTGGATTAGAGCAAAACAGAGAGGTTTTTGCTGTTCCTGGTCCAATCGATAGCAAGTATTCCAAGGGAACAAATATGCTAATTAAAATGGGAGCTAAGCCTGTGGCTAAGATTGAAGATATTTTAGAAGAATTAAATTTGGGTTGACTAAATAATTTTAAGTAGTAGAATAAGGAATATTATGGCTTTAGTTATAGTGGAATCGCCTACTAAGGCGAAAACAATAAAACAATTTTTAGGAAAAGACTTTAATGTAAAGTCTTCTTTTGGGCATGTGCGTGATTTGCCTGCCAAAGAATTAGGCATAGACGTAGATAATGATTTTGAACCTAAGTATGTAAATATCCCAAAAGCAAGAAAAGTAGTTAAAGAATTAAAAGACGCATTGAAAAAAGAAAAGGAAATTATATTAGCCACTGATGAAGATAGAGAGGGTGAAGCTATTGCCTGGCATTTATGCAGAGCCCTTAAAGTAGATCCTAAAAAAGATAATGTTAAAAGAATTGCTTTTCATGAAATTACTCAATCAGCTATCAAAAGAGCATTGGAGAGTCCTAGAGAAATAGATTCTAGTTTGATTAATGCCCAACAAGCTAGAAGGGTTCTGGACAGGCTTGTAGGATACAAGCTGTCTCCTTTTTTATGGAAAAAGGTTGCTTCTGGCTTGTCTGCTGGAAGAGTCCAATCAGTAGCTGTTAGGCTTATTGTTGAAAGGCAAAGAGAAATAGATAAATTTAAGCCTGAAGAATATTGGAA
>WJLL01000013.1 GCA_014728535.1 Candidatus Portnoyibacteriota bacterium
AACATCTATGGATCTAGTTGTAATGCCAATGATTCTTTTGCCTGGAACTTTGATTATGATGATCAAGGAGGAGTTATTCCTTTAACCTCTAATCTTCAAGATCCTGTTGCCAGTTATTCTGAACCAGGTTCTTGGAATGTTGAACTACAAGTAACTGACAGTGATGGTTTTACCTGTCCTGTTATCAAGCCTGTATCAATCTCTTTTCCTTTGCCTACTTGGAGGGAGGTGAAGCCGTGGTAAAATGAATGAATTAAAAGAAACAAAAGAATTAAGGAAAGTTAAAGAAGATTTATTAAATTGTAAAGAATGTCCTTTATATGAAGAAAGGGTTAAGGGTGGCTTTTTTCCTGTTATTGGAGAAGGAAATCATCAAGCTGATATTATGCTTGTTGGAGAAGCTCCTGGATTAAATGAAGCAAAGAGCGGTCGTCCTTTTTGTGGGGCAGCAGGAAGAATTTTAGATAAACTTCTTGAATCTGCTGGCATGAAAAGAGAAGAAATATATATTACTAATGTAGTTAAAGATAGACCGCCGAATAATAGAGATCCAAGGCCTGAAGAAATAGAGGCTTATGGACCCTTTTTAGAAAGACAGATTAGGATAATCAAACCAAAGATTATTGGCTGCTTAGGTAATTTTTCTACTGCCTTTATGTTTAATAAATATGGATTAGAGAAGGAATTAAAGGGCATAAGCAAGTTACATGGAAAAGTTTTTTCTGTTAATGACTTGAAAATAGCCCCTTTATATCACCCTGCCGTAGCGGTGTATAATAATAAGATGACGAATGTTCTTATTGGAGATTTTAAAAAAATAAAAGGATTAGTTTAATATGTCTAATATTCTTGTTTATGAATCATATGTTCAAATGATAAAAAACTCTATTGGAACTAAAATGTTCCGTAGCTTATATATAGAAAAAGATGGAGAAAAAAATGACATTGCTGATAATGGTTCTTTTTCTTGTGCTCTATTTGTTTCTAATGTTTTGTTTTTATGGGACCTTATTTCCTCCGGCCATGCTACTGTAGAAAGCACAATTGAAGATATGAAGAAGAATGGTTGGAAGGAGGTTTCTGTTGATAATATTAAGATTGGAGATGTTATTCTTTGGGAAGAAAAATTAGCAGAAGACAATAAAAAGCATTATCATAATGGCTTCTATATTGGCGATAATCAAGCAATAAGTAATAGTGGAGAAAAGGGCTTTCCTGTTATTCATGATTGGAAGTATAATGGAAAAAGAGAAATAATTTCTGTTTATACTTATCCTAATTTTAAAAAATGAGAAAAATTTTAAAATATTTTTTAATAATATTAATTGTTTTTGTTTTAATCTTTTTTATGTATTTCTTTATAGGCAAAGCTGAACCAGTTGATGATGTTGAGTGGGGTGTTACTTTCAGTGTTAGGCCGGTTAGAGACTTTGGATTAGACTGGAAGGTTGTTTTTATGGAGATGCTTGATGATTTAGAGGTTAAACATGTTAGATTAATAGCCTATTGGAATGAAATTGAAAAAGAAGAAGGCCTTTATGACTTTTCAGATCTTGATTGGCAGGTTGATAAAGTAAAAGAAAAGGGGGGTGATATAATATTGGCTGTGGGAAGGAGATTGCCTCGCTGGCCTGAATGTTTTGAGCCTGATTGGATAGTTGATTTTAATGAAGAAGAGAAACAAGAAAGAATTCTTGCTTTTGTATTTAAGGTGGTCAATAGATACAAAGATGTTGAGAATATTAAAATATGGCAAGTAGAAAACGAGCCTTTTTTCGAAAACTTTGGAGATTGTCCTGATTTAGACAAAGAATTTTTAGAAGAAGAAATTGCTTTGGTTAGAGACCTTGATCCTTCTAGGCCTATTATGATTACTGAAAGTGGAGAATTAAGTACTTGGATAGGAGGGGCTAGGAGGGCAGACATCTTAGGCACTTCCTTGTATAAGTGGGTGCACAATAATTGGTGGGGCTATTATAAATATCCTATTCCAGCTATTTTTTATCAAAGAAAGGTTGCTTTAATTAAATTATTGTTTGATATAAATGAGGTTATTGCTGTTGAGGTGCAAGCAGAGCCTTGGGGGCATAAGCCAAATCAACATATGACCGCTGAAGAACAAGACATTTCTATGAGTTTTGAAAATTTTGAGGAAATTATAGCTTATACTCGCAAGGCTGGTTTTAAAAAGGCATATTTGTGGGGAGTTGAGTGGTGGTATTGGAGAATGAAGAAGTTTGAAGATAATAAATTTTGGGAAAAAGCTAAATCTTTATTTTAATTATGTATTTAGGAATAGATGTTGGAGGAACAAATATAAAGGGAGTATTAATTGATGATAATAAAAAGGTGCTTGAAAAGAAAAAAATTGCTACTAAAAAAGAAAGCAAAAAGGTTTTAATTGACCAATTGCTGGACTTTATAAGCTCATTTTTAAGTGAAAAAAACAAAGGAATAGGCATTGGCTTCCCTGGCATTATTGATTTTGATAATCAGGATCTTTTGCAATTACCTAATATTTCTGTTTTGGATAATACTAAAATAGGAGAGATTATTAAAGACAATCTTGGCCTTGATGTTGTTGTTGAAAATGATACAAATTGTTTAACTTTAGGAGAGGCTGTTTTAGGAGCAGGCAAGGGGAATGAGATTGTTGCTGCTATTACATTGGGCACAGGTGTTGGCGGAGGCATTGTTTTAAGTGGTAAAATTTATCATGGGGCAGATGGTTCTGCAGGAGAATTTGGTCACATTGTTGTTGAAGATGGAGGAAAAGCGTGTAGTTGTGGAAATAAAGGCTGTTTAGAGCCATATATTAATAATGCTGGTATAAAGCAAGCATTTAAAGAGGTTTTTGGTAGAGATATTGATTCTTTGGGGGAGCTAGACAGAATGGCCATTAAGAATGATGAAAAAGCTATTGAAGTATATAATAAAGTAGGAAAATATTTAGGAATTGGGTTAGGAAACATAGTTAATATCTTTAATCCTTCTATTATCGTTGTTTCTGGAGGAATAATGAAGGCTGGAGACTTGATTTTAAATCCAGCTAGGAGTAAAATGAAAGAATGTATTTTTGGACTTAAAGCCAAAAATACAAAGGTCGTTAAGGGAGGACTAGATTTGTACGGGGGCGCTATTGGTGCTGCTCTCTTGCATTTTGATAATTAGTGTGATAATGTTAAATAACTATGGAAAATTCAAATAAACCAAATCCATATATTATAGTGATCGTTATTTTGCTATTAGTAGTAGCAGCGCTTTTGTATAATCAGTGGGGAAATAAAATAATGCCTGCTTCTGTTGAAGAAACAGAAGATAAAAATGATACGATTCCCGAAGATGGAAATGTTAATACAGAAGTTACAGACAATGATATTCAAATAGGAGACGATGATGCTCCTGTTACTATTGTTGAGTATTATAGTTATTTTTGCGGATACTGCAAGGCTTTTGATGATGATACAAAGCCAAGATTGATAAATGATTATGTTAAAACTGGAAAAGTAAAGCTTGTATTAAGGCCATATCCTCCTTTTGAGGCTGGTCTGGCTGTTGCTTGTGCAAATGAGCAAGAAAAATTTAGTGAATATCATGATAAATTATTTGACGAGGTTCAAAACATCGAATCTGTAGAAGACTTGAAGACAATTGCTGCAGATGTGGGGTTAAATGTTGAAGAATTTAATCAGTGCTTTGATTCTCAGAAATACTTGGAGCTTGTTCAGAAATGGTATCAACAGGGAAATCAAGACTTTGAAGAAGCTGGCGTTGCTGAAGAAAGAAGAGGAACTCCTGCCTTTTTTGTGAACAACACCGTTCTTTTGGGAGCAAGACCTTATGAGGATTTTGTTGATGCTATAGAGGCAGAATTAGATTAAAAAAATAGATTTAAAACTGACATTAAAAAATAGCGGAATCTTTTCCGCTATTTTTATACTTCTCTTATCTATTGTATAATATACTTATGAATAAAAAAGAAGCTAAAAAAAGAATTGAAAAATTAAAGGAGGAAATTAGGCATCATAGATACCTTTATCATGTTTTAGACAAGCAGGAAATATCTGATGCTGCTTTTGATTCATTAAAGCATGAATTATTTAAATTAGAACAAAAATATCCTGATTTAATTACTTCTGATTCTCCAACCCAAAGAGTTGGCGGAAAGCCTTTAGAAAAATTTGAAAAAGTTAAACATGATATCCCGATGCTTTCCATAGAGGATGTTTTTAATGAAAAAGAATTAAAAGAATGGAAGGATAGAATTTTAAGAAAGCTTAAGGATACGAAATATTCAGAAAAAGACTTAGATTATTTTGCAGAGAAAAAAATAGATGGTTTTGCTATTTCCTTGATTTACAAAAAAGGAGCTTTTATAGAGGGGTCTACCAGAGGAAATGGCAAGATAGGAGAGAATGTGACTCAGAACTTGAAAACAATTGGCTCTATACCTTTAAAGCTTGGCATGCACAAGAAAATGCCAAGTGAAAAAATAAGGAAGAGGGTAGAAGAATTGATAAAAAATGGAGAAATTGAAATTAGAGGAGAGGTATATATGACAAAAAAATCCTTTGAAGAAATAAACAGAAAAAGGAAAAAAGAAGATAAAGCTCCTTATTCTAATCCTCGGAATACAGCAGCTGGCAGTATTAGGCAATTAGATCCTAAATTAGCTGCATCTAGGGATTTAAAGTTTCTTGGATATGATATTGTTACTGATTTAGGTCAAGAGGTTCATGAAGAAGAGCATGCAATTATTAGAGCTTTAGGATTTAAGGTTGATGAAGGAAAGTATTGCAGAGATCTTGACGAGGCAGTTGATTATTACAAAAAAATTTCTAAAAAAAGAAAAAATTTACCTTTTCAAATTGATGGCGTGGTTATTGCTATTAATAATAATGATATTTTTGATAAACTGGGCTCTGTTGGAAAAGCTCATAGAGGAATGATTGCTTTTAAGTTTCCCGGTGAACAGGCTACTACCAAGATAAAAGATATAAAGATTCAAGTGGGCAGGACTGGAGCCTTGACTCCTGTTGCTGTTCTAGATCCTATTAATCTTAGCGGGGCGAAGATAAGTAGAGCTACGTTGCATAATCAGGACGAGATAGAAAGGCTGGGTGTAAAAATAGGGGATACGGCTGTTGTCCAAAGAGCTGGAGATGTTATTCCTGATGTTGTTAAGGTTTTAACTAGATTGAGGACTGGTAAGGAGAAAGAATTTCATATGCCTAAAAAATGTCCTGTTTGTGGTTCAGGGGTTGTTAAACCAAAAGGAGAGGCTGTTCATCGTTGTGTTAATACTAGATGTGGTGCTATATTGAAAAAAAAGATTTATCACTTTGTTTCAAAAAAAGCTTTTGATATTGAAGGATTAGGACCAAAAGTAGTTGATCAATTAATGGACAAAAATTTGATTTCTGATCAAGCTGATATATTTAATCTTAAAAAAGAAAATCTTGTTCCCCTAGAAAGATTTGCTGATAAATCTGCAGAGAATTTAATTCAATCTATTGATAATAGTAAAGAAATTTCTGCTTCTAGATTTATTTATTCTCTGGGCATAAGGCACGTAGGAGAGGAAGAGGCTGTTAATATAGCAGAACATTTTACTTATAAAAAGAGCCTTAATGAAGGCTGGGGCTTAATTAATGAATTGAAAAAAACAAATCAAGAAGATTTAGAAAAAATTAAAGACACTGGAGAAAGAACCGCAGAAAGTATTAAGAAGTGGTTTGATAATAAAGAAAATTTAAAGTTGCTAAAGAAGTTAAAGGGTGCTAATATTAAAATCAATCTTCCTAAGATTAAAAAAAGTAAAAAATTAAAAGGAAAAACGATTGTTTTTACTGGAGAGCTTGATAGTATGACCAGGGATGAAGCAAAGAGTAGAGTAAGAGAATTAGGAGGAGACCCTTCTAGTTCTATTTCTAAAAATACTGACTTATTGGTTGTTGGAGAAAATCCTGGCAGTAAATATGATCAAGCCAAGGATTTAGGTGTAAAAATAGCGAGAGAAAAAGAATTTTTAAATATTATTAAATAACATGATTAACGAAAAACAAGTAAAACATATAGCTAAATTAGCCAGAATAAAGTTAACAGAAAAAGAAGAAGAAAAATTTGCAAAAGAAATTTCTTCTATCTTAGATTATATTGATAAATTAAATGAAGTAGATACAAAAAATATATCTCCAATATCTCAAGTTACTGGATTAAAAAATATGGTTAGAGATGACTCAAGTCCTAAAAAAGAAAAAAATGAAAAAATATTAAATCAAGCTCCTGATAAAAAAGATAATTATTTTAAAGTACCAAAGATTTTAGATTGACTATGGATAAATTAACGATAGAAAAAGCGCATAAAGGATTGATAAAAAAAGAATTTTCAGCCATTGAGCTGGCCGAGTTTTATTTAAATAAAATTAAAAAAGAAAATGAAAAATATAATGACTTTATTTCTATTACTGAAGATTTAGCATTAAAGCAGGCAAAAAGCGTTGATGACAAGCTCTCTAGAGGAGAAAAGATAGGTGATTTAGAGGGAATTCCTATGGCTATTAAGGACAATATATTGATTGATGATTGTATTACTACTGCTGGTTCAAAAATATTAGAGAATTATGGGGCTGTATATGATGCTGCTGTTATTAAAAAGCTTAGAGGCTTGGGAGTTGTTTTTCTCGGAAAGACAAACTTAGATGAATTTGCTATGGGGTCTTCTACAGAAAATTCTGCATTTGGTGTAGTAAAAAATCCTGTTGACGTTGAAAGAGTGCCTGGAGGATCTTCTGGTGGTTCTGCTGCTGCTGTAGCTGCAGATCATTGCTTGGGAGCCTTGGGTTCAGATACGGGGGGATCTATTAGGCAGCCGGCTGCTTTTTGTGGTGTTATTGGTTTTAAGCCTAGCTATGGAGCAGTTTCTCGTTATGGGTTGATTGCCATGGCCTCTTCTTTAGATCAAATTGGGCCTATTGCTAAAAATGTTTTAGATGCTAAGTTAATTTTTAATTCTATTAAAGGAAAAGATAAAATGGATTCTACTACCTTAGATATTAATGACAAGGAAAAAGATTATGGGGTTTTAAAAATAGGGGTGCCTAAAGAATATTTTCAAGAAGGCATTTCTTCTGAGGTAAAAAATATAATAGAGAAGGAAATTAAAAAATTTGAAAAGATGGGTCATGAAGTTAAAGAAGTAAGTCTTCCTAGTACAGAATACGCTCTTGCCGTTTATTATATTATAATGCCAGCCGAGGCTAGCGCTAACTTAGCAAGATTCGATGGAATTAAATATGGCAAAAAAGGCAATTCAGGAGAAAATTTAATTGATTTTTATTCAAATGTCAGGGCCGCTGGTTTTGGAGATGAGGTGCGTAGGAGAATAATGCTTGGCACATATACTTTATCAGCAGGCTATAAAGAGGCTTATTATAAAAAAGCTCAGGCAGTCAGAGGATTGATTAAAAAAGAACTTGAAAATGTATTTAAATCTGTTGACATTCTTTTAACTCCCACAACTCCAAGTACTGCTTTTAAGATAGGAGAGAAAGAAGATCCTTTGTCTATGTATTTGTCTGATATTTACACAGTTACTGTTAATTTGGCTGGGCTGCCTGCTATTTCTGTTCCTTGCGGGAGAGTAGACAAGTTGCCTGTTGGCTTGCAGATTATTGGGCCTCAGTTTAAAGATAATTTAGTTTTAAGTATTGCTCAAAGCTATGAACAGTTACGTAACTTATGAAAAAGAACTATTAGCACAGGCAGGAAGTTTTTTTACTGACTTGTTTAATGATGTTGTTGATTTTTTTTCTTCATATAAGTGGCAAGAAATTGTTTTTGATTTAAGATCAGTTTTTATTTCTGCTTCTATTGTTTTACTTGCTTTAATAATAGCCGTTTTCATTAAAAGCACAATTGCTTCTAGGAAAGAGAAAAAAATAAAGGAAAAGAAAAAAGATAAAGGTTTAAACAATAAATGGGAGAAAATAGAAAAAGAATTAAAAACTGAGACAGAAGAGAATTACAAAATGGCTATACTTGATGCTGATAATTTATATAATGAAGTTTTGAAAAACATAGGTAGAGATGCTGAAAAGAACCTTGAAGAGATAGAGGACTTAAAAATGGCTAAAAAAATAAAAAGCAATATTCTAGAAGACAGGAGTCTTGTTGTTTCTAAAAAAGATGCTACAACTGCAGTTGGTGCTTACAGAAGGGCCTTAAAAGATTTGGGTGTTTTGTAGTTTGCAAGCATTTTTTAAATATGTTATTCTCTTAAAAGATATTGCGGGGTGGAGCAGTAGTAGCTCGTCTGGCTCATAACCAGAAGGTCGTAGGTGCAAATCCTACCCCCGCGACTTGTATTTTGGCGGGAAGTAGACTGGCGTCTAAGGTCGTCTCATAAGCGATCTATGGTGGGTTCGATCCCCACTCCCGCTACTGCAGCAGGCTTCTGTTTACAGATCCTGCTTAGGGTGGGATTGAATCCCGCCCTCTGGACCCGTGGTGTAGCGGTTTAACACGCCTCCCTGTCACGGAGGAGATCGCCGGTTCAAATCCGGTCGGGTCCG
>WJLL01000014.1 GCA_014728535.1 Candidatus Portnoyibacteriota bacterium
ATCACATAGACACTTTTAGAGGAGAAGAATGCGATGATGGGAATAAAATAGATGGAGATGGCTGTTCTTCAACATGCCAAATAGAAGAATCAGGAACAGGAGGAGATCAAGGAGAAGTGCAAGGAGAATCAACAACAAGAGAACCACCAACACAATCACCAACCCAAACAGGGGGAGTAATAGCTGGAGATATTGATCAACAAGAAGAAGAGGAGGAAGAAGAACAAGGAGAGCAAAAAGTAAATTTACCAGAAACAAAGCAAGAAAATCTACAAGCTAGTGTGTTTGGAATAATAACATCTACTTGTTATGAGTGCCTTCCTTGGTGGATTATCTTATTATTCTCAATATATTCTTTAATAAAAACAATCACAGACAAGAAAAGAAAAAGAAAAAGCTGGACATCATGGCTAATGTGGCTAATAATCACATTAATCCTAGCTGTATTATTCTATTTAATAAACTACAGGTGTGTAACCATATGGTTCCTATTATTCCTAGGATTCATAACCCTCTTAATTTATTTATTTACATCTAGGGGCATTAAAAAGAAACTATTTTTCACATTAGGATTAATTCTTCTAATAATCCTGTTTATTGTCTGGCTGATATACAATTGTCTGCCCCTATGGCTATTATTAGTTTTATTAGCCATATATTTCATAATTCTTCTAATTGCGGGGAAAAAGAGGAGAAAATAAAATAAAAAACATTTTTTTAAAAAATCCAGTATATTCTTGTCTGGATTTTTAAAAACCTCAAAAAGACTTGACAAGATTTTAAAAATTTATTAAACTCTGCATTAAGAGTGATTTAAGCTCTTTTTAAATTAAAGATAAGCAAAAGAAGGTTTAAAAGTAACACCTAAGGAGGTAGTACATGAAAAAAGGAATTTTAGTTATTTTTACAGTCCTTCTGTTGACTGTGGGCATGAGCTTTGCCCAAAATACAGACCAAGTATTGATCAATTTGAGTCTCACCCTTGATGAGTATATCGAGTGTGTGCCCGGACCTGTTGATTTAAATCTTGGCACGACATATCGTTCTGGCAATTCAGAGCGTATGTACACAACCAAAGGATTGGATATTGCTTATGCAAATTGTCCCTTCAGTGTAACCATTGAGGGAGATAATCCTGCGGGGGATGGAATTCCTCGTTTTGCAAGGGAAGAAACAGGACCTAACTCAAACGGATATGACCAGTTAAGGACCCTGTATAACATTAAGTTCTTAATGAACGGTCAGTCAAATGATTTTACTGATTGGTTTGATTATTCCGGTCTGTTTCCCATAAGCAAATCCTACACAGAAGCGCCTCATAATGGTCAGGTGCACATGCAAATGACCATTGATATTAACGGCGGAACCAGCCATGGTACGGTGCCGATTAGAACAACTGAAATTAATCCGGCATTTACCTGGGAAGATTCGGCTGATGCGGGTGTCTACGAAGCCTATCTTACTGTGACATTCGCGGCCATCTAACCATTTGATTCACCCTTCTTTTGCTTATTAGTATTGAAGGGGGGCTCGAGAAGAGCCCCTTTTTTCTTTTCAAAGCTTGACTAAAAATATATAATGTGTTAATCTAATTTAAAATAAAAAATTTAAGTTCTTTAAAATTTAATGAAAGAGAGGCGATAAGATGAAAACTAAAATCTTTTTGGTTTTTTTTCTTTCAATTTTCTTTGCTTTAGGCTTTAGCGATGATGTTCAATTAAACAACATCCAAGTGCCTGGCGGAGAAAGTAACAGCAAAATGGTTGGTATATTGTTAGGGGAGAATATAATAGGGCCATGCAAGGTCCTGTTTTCAGGCAGAGCTCCTGGCACTAATATTCCAGTTTTGTCTAGAGAAGAAACAGTTTCTTCTGGTGGCACTGGTTCTTTTGATCGTTTAGAGACTCTTTATTCTGGAAAAATTTATTCAGAAGACTTGTCAGAGCCACTAATGTTTGAAAACAAAACCCCAGAAGAATTAATTCAAATGGAAATACCCATATTTCCAAAGTTTCTTCAAAAGCCATATAATCTATTCTTAGACCTGGAAATCCATGCAAAATCTGATTCAAAAGAATCAGATATATCAGATGATGCTGGGACTTATCTGGCCAATCTAACAACAACCATAATTAAATTATGAAAGGAGAGATTGAATGAAAGAGAAAATTGTATTTATGGTCTTTCTTGTAGCAATGCTCTTTAGTATAACTTATGCTTTTAGAGTAAGCCCTGTAAGATTTAATTTAACTATTCCTAGGGGTGAAACTCAGGAATTTGTTTTAAATTTTACAACAAGCAAGGGGATAGAGACAGAAAGCCTACTACTTTATCCTACAGACATATCTATGAAAAGGAATGGGGCCTTAGTATTTGAAAGAAAAGAAGGCTTCAAGCATTCTGCAGTGCCCTGGATTGATATTGCTAAAAGTGAAATAAATCTTTTAGGATCACAGACAAAAGAAGTAAATTTTAGCATTTCTGTTCCTTTGAGGGCAGAACCAGGAGAGTATTATGCTGTAATTATGTGTGAACCAACAAGATCTACTGCAATGAAAGCAGAGCAAAGACCTTTTATGGTCAACATGAAACAAAGAGTTGCTGTGGTTATAGTGCTCGATGTTCCTGGAAGAATCTACAAAAAAGAAGGAGAAGCAATATCAGCAGAGGTAAAAGAAAGTAATAACAAGCTTAAAATTATTTCCACTTTCCAGAACAAGGGAAATATTCATCTTGATGTTCTTGGTACTGTTTATGTGCGAAGCAAAGATGGAAAAACTATGTATGCACAAGTAGTTATGCAACCAATGGGTGGTGGTAAAAAAGAAGCCTTTATTTTTCCTGGAAATGCTAGGGATTTTGTAGGAACAATTGAAAGACCCCTACCTCCAGGAGAATATGTAGTAGACGTGGCATACGACTATGGCTACAAATTCAGAAAAGCAAGACTACAATCAGCATTTTCTATCACCAGAGAAGTAGAGGAAAATGAAGATAAAGCAGAATTCCTTGTAATTAACTTAGAAGAAATAAGCATTGAGAAGGAAGCTCAACTAAGAACAAAAGTGATCAAAGCTACTAACACGGATTATAAGCCTCTCCATGTCTTAATTGATTCTGATGAGTGGATTGAAGTATCACCTTCAACCCTTATTCTTCAACCAGGAAGATCAAGAAACATCAAGGTAATTATTTCAAATCCAAATCAAGAGACCAAAAAAGGTCAAATTACCCTTAAGCCTGACACAGGAAAAGAAGCAAAGATAAGTGTCAGGGTGGGTAAAAACCAAAAAGGAGGAAACAAATGAAATTGGTAAAAATTTTCGGAATCTTGTTTGTTGGAGCAATGCTTCTCAGCGGATGCGCTGTACAGCAATTCAAGCCAGTGGATTTACCCACTAAGCCCGAACCTCCAACTCTGACCAAGGAAGAAATCAAGGCTTTGGAGCAAGAAGAAGCCAAAAAAGCCCAAGAAGTAACGCAGGCTTTAAAGAAAGAAGAAAAACAAAGACTGGCAGAACAGCCAAAGGTAAGCAATGTATTTGTTGAAGCTGATATCAGATCGATTTTAATGGATATAGCGACCCAGGCAGGAGTAAATATTATTCCTGATGCTACTGTTCAAGGTCCAGTTTCAGTAGAACTTGACCAAGTTCCTTTAGAAACCGCTTTACAGATGGTACTTTTTCCTGGAGGCTACACCTTTAAACGTGTAAAAGCAGGAAATTCCGAATACTATCTTGTAGGATCAGGATTTCCTGAAACTCTAAGCTTTGAGCCTCTGTCTGAAACAAGGGTAGTTAAAACCAACATAGAAGCTGATGTAGTTTTAGACAGGCTTTCAGATCACTTCGATCCTTATTTGAAAGCCAGCGAGGGCGGAACTTCTATTACACTTTCTGGACCTGAATCTGTTGTTAATAGGTTGGAAAAAGACATAATGCTGGTAGACGGAAGCAGAAGACAAATTGAAATATCTGCAGTAATAGCAGTAATTCAATGGGAAGAAAGAATGAATCTAGGAATGAATTGGGGAAACATCAACCTAAATGCTTCATTTTCCGGATCAGCTTCAAAAAGCACAGATCTGGCCTATGGAGGAGATTTGGTTGCCAACCTGATGAACGTAGTTGAAATGAGAGACAAAAGGGCCAACGTGTACATCAAAGCTCAACCCAGACTCGTTGTATCAGATGGCGAAGCCGCTGATATTAAAGTAACAGAAGAACATCTGTTCCTTATTCTTTCTGGAGGTGGATCCTATTATTCTTACTTTACTACAAAAGAAGTAGAAGTAGGATTGAAGATCGAAGTCAAGCCTTTTGTCACTAGAAGTGGAGAAATCAGCTTAAGAGTTTCTCAAGAAGTGTCTGATATTGTAGGAGAGAGAGAATTTTCAGTAGGCCAAGACGGAGGTAATTCACAGAAATTACCCATCATTGCCCGCAGATCAGAAACAACCAATGTATCTTTGGAAAACGGAGAAACATTCGGAATAGGCGGTCTAATGATGATCACTAAAAAAGAAACAGGCCAAGGAGTGCCTGTGCTGGGAGCAATTCCAGGCCTCAATTTTATCTTTGGAGGGAAAGAAAAAATTCAAAAAGAAGCCGAGGTGGTTGTATTTATAACACCGCGGATCATTAAGTAAACCCAAGAGGGAGTAATACTATATTGCTCCCTCCTTTTTATTTTCCTCAATTTCGTGGTAAAATAAAAAGGTATGACTAGTCCAAAACAAAACTGGCACAACCTAACAGCCAGTGAGGTTTTAAAAAAAACAAACACAACAAAGAAGGGCCTAACACAAGAAGAAGCACAAAAAAGGCTTCGTAAGTTTGGCTTAAATGCACTGCCAGAAGAAAAGCCTTTATCTAAGGCCAAAATATTTCTTGAGCAATTTAAGAGCCCCTTAATATATATTTTAGTTATAGCTGGCTTTGTTACTCTAGCTCTTCAAGACTGGACAGATTCAGTAGTAATTTTTGCTGCTGTTTTTTTAAATGCATTCATAGGATATTTTCAAGAAAATAAGACATCTCAAATACTTTCAAAACTAAAAAAAGCAGTAAGAGACAAGGCTATTGTAATAAGAAATGGAAAAGAAAAAGAAATATCACAAAACCATGTAATAATGGGAGATATTATTGTTCTTAAAGCAGGAGACAAGGTTCCTGCTGATGCAAGAATAATTGAAAATTATTCTTTGAAAATCAATGAAGCTGCTCTAACAGGGGAGTGGCTAGCTTCAGAAAAGACAATCAAAAAACTACCAAAAGGAACCCCTCTAGCGGATAGAAAAAATATGGTATATATGGGGACAATAATAGAGAGCGGCAGGGGATTAGCAGTAGTAACAGGAATCGGAATAAAAACAGAAATAGGAAAAGTAGCCACATCTTTAAGTGAAGTAGAAAAAACAGAAACACCCTATCAAAAGAAAATAGCTAAATTTAGCAAGATAGTGGCTATAGCAGTAGGAGCTATTTCATTGGCTCTTTTTATAGCTGGAGCAATAACAGGCAGGGATACATTAGAAATGTTTGTAACAGCAGTAGCAGTAGCTGTAGCAGCTATACCAGAGGGGCTACCCATAGCTATAACAGTAATTTTAGCTTTAGGAATGGAAAGAATATTAAGAAAAAAGGGGCTAGTAAGAAGGTTGGTAGCAGCTGAAGTATTGGGATCAACGTCTGTAATATGTACAGACAAAACAGGAACACTGACTGAAGCAAAAATGCAAGTAACGGAAATATTTTCATTAAAAGAAAATCCAAGAATAATAAAGAAAGCATTAAAAGCAGGAGTGGCCTGTAGCGAGGCTTTTATTGAAAATGTTGAAGATCCAATGCATAAATGGATAATAAGGGGGAGACCAACAGAAAAAGCAATAATAAAAGCAGGAATTCAAGAAGGAATAACAAAAGAAAAATTAAAAAAACAAGAACCGCAAATAGACTCACTTCCTTTCTCTCCAGAACATAAGTATTCTGCTTCAGTTCATTCTCTAGAAAAAACACAAGATATAATATACATGCTAGGAGCGCCAGAAATAATACTAGAAAAAGCCACTCATATTGAAGGGAAATCAAGAAAAAAGAAACTAACAAAAAAAGAAAAAGAAAAATTAAAAAAGAAATTTGAAAAACTAAACAGTAAAGGATTAAGACTAATAGCTGCATCATACAAGAAGATAAAAAAAGATGAATTTATTAAGCAGATAAAGAAGCAAGAAGAAATAGGAGAGATATCAGAAGAACAAAAACAAGGAATATATGAAAAACATTTAGAAGAAATGGTTTTTATTGCATTTATTGCAATAAAAGACCCCTTAAGAGCAAGAGTAAAGCAAGCAGTAAAAACATGTAAACAAGCAGGAATGAGACCCATTATAGTGACAGGAGACCACGCGCTAACAGCTAGAGCAATAGCAGAAGAACTAGGAATACCAGCAGAATCAAAAAATGTAATAGAGGGAAAGGATTTTAATAAGATAACTGATAAAGAATTTAAAAAAAGATTAAAAGACATAACAATATATGCAAGAGTAGAGCCGCAACAAAAATTAAGAATAGTTGAGGCCTGGCAAAAAAACGGAGAAGTAGTGGCAATGACAGGGGATGGAGTAAATGATGCTCCGGCCCTTAAGAAGGCAAACATAGGAGTAGCCCTAGGATCTGGAACAGATGTAGCCAAAGAAGCATCAGATCTAGTGCTTTTATCAGATAATTTTTATGTCATAGTAACGGCAGTAAAAGAGGGAAGAACAATAATAGACAATATTAGAAAGGTAATAACATATCTTTTTTCTTTCAGTTTTACAGAAATGATTTTAATAGGAGCGAGTATTATAGGGACATTTCCTCTGCCTGTTCTTCCAGCTCAAATACTTTGGGTAAATCTAATACAAGATAGTTTTCCAGCTATAGCTCTAGGATTTGAAAAAGAAGAAAAAGATATTATGAAAAGAAAGCCAGAAGAACCAGAATCTCCTTTATTAAATAGAGAAATGAAAGTAATAATATTTGCTATTGGAATATTTACAGATCTTTTACTTCTAGGCCTTTTCTTCTGGCTTCTAGACAGAGACATGCCTTTAGAAGAAATAAGGACTGTAATATTCGCAGGATTAAGCGTAGGAGCAATATTCTTTACTTTCCCTTGTAGGAGCCTAAGAAAGAATATATGGGAAATAAATCCTTTTTCAAATAAAACAATAATACTTGCCTGGATTATTTCAATAATTACACTATTAGCAGCAGTATATATACCAATATTCCAAAAACTATTAAAGACAGTGCCTCTAAATCCTTTTGACTGGCTTTTATTTATAGCTATTGGTATTATTAATCTAATACTAATTGAAATTGCAAAACTGTTTTTCAAAAAGAAATCATGATTATCCTTTATCTCTTAATATTCATAATTTCCTGCTATATCCTAATTAAAAGCGGAGCAGCTCTAGTAAAAACACTGACAATGATGTCTAAATACTTCAGGCTAACAGAGTATGTATTTGCCTTTATTTTAATGGCATTTGCAACATCAGTGCCAGAGCTTTTTGTAGGAATAACTTCTGCTATAAGCAAGGCTCCAACAATATCTCTAGGGAATGTAATAGGGTCAAATCTAGTAAATTTAACGTTTATTCTTGGCTTTATTGCAGTAATAGCCAAAGGACTAAGAATAGAAAGCAAAATAGCAAAAAAAGATGCCTGGATAATATTATTCATATCACTCTTGCCCCTTCTTCTATTATTAGACAAACAAATATCAAGAGCAGAAGGAGCAGTGCTATTAATAGCCTTTAGCTGGTATATTTACCATATGCTAAGAAACAAAGATGCTTTTACAAAAAGACTGAATCACATGAAAAGAGGAGTAGAAGGATATAAGAAGCTAATTAAAAGCATTTTATTCTTCATAATATCCATTGCTCTATTAATGCTTAGTGCCTGTGGTGTAGTAGAGTCAGCAAAACTAATAGCCAAAGAACTATACCTCCCATTAACCTTAATAGGAGTGATACTTGTTGCGCTAGGCACTTCTTTGCCGGAATTAGTATTTGGGGCCAGAGCAGTAATTTCAAAACACGAGGGATTAAGTTTAGGCAATCTAGTAGGAAGCATAGTAATTAACTCAACTCTTATACTGGGCATTGTTTCAATTATCAGTCCAATACAGATTCAAAACTTAAATGTCATATACATAGGTGGAGGTTTTATGATAATAGCGATACTTATATCTAACCTATTCTTAGCTACAAGAGAAAAAATATCAATAAAAGAAGGAATATTTCTAATGATAATATATGGAATTTTCCTTTTAGCAGAATTTTTATTAAAATAAAGATATGATTGAATATATATTAATAGCAATATTAATAGCAGTAATAATATATCTCCTTTTCAAGAAAGGAGATAATAAGGGTTTAAAAGAAGAATTAAGAGAGATAAAGAAAGAAATGATGGAATCAAGAGAAAAAAGCATGGATTCAATGCAAAAACAACTCCAAGAAAGCGGCAGGATAGCAAGAGATGCAACAACAAGAATAAGAGAAATAACATCTCAATTAGAAAAAATACATGCAGATAATCAGCATGTAAAAGATGTAAAAAACCAGCTAGATAAACTAAGCGATATTCTAGCCAATCCAAAACAAAGAGGAATCTTGGGAGAATATTTTCTAGAAACACTTCTAAAAAATGTTTTTCAACCAAATCAATATCAGCTTCAATATAAATTTGAAGATGGAGAAATAGTAGATGCTGCTATTTTCATTAAAGACAAAATAATACCAATAGATTCAAAATTCTCATTAGAAAACTATAATAGATTATTAGAAGAGAAAGATCCTCAAACAAGAAAAGAATTAGAAAAAAATCTAAAACAAGATCTAAAGAAAAGAATAGAAGAAACATCAAAATACATTAGACCAACAGAAGGAACAATGGATTTTGCTTTTATGTTCATTCCTTCTGAAGGAATATATTATGATTTATTAATAAATCAGGTAGGAGCTGTAAAAATAAGCACATATGATCTAATAGAATATGCATTTAAAGAAAAACATGTTATAGTAGTATCTCCAACATCATTTTATGCTTATTTACAAACAGTATTACAGGGCCTAAGGGCTCTTCAAATAGAAGAATCTGCCAAGGATATTTTAAAGAGAGTAGAGGTTTTAAGGAAGCACCTCTTGAATTATAATGAATTTCTTGGTAAACTAGGTACACATCTAGGAACTACTGTCAGTACATACAATAAGGCATATAAAGAGTTTGCAAAAATAGAAAAAGATACAGCTAAAATTACTGACGGAAAAGAAAAAATAAATCCAAAAAAATTAGAAAAACCAAAAAATAAAGAAGATTAAACTAAATAAAAACTATGTTAGCAGTAATCAAAACAGGAGGTAAACAATATCTTGTAAAAAAAGGAGATAAAATAGAGATAGAAAAAATAAACAAAAAAGAAGGTGATAAAATAGAATTCACTGATGTTTTATTAATTCAAAAAAACAAGAAAACAGAAGTGGGAAGACCAAAAGTAAAAAACACAAAAGTTATAGCAGAAATAATAGAACAAGGCAGGGGAGACAAGGTAATTGTATTTAAGTACAAATCAAAGAAAAGATATAAGAAAAAAAGAGGACACAAACAACCATATACAAAAATAGAGATAAAGGATATCACTACAAGACAGATAAAGAAAAAAGAAAAACCAAAGAAAGAAACAAAAACAAAAAAGTAAAGACAAAAATTACAGCTTGTCAAAGCTGTAATTTAAATTCAAAACTGTTCTTTTAAAAGGAGGCAATGCAATGAAAGGAGTAATTTTGGCTGGTGGAACAGGAACAAGGCTAAGACCGCTGACAAATGTGATAAACAAACATCTTTTGCCAGTATATAACAAGCCTTTAATTTATTATCCCGTCCACGCCCTAGTAGAAGCAGGAATAAAAGATATTCTCATTATATCTGGAACAGAACATTATCAACAGATCAGAAAACTGTTAAACTTGAAAAAGGACAAAAAAGCAAAATTTACATATGCAATACAAAACGAACCAAGAGGAATAGCTCATGGATTAGGATTAGCAGAAAGCTTTGTAAACAATGACCTTGTTGCTCTTATTCTAGGAGATAATATTTATGAAGAAAGCATGAAGAGGCCAGTGGAAGAATTTAAGGAACAAAAAAGAGGAGCAAAGATAATTATAAAGAAAGTGCCTGATCCACAAAGATTTGGAGTGATTGAGTTTGAAAACAGAAAGATAAAGAAAATAGAAGAAAAGCCTAAAAGACCAAAAACAAACTATATTGTTACAGGATTTTATCTTTATGATAGTAATGTGTTTGATATTATCAAAACACTCAAGCCCTCAAAAAGAAATGAATATGAAATTACTGATGTAAACAATGCATATCTAAATAGGGGAGAACTGAATTACTATATAACTAACAAAGAATGGATAGATGCTGGAACATTTGATAGTTTGCTGAAAGCATCCAACTTTATTAAACAAAAAGAGACGGTATAGTCCGTCTCTTTTAATATATTTTACTTGACAAAAAGAGGAATATATGATACTCTAAATATAAATTAGAAAAGGAGGAAAAATGATCAAGGTAAGAATTACAGGATTTAATAAAAACGAGATCAGAAAAAACAAAGAAGAATTCATCGGAAAAACATTCTTCCTGATCAAGCCACATCCTCCAGAAGGAATTGTGGTTGAAAAAGAAGGGGGAGGAAAGAGAACAATCTTATTCTCTCCCAAATATGAAAAAATTTATTAAACAAAAAGAGACGGTATAGTCCGTCTCTTTTTTAATAAACAAACTTATTATTTATTTCCTTCCCAGCAAAGCATTAACCAAAGTATCTTCATCCATATATTCCAATTCACTGCCAGTAGACAATCCTCGACCTAATCTGCTAATAACTAAATCAGGATTATCTTTCTTTAATTCTTTTAATTGTCTGGCTATATACAAAGCAATGGTTTCTCCCTCTGTAGTAGCATCGGTAGCAATAATAATCTCCTTTAATTTTTTATCAGATTTTTTAATTCTATTAATTAAATCTTTTAATCTCTTTAATTGTTCTTTTTCATTATCGTTTCCAATAATATAATAAATGCCTTCGTATCTCTTAGTTTTTTCAATTGCCTCAATATCAGTGTCTTTTTCAACAATACAGACAGTGCTTCTATCTCTTTTTTTATCTTTGCATATATCACACAAAGGAGTTTTTCCACCATTAGACTCTATAATCCTATTACAAAAAGAACAATAGTCTATTTTTTGTAAAACAAATAATTTTTTTGCTAATTTTTCAATTTCTTCTTTGGGTTGATGCAATAAATAAAAAACAAAACGAGCCGCTTGTCTTGGGCCGACAGACGGCAATTTAGCAAACTCATCTATTAAGTTTTGAATAGGCTTAGGAAGCATTTTTAAAAATCATCAGAGTGTCTTTTATCTAAATTGCGGAAACTAACATAATCAGAATTAAAATACAACTCAACCTGACCAATAGGACCATTACGATGTTTAGCAATAATAATGTCTGCTATGTTTTTTCTTTCAGTGTCTTTAAGATCAAGGTCTTCCCTATAAATTAAAATAACAACATCAGCATCCTGCTCTAAAGAGCCAGATTCTCTCAAGTCAGCCAATCTTGGTATGCGAGGAGATCTCTGTTCTGTTGCTCTAGATAATTGAGAAATAGCAATCAAAGGAACATCTAATTCTCTGGCTAGAGCTTTTAAAGAACGAGAAATCTCTGTTGTTTGCTGAACTATGCTTTCTCTAGGATTTAAAGGATTAATTAATTGAATATAATCTACAATAATTAAACCCAAACCTCTTTCTGCTTGCAATCTACGAGCCTTGGCTCTAATTTCCATAACACTAGCACTAGGAGTATCATCTATATATATTGGACTATCAGACAAAACACCCATTGCTTCTTGAATCTTGGAAAAATCATTATCTTCTCCTTTAGCAGACAATTTGCCAGTTCTTAATCTCCACAAATCTATATTAGCTTCAGCACACAGCAATCTATCAACTAATTGAGCTGCGGACATTTCTAAGCTAAATATTCCTACAGGAACTTTTTTCTCTACAGCAATATGCCTAGCCATATCAAGACCCAAAGTGGTTTTACCCAAACTAGGTCTAGCAGCTAATAAAATGTAGTCAGATTTTTGTAAGCCAGCTAAATAATTATCTAATTCAGTAAATCCAGTAGGAATGCCTCGCAAAGCTCCTTCTTTTTGATTATGTAGTTTGTCTATTCTTTCAAAGGCCTCTTCAAGAGCGGGTTTTATTGGGACAAAAGCTCTTTTAAGAGATCTTTGAGAAACAGCAAAAATGTGTTTTTCTGCTTCATCTAATATTTTCTCTATTTCTTCTGATTCTTGATAGCTGATTTGGCTAATATTATGAGAAGCATTGATTAAGTCTCTTAGCATTTTCTTTCTTTGAACGATTTTTGCATAATGAGCAATATTTCCTGCAGTAGGAACAAAATTAACAAGGTTTGTTAAATAACTAGCACCTCCAACAATATCTAACTTGCCTTTTTCTTCTAATTTATTAGAAACACTCATAATATCAATTGGTTCTCCTTTTTCAAATAATTCAAGCATTGTTTTAAATATTAAACCATGATTATCTTTATAGAAATCTTCATAGCTAATCATATCAGCTATTTTAACAATAGCTCTTTTATCTAATAAGACAGAGCCTAAAACAGATTGTTCTGCTTCAATGCTTTGAGGTGGTAATTTGTCTATTTTTTCATCAGCCATAGAGTATATATTAACAAAATAAAAAAGCTGAAGCAATCAGCTTTTGTGAATATGTTGGGTAAAAACTCAAATATCAAAAATCAAATTTGAAAGATGGCTGAGGAGCGAGCCCCACTGTCAGAATAACGATTCGAAGGAGGATCAGAATCCACGCGGACCTGAGAAGAGCCCGGAAACCAACAAGCAGACAAAATCTGGCCAGGATCTGTTGATTGTTGGTTTAGTTCAGAGTCTAACAGCCAGGTGACGTCTTCAGTGTCAGGATGCGGCTTTTCTTCCTTTATGTGTCTTTGAGTATAGTCTCTTTGGAATATTAGGTATTCTTCTATAGTTAATCCTGTTTCATTCTTTTCTTTTAATTCTTTTCTTAATTCTTCTGGTGTCTTGTTTTTTGTTTCTTCTTCTACTTCTGG